>NZ_JBFTZQ010000008.1:0-137743 GCF_056406715.1 Arthrobacter sp. P1_B11
CCGTCCTCGGTGGTGATCCGCAGGGTCACGAAGTTACGGGAGGGGCTTGTCACAAAGACTTCCGCGGCAATGATTTTCACAACAGGTCCTTTCGAGCGGGGGGCTGGGTCGAGGCTGGTTCTGGAATTTAGTTGGAGTTGGGCGCGAGCGGTTTGGCGGCAGCCCTTGAGGTGGCGGCTTCCGAGGATGCGGCGGCCGATCCTTCGGCTCCGCCTTGTTCACTGGTGCGGCGTGCCCGGATCTCGGTGAGAATCTCGGCGTGCATGGCGTCAGTGAGGTTGTACTTGGACATGACCAGGACGGCCAGGATGGTCAGCACTGCGGGGATGGCGCCGGCTGCGAGCTGGATTCCGAAGGTGGCCTCGGCGGTCTGTGCACCGCCGGACTTGTAGCCGCCCAAGGCCAGTGCGTAGGCGGCGAGCGCGCCGCCCACAGCCTGACCGGTCTTCCGGGTAAAGGAGAACAGCGCGTAAGTGATGCCCTCGGTCCGGACACCGGTCTTCCATTCGCCGTACTCCACAGTGTCGGCTTCCAGGGCCCACACCACGATGTTGACGGCGAGGACGCCCACGAGGCTGATCACCAGGCCGGTGAAGCCGATCCAGACCTGGCTGGCAGGGGTGAAGAAGATGATGGCGCCACCGATGACGGTGAGCAGCGACGAGTAGATGTACACGCGCTTCTTGCCGATGCTGCGGACCAGCTTGGGCATGAAACCTGCCAGCACGAACGTGACGACCAGCTGAATGATGGACAGGACCGGATACAGGTCGAGGCGGCCGAGGACGTCGCGCAGGTAGTACAGCTGCACGGAGGTCAGTGCGAGGTAGCCGGAGAGGAAGAAGAAGGAGCTGATGCACAGCATCAGGAGGGGCTTGTTGCCCTTCAGGGTTTCCATGCTCTGCTTGAGGGACACGTTCGGGACCGCGCGGTGGACGCGTTCCTTTGCGGTGAGGACTGTGAAGAAGTACAGGGCCGCGCCGATCACGACGAATACCATCGTGATGGTGGTGAAGGTTGCCTGCAGGTCAGCGCCGGGCTTGATGAGCGGTGCCACGAAGATACCGAGGGCCGAACCCACCAGCAGGCCGCCAACCATGCGTGCCGATCCCAGCTTGGCGCGCTCCCCCGGGTCCTGCGTCATGGCGCCGGCCAGGGAGCCGTAGGGGATGTTGACCAGGCTGTAGGCCAGGCCAAGGGCTGCGTAAGTGACGTAGGCGTAGAGCAGGGTGCCGGACTCGCCCAGCTGGGGGACGGAGAAGGTTGCAACGCTTAGGAGCAGCAGCGGGATGGAGCCGAACATGATGAATGGACGGAACTTCCCGAAGCGCTTGCTGAAGCTACGGTCCACCATGCGGCCGGCAAGGACATCGGCGAACGCGTCGAAAATCCTGACGGCCAGCAGCAGGGTGCCGGCCGCGGCGGCGGAAATGCCCGCAACGTCTGTGTAGTAGACGAGGAGGAACATAGTGGCCGTGGTGAAGGCCAGGTTGTTGGCGGCGTCGCCGGCGCCATAGCCGATGATGTTCAGTTTGCTCAGTTTTTTCATGATTGGGCTCCTTTACCCGGTGCCGTCCCCGCGGGGCCGGCGAAAAATGATGAAAACGTTAGGGGGTGGTGGTGCCCGCGATGGTTTTGTCGCTGCCGTTCTTGACTCCGGCGAGCGCGGTCCAGCGCTGGCGCAGGGCGAATGCGGCGGGTTTGGGCCGGCGGTCGCGGGTGAAGACGCCCTTCTTGTTGCCGTCCACCCGCATGATGCCGTTGGACGTTTGGAAGTCTGCGAAGTTCCACACCTGCTCGCCCACCATGGCTTCTACCCGGTCGAAGACGCGGTGGTACATGGCCAGGAAGGCTGCCTGGTATTCCTCGCTCCAGGGCTGCTCATAGATGGAGTGGAAGCCGGGCATGGTGTCCGGCCCGTACTCGGTCATGATCATTGGCTTGCCGTACTTGGCTTCCCATTCCCGAAGTTCCTTCTCCAGGACCTGTTCCGCTGTTTCCAGGTCCCCGTTGTTCAGGTACCAGCCGTAGTAGCGGTTGAGCATGATGACGTCGAAGAGGTCACCCAGCAGTTCCTTGTCCGGGGTGTCGAACATGACGTTGACGTAGCCCACGGGGCGGGTGGGGTCCAGCTGACGGGTCAGTTCGGCCAGCGGCTGGAAGTATTCGCGGGCGCCTTCCTCCGAACCGTTGGGTTCGTTGGCGATGGACCAGATCACTACAGACGGGTGGTTCTTGTCGCGGGCCACGAGTTCCGTAATGGCCTGGCGGTGGTTCGCGGCGGTATTGGCGTCCACGCCGCCGTCGACGTACGTCTTTTTCGCTATGCCGCCGAACACGGCGCCGAAGCCAAGGTGCAGGCCCACGGCAGCGGTTTCGTCGATCACCACGATGCCGTGGCGGTCAGCGAACTCCATGACTTCCTCGGCGTACGGGTAGTGCGAGGTGCGGAAGGAGTTGGCGCCCACCCAGTCCAGGAGCCGGAAGTCGTTGACCATCTGGGCGTTGCTGTGGCCCTTGCCGATGGCGACATGGTCCTCGTGCATGCCGAAGCCCGTGAAGTAGAAGGGCTCCCCGTTGATGAGGAATTCCTTGCCGCGTGCTTCGACTGTCCGCACGCCCACGGGCAGCGTGTAGCTGTCCAGCAGCCGGCCGCCGTCGTGGATTTCAGCGGTCAGGTTGTATAGGTATGCCGCGCCGGGCTTCCAGAGCACGACGTCGTTGATCACCAGGGCGCCCTCGGCGCCTTCCGCGCGGGACACCTCGACGCCGTCTGCATCCTTGAGGGAAACAGTCACCATTTCGCTGCCGGAGCCGCCCGCCGTCGCGATGGTGTAGTCAACGGTGCCGGTGGCGCCGTCGAAGCCGGTCACTGCCGTGACGTCGTCCACCGTGACGGCGGGCGTGCTGTAGAGCCAGACGCTGCGGTGGAGCCCGGCGTAGTTGTAGAAGTCATGGAGGTAGCTCTGCTGCCGGCGGCCGTCCTCGGTGACGGTGATGCTGCCCGGCGGGATGGTGGCCTGGGTGAGTTCGTTGTTCACGGAGATCGTGAGCCGGAAAGCCTGGCCCGGGGTGACGTGGTCCGTGATGTCGGCGCTGAACGGCATGTAGCCGCCGGTGTGCTCGGCGACCAGGACGTCGTTCACCCAGACCATGCCTTCGTGGGTAGCGGAGTCGAGGCGGACGTGGACCCGCTCCCCGGCCCAGCCGCGGGGAACGCGCACTTCGCGCTGGTACCAGACGTAGCCCACGTGGTCGCGGATGGCCTTGTCCGGGAAGACGTCGTTGTAGCTGGCCGGAACACCCATTTCGAGGCAGGTTTCCAGCGGAGCCTTGAACCATTCCTGCCTGTGTCCGGCACGGTCGAAGTCCACCTGGAAGCGATAGAGGCCGTCGAGGTTGACCATTTCACGGGTTTCGTTTGCCTGGGGCTTGAGCATTTTGGCGAAGTCCTTACGCGTCATTGCGGGGTGGGTCTGGGGAGGATTGCGGGTGCCCGGGGTCGCGGCCGGGTTTTTGCTCTTGTTGTAATCCTAATCACTTGGCAATCATTTGGCAAGCGGTTGCCATCATTTTGTTGAAAGTTCATGAAACACTGCTGCCCGACTCCCCGTGATCCGGGAGCCGGGCAGCAGTGCACGTACGGAGGACGCTACGGGAAGACAGCCAGCTCCCCGAACGTTCCGCACAGGTCTGCAATCAGCTCGACGACGGCGGGGTCCCCGGCCAGGGCCGGATCCACCAGGCCCAGCAGGGCACGGATCCGCTCCGCGCCGCTGAGCCGGTTGGCTTCGGCCGCCTCGCTAGCCAGCGGATCCTGGAACGCTGCCGCGGCGGCGCTGTAATCCATCCACGCAGCGATCATGAGCGCCGCCGCCGCACCGGACCGCCCCGCTGCACGTTCGGCCCGCAGCACCGGAACGGCGCGCATCCGCAGTTTGGTGCTGCCGTCCATCGCAATCTGCGCGAGGTTGTGGGCAATCCGGGCATTGCTGAAGCGTGCCAGCAACGCAGCGCGGTAAGCCGGGATCTGCAGTTCCGCAGGATTTCCGTCCGGCCCGGAAAGGTTCGCTTCCGCCTCGTCCCAGAACTTTTCAACGGCCTGCAGGCAGAGCGGGTCCGCCAAAGCCTGGGCCACTGTGGTGTGGCCGCGAAGCTGCCCGGCGTAGGCCAGCAAGGAGTGCGCGCCGTTCAGGAGCCACAGTTTGCGGTTCTCGTACGGTTCAATGTCGGCCACGAACACGGCACCGGCGTCTTCCCAGCGCGGGCGTCCCGCGGGGAAATCCCCGCTGAGCACCCAGTTGGCGAAGGGCTCGGCCACCACGGGTGAATTGTCGCGGTAACCGCACTCGGCCTGGACGGCGGCAATGTCCGCATCGGTGGTCCGCGGGGTGATGCGGTCCACCGAGGTGCTGACGAAGCTGATGTTGGCGTCAATCCATCCGGCCAGGCCTGCGTCCCACGCCCCGGCCATGCCCACCACGGCGTTGTGCGCCACGGTGCCGTTGTTGGAAAGGTTGTCGCAGCAGACCACGGCGAGCGGTCCGGCGGCAGCAGCCCGGCGGGCGGCGAGGGCCAGCACCAGCCGGCCCAGCGGCGTCGTCGGATTTCCGCTGCCGGACGCCATCAGCGCAAGGTCGGCAACGACGTCGGACGCCGTCCGGTCGAGTTGCCCGTCGGCGCCGAGCCGGTAGGCAGCTTCGGTGATGGTCAGGGTGACGACGGCGGTGGCGGGCGCGGCAACCAGCTCCGCGAGCCGCTGCACGTCGGCGCCGTCCACGGCCTCCACGATGCTGCTGACCACAGTGAAGGAGTCGCCGCCGTCAGCGCGTTCCACCAGGGTGAACAGCCCGTCCTGTTCGGCCAGCGCCAGCGCTGCGTCGGGGCGTCGGCCGGTGAAGGCTGCGATGCCCCAGTCGGCGGCGTCAGCCGACAGGTGGGTGTACCAGGCCTGGTGCGAGCGGTGGAAGGCGCCCAGTCCCAGATGGACGATCCGCACGGGTGCCTTGGCAGACGGCCTCAGGCTGCGGCTGAGTTGGGGAAGCTCGACGGCGGGTTCCGGCGCGGATTTCAGTTCGATGCTCACAGCTTGAAGACCCTTCGGGGCGAGCCGTCGACGATGTCGACGATCAGTTCATGGGCGCGGTCCTCGCCGACGCGGTGCTCCGCTACCAGCCTGGCCAGGAAGGAGGCCTCGATCCGGCGGGAGGCATCGTGGCGCGCGGGGATGGAGCAGAAGGCCCGGGTGTCGTCGATGAAGCCGGACGAGCGGGAGAACCCGGCCGTCTCCGTGACGGCGGAACGGAAGCGCAGCATGGCGTCCGGTGCGTCCAGGAACCACCACGGGGCACCGAGGTAGACGGACGGGTAGAAGCCTGCCAGCGGCGCGAGTTCGCGGGAGAACACGGTCTCGTCCAGGGTGAAGAGCACCAGGTGGAAGTCCTTGGCGGTGCCGAAGTCCTGCAGCAGCGGGCGGATTGCCTCGGTGTAGTTGGTGGCGACGGGAATGTCGTGGCCTGTGTCTGCACCGTAGGTGTTGAACGTGGGCTCGTGGTGGTTGCGGTAGGACCCCGGGTGGATGGTCATGACCAGGCCGTCCTCCACGGACATCCGCGCCATCTGGTACATCATGTGGGCTTCGAAGTCGTCGCGGTCCTGCGCCGTGGCCTGGCCCGAGCGGGCGCGGTCGAACAGCTTGGCCGCATCGCCGGCGTCGAGCTTGAGCGTCACGGGAGTGCGGACGCCGTGGTCCGCGGAGACTGCGCCGTGTTCCACGAAGTAACGACGCCGGTTTTCCAGAGCCGTGACGTAGCCGGCATAGCCGGTGGCGCCGTCGCCCGCTGCCGCGATGAGCCGGTCCGCGTTCGCGGACCAGGTGGGGTGCGCGATGTTCAGGTAGGCGTCGGGGCGGAAGGTGGGAAGGACTCGTCCGTGGAACGTGGGGTCCTCGGCGATCGCCTTGTGGCTGGCCAGGCTGTCCAGCGGATCGTCAGTGGTGGCCAGCACCTCGATGTTGAAGTCCTTGAAGAGCTGGCGGGGCCGGAAGCCCGGCTCGAGCAGCTTGGCAGATATCGCATCGTAGCTGGCATCGGCGGTCTCGGCGCTGATCTCGTGCTGGAGGCCGAAGACGCTGCTGAACTGGGTGCGGAGCCAGTAGCCGGAGGCCGTTCCCTCGAACAGCGGCCAGGCCTTGCAGAACTCGTGCCAGACGGTACGGGAGTCCGGTTCCCCCGCTGCCGAGCCCTTCAGCCGGTCCAGGGGAACGCCGCTGGCGTGGATCAGCCGCGTGACGTAGTGGTCCGGACTGACCAGCAGCGCTGCGGGGTCCGGGAAAGGGGTGTTGTGCTCGATGACTGCGGCGTCAACGTGCCCGTGCGGGGAAATGATGGGGAGGTCCTGGACGCGCTGCAGGAGGTCGCGCGCAATGCTGCGCGTTCCGGGATCCGCGGGCAGGAGCCGGTCTGGGTTGGCGGCAATCGACTGTGACATAGCTCAATGGTCCGGTCTTCCCCGGGTATTTGTCAACCGGTTGCCAAATATTGCCAGAGTGTCCCGGATTACTGTTCGCTACGGTTCCGAACTGTCGCACCTGCGATCCGGGCCGCGGTTGTCCGAGACCGGCGCGGATATCCGGAAATGCCGCGGACTTGCTCAGCCCGCGGGCAGGAGCCGTCCGCTCGAGCCCCGCAGCACAAGCTCTGTTTCGACGCGCAGGGTGGCGGTCGGCTCCCCTGCGCCGTGCAGCAGGTCCAGCAGCAGCGTGGCAGCGCCCGAGCCGCACTCCCCCAGCGGCGAGCGAACGGTGGTGAGCGGAGGCGTGGTGAAATCCGCCCCGAAGATGTCGTCGAACCCAACGATGCTGATCTGGTCCGGGACCACCACCCCCGCGGCTTGGAGTTCCTGCATGAGCCCGATGGCTAGGAGGTCGTTGTAGGTCAGCACGGCCGTGGCACCGCTGGCGCGGACGTCGCGCGCCACCTGCCGGCCGCCGTCGACCGTGGGTTTGGTGGATTCCAGCCGCACGGCGTCGAGCCGGGACCATTCGCAGGCGGCCTGCACGCCTTCCCAGCGGCGGGCGGACATCCAGGACTGCGCAGGACCGGCAACGAAGGCAACCTTGTGGTGCCCGTTGGCCGCCAGGCTGCGGACTGCCTCGCTGATGCCCTTGTTCACGTCGGGAACCACGCACGGCACGCCGTCGACCTCGCGGTTGATGACCACCACGGGCTTGTCGCGGGCGATGGTCCGGATGTCGTCGTCGTCCATGCGCGGACTGGCAAGGATGAGGCCGTCCACGGTGGCCATCATCCGGCGGGCAGCCGTCAGCTCGGTGACGGCGGACTCGGCGGACTCGGCAAGTACCAGGGTGTAGTCGCGGAGAGTCGCGGTGGTTTCTGCGCCGCGGATGATGTCGAAGAACGTGGGGTTGGTGATGTCCGCGACGATCAGCCCGAAGGTGTTGGTGCGGCCGGTGGGGAGGGCCCGGGCGAACGGGTTGACGTGGTAGTTCAGTTCGGCGGCGGCATCCTCGATGAGTTTCTGCGTCTTGGCGCTGACGCGGCCGGGCTTGCTGAGCGCGCGGGAGACCGTGGACGGATTGACGCCGGCAACCTTGGCAATGTCGTAGATGGTGGCGTTGGATTTTCCGTCCCGGGCGTTCTTCTTGACCAGACCTGTTGGTGCGGCAACGTCCGGCGTCTTGGGTTCAGTCACCGCCCCATCCTAACGAGGAAACAACCCGACCAGGTCGCAGTTGTGGCCGTTTTGAGCGCTCAAACGGCCACAACTGCCAGTTAGTTGGGCGAGGGTTGGCCAGCGGTTGCCGGGCTGGGGTTGCGGGTTGCTGGAAGGGACTAGGAGCGCTCGGGGAACTTGCCCTCGTCCGCGATGCGCTTGTTCAGCTCGGCGAGGAACTCGTCCTCGTCGAAGTCCAGCCCCACCTCCGTGCCGGTCCAGCTGGAGAGGTGGATGGCGTTGGCCAAGCGGACGCCCTTGATGCCGTCCGATCCCGGGGCCAGCAGTGGGGTTCCGTCCAAAATGTTGGCCGCGAAGTTCTCCAGGACGCCGGAGTGCTGCGCGCCCCAGGCGGACTCGAACTCGATGACCTCTGTGGTGTAGTACTCCTCGGGATTCAGCTCGCCCATGAAGAGTTTGCGGACATCATCCATGTCCATGCCGTCGCTGAGTTCACGCTCGGGCTTCTTCAGGCGCGTCACCGTGGCGGTTTTGGAGTTTTCGACGACGATCTTGCCCTGGTCGCCCAGGATCTCGAAGCGGTCGGTCCCCACGAGGTCGTGCGTGGCCGTCACGAAGACGCCCGTGGCGCCGTTGCCATAGTCCACGACCGCAGTGACTTCGTCCTCCACTGCGATGTCGCGGCGGAAGCCGTAGGCAACCTTGGAGTAGACGGACTTGGGCACGCCGCAGATCCACTGCCACAGGTCCAGCTGGTGCGGTGCCTGGTTGACCAGCACGCCGCCGCCTTCGCCGCCCCACGTGGCGCGCCATTCACTGGAGTTGTAGTAGCCCTGCGGGCGCCACCAGTTGGTGATGATCCAGTTGGTGCGGCGGATGCTGCCGATCTCGCCGTTGCCGACGATCTCCTTGAGCTTCTGGTACAGCGGGTTGTTGCGCTGGTTGAACATGATGGCGAAGGAGAGCTCAGGCTTGCCGGCGGCAAACTCGTTGAGCTCCCTAACCTGCTTCGTGTACACGCCGGCGGGCTTCTCCACGAGCGCGTGGATGTTGCGCTTGAGCGTTTCGATGCCCATTTCCGGATGCAGGAAGTGCGGCACGCAGGTGACCACGGCATCCACGTCGCCGCTTTCCAGCATGGCGATGTAGTCGTCGTAGAAGGCAACCTCCGGGTACGTGGCCGAGGCCAGTTCCTTCTTGGCGGGGTCGGTGTCGCAGATGGCGCCGATCTCCATGTTCGGGACCAGCCCGTCGGTGATGAACCTGGCGTAGGCGCCGCCCTGCTGGCCCAGGCCGATGATGCCCAGGCGTACTTTGGTGCTCACAGATAATTTCCTTTTCGTTGGTTGAGCTTGTCGAAACCGGATGATCGGGATCAGTGGTTAGAAGAGGCCCGCGTGGCCCATGGCCACCAGGTTGTCGTAGGAGGTCTGCAGGGCATCCCACACAGTGCGGCCGTAGAGTTCGTCCTGCTCCACGAGCATGTACTGGGCGCCGGCAGCCTGCGCGGCCGGAATGATGGCGGGGAAGTCCAGGTTGCCTTCGCCCACTTCGGCGAACTGCACCACGTTCTTGAACTCCGCCATGAAGCCCATAAAGTCCCCGGAGTCCAGCAGCCCGAAGGAGGACTCGGGCAATTCGCCGATCCGGTAGTCCTTCAGGTGCACCATGGCCGTACGGCCCGCGTACTTTTCCAGGGTGCGGACAGGGTCGAGGCCGCCGCGCTGTACCCAGTGAACATCGATTTCCATGCCCATGGCGGGGGAGTTCTCGGCGATGATGTCCAGCATGTACTTGCCGTCGAACTTCGCGAACTCGATGTGGTGGTTGTGGTAATACAGGCCGAGGCCCTGTTCCCGCAGGCGTTCGGCGTATTCGTTCGCCTGCTTGGCGAAGTCAATGACTGCGCCAATCGATTTCATGGCGGGGAACGGCAGCATGCCGATCCGGAGAAGCGTGGAGTCGAGGCGCTTGGCGTCATCCACGATCTTGTCGAACTCGTCCCTGAGCGAGTCACCGGGACGGCCTTGGGGTGTCTCCATGGCCACGGACAAGGCTGCAATATCCATGCCCAGTTCGCTGCGGGAACGCTCCAGTTCAGCGACGTTTTCCGGAGTCATGGGAATCTGGGAGATCTCGACGGCGTTGTAGCCGATCGCGCTGACCTTGCGGAGCGTTTCAAACGCGCCGAGTTCGGTGAAGCTGTCTTTCAACATCATCGCTTGTACGCCAATTTTGGCCACTGTTTCCTCCGTGGTGTTCCGGGCCCCTAAGGGCCATTTTGCCGGTTTCGTGCTGTCACCCGATGCCGCCGCCCGGTGTTAGACGAACGCCGTTAGGCGAACGCCGTTAGGCGAACGCCGTTAGGCGACGGCGCCGGCCTGTTCAATTTGATGCTGCTGGTTTTCCAGCAGCCGGTGCCGGTCCGCCCGGCGCTGTTCCTGCCGGTCCGGATCGGGGACCGGAGACGCCAGCAGCAGCCGCTGGGTGTAGGGGTGGTCGGGGTCGGTGGTGACGACGCCGGCGGGGCCCTGTTCGACGATCTCCCCGTGGTACATCACGGCGACGCGGTGGCTGATGTGCCGGACCACGTCGAGGTCGTGGGAGACGAACAGGTAGGAAACGCCGGTGTCCTTCTGGATCTGCAGGAACAGGTCGAGCACCCGCGCCTGGGTGGACAGGTCCAGGGCACTGACGGGTTCGTCGCAGACAATCAGCTTCGGCGAGAGTGCCAGGGCTCGGGCGATCGCGACCCGCTGGCGCTGGCCGCCGCTGAACTCACGCGGCAGCCGGTGGATGGCGTCCGAGGGCAAGCGCACCTGGTCGAGTAATTCCTTGACGCGCTTCCTGGCCGCTACGGACTCCATGCCCTGTACCCCGAGGGGCTCGGCGAGGATGGCGCCGATCTCCAGGGCCGGGTTCAGCGAGGTGTATGGATCCTGGAAGACCACCTGGAGGTCGCGGCTGAGCGTGCGCCGTTGCTTGCGCGTGGCGTGGCTGATGTCTTTGCCTTCGAAGATGATCTTTCCGCCCGTCACCGGGGCAAGGCCCAGGACTGCCCGGCCCAGGGTGGTTTTTCCGGAACCGGACTCCCCCACCAGACCCAGGGTTTCGCCCTGGCCGATGGAAATACTGATGTCCGTCAGGGCCCGGAACGGCTTGGCCCGGAACTTCTTGCTGGGATATTCCACAACCAGGTTGTCCACCGTCAGCAGCGGGGCGCTCTCCGTGGTGCTCATGCGACCGGCTCCTTCTGGCTGGATACAAGCATGGACATGGGTGTTTTGCCTTCGAGCATCGACGCCAGGAGGGTCCGGGTGTAGTGCTCTTTCGGGTTGCGGAGGATGTCGCGGACGGACCCTTCCTCCACAAGCCGGCCGTTCTGCATGACGGCCACGCGGTCGCAGAGGTCCGCCACCACACCGAAGTTGTGGGTCACCAGGATGACGCCGATGTTCAGTCGCTGCTGGAGTTCGCGCAGGAGGTCCAGGACGTCGGCCTGCACCGTGACGTCCAGGGCCGTGGTGGGCTCGTCGGCGATCACCAGGTCCGGCTCGCAGCTGATGGCTCCCGCGATCAGCACACGCTGGGCCATGCCTCCGGAGACCTCGTGCGGGTAGGCGCCAAACGTCCGGTGCGGATTGACGATTCCGACGTCGGTCAGGAGCTTCAGCGCCCGCGCCGTCGCCTCAGCCTTCGAGATTCCCAGGACACGCACCATCGGCGTCACCAGCTGGTAGCCGATGGTGAAGGCGGGGTCCAGGTTGCTCATGGGCTCCTGCGGAATGTAGGAGATCCTCCTGCCGCGCAGCTTGGACAGCAGCGCCTGGTCGACGCGTTCCTCGCCCGGTGCCACGGTGTAGTTGCCGTCGAACTGGATGGAACCGGCCACGAGCCGGGCGTTGTCCGGAAGCAGACCCAGGATGGAGAACGCCGTCTGGGACTTGCCCGAACCGGATTCACCCACAATGCCCAGGATCTCGCCGCGGTCCACGTGGAAGGAAACGTCGTCCACCACCTTCTTGACGGTGCCGTCTGCCTGCGGGTAGCCGACGCCGAGGTTGGTCACCTTTACCAGGTGGTGCTCGGTTCCGGCGTCGACGGCGGCCACCGACTTACGTGACTGGCGCGCGGTGGCTGGTGCCGCCGTCGTGCCCATCACCGGGGTTGCCTTCTTCTTGCGGTGCCTGATCTTTTCGCCATCCTCCAGGGCGTCACGGATGGCGTTGCCCAGCAGGACCAGCCCGCCGATGGTCAGCGCCATGGCCACCGCCGGCCAGAACAGCAGGGTCGGGTTCAGGTAGACGTTCTTGAAGCCTTCCGAGAGCATGACGCCCCAGGTGGCCTTGGTGGGATCGCCCAAGCCCAGGAATTCCAGGCCGGATTGGATGGCGATGGCAACACCTGCAATCGCCGCGGTCTGGATGATGATGGGTGCCCGGACCACGGAGAAGATGTGGCGGGCAATGATGCTGAGGTCGGAGAGCCCGGACACGCGTGCGGCGTCAACATACAGTTCGTTCCGGACCGACTGGACGGCTGTGCGGGTCAGCCGGAAGTAGGACGGACTGATCAGGACGCCGAAGGCGATCATGGACATCCATACCGACGGGCCGAAGGCCGCCCGGATGGTCAGCAGCACGATCAGGCCGGGGAGGCTCATGAGAATGCTGACCACCCAGTTGGAGACCGCCTCGAACTTTCCGGAATAGTAGCCGGCGATCAGGCCGGCCGGCAGGCCGATGACAATGGCGACGCCGGCGCACAGCAACGCCGAAAGAAGCGTCAGCTGCGCACCGAACAGCAGCCGGCTCCAGACATCACGGCCTGAACTGTCAGTTCCGAGGATGTTCACGGAGTCCGGTGCGGCCAGGGTTTTGGCGATGTTTGCGTGATTCTGGTCAAAGGGCGCCAGAACGGGCGCGAGGATGGCCAGAAACGAGATCGCCAGCAGAATTACCGTGGCAGCGATGCCAAGGGGGTTCTTGAACAGGCGCCGGATCACGGTGGAGCGGACCACAGTGCCGCTCTGCCCCGCGTGATTGGAGGGCATGGGGGCGGCAGGTGCAGGGGCGGCAGCTGCCGCGGTTTCCACGGAATCGCTCATGACACACGTACTTTCGGGTTGAGCCAGCCATTAAGAATGTCCACCAGCAGGTTCACCACAATGACGACGACCACCGTGTACATAACGACGCCCATCACCACGGGAAGATCCGACTGGCCGGTAGCGGCGACCGCCAGCGGACCCATGCCCGGAAGGGCAAAGATCTGCTCGATGATGACCACTCCGCCAAGCATGCCGATCAGCTGCAGGCTCAGCACGGTCAGGCCGGCCGGTGCAGCACTGCGCAGTACGTGCTTGAAGAGGATCTCGCGCTCACCGATGCCGCGGCTGCGCAGGGTGCGGACATAGTCGCGCTCAAGCTGTTTGATGACCGCGCTGCGGATCTGCTGCGCGCCTCCCGTGACGCCGTTGATCAACAGGGCAATCACGGGAAGGGACATGGAATAGACCCACGCCTCGGCCCCGGAGTCCGGGGAGATGGTGCTGGTGGCAGGGAACAGTCCCATCTGGATGGCCAGGATGGTGACCAGGATGACGCCAATCACGAACCCGGGGATCGAGTCCCCGATGATGGCGCCAACCTGGACCACCCTGTCCACCCAGCCGCGCTTGACGGCCGCGGCCACACCGATCAGTGCGGCGCAGATGGCGATCAGGATCATTGCGGTGAAAACCATGGTCATGGTGACCGGAATCCGGGTGGCCAGGGAATTGGCCACCGGTTCCGAGCTGAACCACGAAGCACCAAGGTTTCCGGTCAGGGCATCGCCCAGCCAGGAGAAATAACGGGTCATTAGGGGCTGGTCCAGCCCCAGCTCGTGTTCCTTCATCGCCACTTGTTCAACAGTGGCCTGGTCACCCAGGATGTTCCTGGCGATGCTTCCGCTGGAGACATAGAGCAGGCAGAAGGTGAGCGCGGAGACCACAAACAGCACCACCAGCCCGCTTCCCAGCCTTTTCGCAATGAACCTGATCATGGTGTCCTACTTGGCCGGTGAGTAGTTGTAGATGGACGGAACGGCCTGCTGGATCTGCGGCGTGACGTTCACCTTGGAGTTGTGGTAGTACATCTGGTTGACCCGGAACAGCGGGGCGAACCATGCCTGTTCGACGACGTACTTGTTGACTTCCTGAGCCAGCTTGCCGGCATCGGCACCTCCGTTGCGCACTGCCGCGATCTTGGCGTCCAGCTCCGGCGTCGCGTTCTTGAACGGGTTGTAGAGCGCTTTGGTGGAAACAATCTGGTCGGTGGCGACCGTGGGCTGGCCCTGGAAGAGCGAGAAGTACATGCTGGTGAACTTCTGCGCGGCAATGTCAGAGGTGAAGGTATTGGTCAGCGCGGCGCCAACCTTGAGGGTGATGCCCACGTCCGCCAACTGCTGCTGGACCACGGAGATCTGCGTTTCGAAACCGGGAACGCCAGGGATTTCCAGGGTTACGCCGCTTTCGAAGCCGGCTTCCTTGAGGAGCTGCTTTGCCTTGGCCGGGTCGTAGCTGTAGTAGTTCTCGAGCTCTTCGGTCCAGGCCCCGCTGGCCTTGCCGAACGGCTGGGACGTCGGGGTTCCCTGGCCCAGCATGACCTGGTCAAGGATCGTCTTGCGGTCGAAGGCGTAGTTAATGGCCTGGCGGACCTTGACGTTCGCGAGCGCCGGGTTCTTGGTGCCGTCGCGGTCCAGGAGGAGCAGGCCCTGCCAGTCCACTTCGTTGGCGGCCAGCTTCATCTTGGCGCCCTCCGCCTGCTTGCCGTTCTTGGGATCCAGGATCGTGGCATCGACCTGGCCGGAGACAAGGGCGTTGGTGCGGGCGGTAAGGTCCGGCAGGATCTTGAAGGTCAGCTTGGAGTACTTCTGTAGGTCCTTGTTCCAGTAGTCCTTGCGGGCAGTGAAAACGGTCTGGGAGTCCTTGACCGACGCCGCCTTGTCCATCACGTACGGGCCGGAGCCCACCGGTTCGGTCTTGATGCCTTCGCTTCCAAGTGCCTTGGGGCTGCCCATCAGGCCCGCAGCCTGGCTGAGGAAGTATTCCAGGGCCGGGTCCGGGGTGGTGAGGTTGATGTCGATGGTGTCGGCATCCACCACGGCCACATCTTTGACCGCATTGAGCTGGGCCATCTGCGGGCCGTTGGCCTTCTTGAAGTGGTCCATGTTCGCCTTGGCCGCTTCGGCGTCGAACTTGGCTCCGTCGCTGAAGGTGACGTCAGTCCGCAGGTCCACAGTGAGCTTGGTGCTGTTGCTGTTGTACTTCCAGGCGGTAGCCAGCATAGGGCTGAGCTTTCCGTCCGGTTCGCGGAGGATCAGGGTGTCATACACGGCCTGGTAGGGCTGGAGGACGTGCCCCACGTGGGCCTGGGCCGGGTCCCAGGAACGTACGTCCTGGATCGTGCCGATCGTCAGCGCAGTGGCGGCGCCGGCGGCTGAGCCGGAGTTTGCGGTGCCGCCGCACGCGGTCAGGGCAAGCGCCGCGCTGACTGTTAGGGCGGTGACTGCCGCCTTGGGACCTAACTTCATTGTTGGCTCCTTGGATCTTTGGAACGTGATGCTTACGGAATAGGCCGGTGTGGCGTGGACCACACCGGCCTTGCGAGATTCAGCGTACGCATTGTTGYCCGTTTTGGCAACCGATTGTCAGAACGACTGCCATTTTGACTCGAATGGGCTGAAATACCGCGGCCTGACTTTGCTCAAACGGCCACAACCAGTTGCCGAACAGACGGCTCAGGACATCCTGTGGGCAGGCGCCGGGTAGCTCTGCCGGTAAATATCCTTGATGATGCGCAGCGACTTTTCGGCCTCCGCGGGGCTGATCCAGAACGTCTCCGCCTCGTCCAGCCGGCCATAGAAGTCGTTGATCAGCAGCTCGTGCGACACACCCCAGTAGGAGCGGCCGCCGGAGTCGCTCTTGCGCTCCGGAGTGACGTCTACGCGTCCGTCCGCATAGGTGACCGTGAGGTCGTCCCGCAGGCTCAGGACGGCCTTTTCCGTGACGACGTCGAGTGTTACGGGCGCGTTGAAGGCATTGGCCAGGGTGGCATAGAAGGCGCTCCGGGCACCGTTGGCATGTTCCGCAACGAATTCCGCGGTGTCTTCCACCTCAATAGTGCCGGCCAGGAAGCGCGTGGAAGCGTTGCCGCTGACCGTCACGACGTCGCCAACCAGCCACTGGAGCAGGTCCACGGTGTGGATGGCCTGGTTCATCATCAGCCCGCCGCCACCGCCGGCCCACGTCCCCCGCCACGGGCGGCTTTGGTAGTACTCGGCGGAACGCTGCCACATCACTGTTGCCGACGCTCCCACCACGGCCCCCAGCTCGCCCGTAGAGAGCAGCGAGTGCATGGCCTGCGACGTTGCGTTGTACCGGTTCTGGAAGCACACGGCGATTTTCGCCCTGGCTGCCGAGGCGGCTTCAACCAGCCGCCGTCCCTCCGCCAGCGTGTGGGCCAGCGGCTTCTCCACGATGACATTGACGCCGCGCTCCAGGCAATCCGCAGCCACCGAGGCGTGCTGGTCATGCGGGGTGCAGATGTGCACCACGTCCGGCCGGACGGCCTCAATAAGGGCGAGGTGGTCAGCGAAGCCGGGGACGCCGTAGGCGGCCACCGCGGAAGCCAGCCGCCCCGGATCCGAATCGCAGACCGCAACCAGCGTGGCGCCGTCGAGCTTTGCAACCGCTTCGAAATGCACGGCGGAAACGTCGCCGCAGCCGATGACCGCCGTCGTCGTGCTCAAGAGAGTTCAACCCCATTTTTCGCGGCGAGCGCGGCAAAGGCGCGGGCCGCGACGCCGAAGGCCACCGGCCCCGAGAATCCGCCCAGCTCATGGGCGCTGGCCAGGTGGGGTTCCAGCGAGGCGAAGCCGGTGAAGCCGTCCGCCTTCAAGGCGGCAATGGTGGCGTCCAGTTCGCCGTCGCCCTCGCCGGAGGGCACCACTTCCCCGCTGGTGGACAGCGCATCCTTGACCTGGAAATACTCAAGGTAGGGGCGCAGCATGGCGTAGCCGTCGGTGTAGGGCTTGACGCCCACCTGGACGAAGTTGGCGTTGTCCCAGGCGATGCGCAGCGACGGGGAGTCCACGGTTTTCATGATGTCGAGGACGCGTTCGGGGGTGTCGCCGTAGATTCCCTTCTCGTTTTCATGCAGAAGCACGACGCCGGCCTCCGCGGCTTCCGCGGCCAGCGCACCCAGGCGGGCGATGACGTCGTCCCGGATGTCTTCCTGGCTCTGGCCTTCGGCCCGGTAGAACGAGAAGATACGGATGTATTTGGTATCCAGGCCCTTGGCCACGGAGATGATCTGGCGGAGCCGCTGCACTTCGTGCTCGACGGGCAGCGAGACGTCCACCTTGCCGATGGGGCTGGCCACGGCCGAGACCTTGAGGCCCTTCTCATCGAGGATTTCCTTGAGGGTGGCAACCTGCTGCGGTTCCAGCTCGGAGACATTAGTGCCCCAGGCGCTGCGCACCTCAATGTGGCTGGCACCTAAGGCCAGCAATACCGCGGCCTGCACCGCGGGATCCGGATCTATTTCATCGCCAAAGCCTGAGAGCGGCCAGACTGCGGTTGTTGATTTGCTCACGCGGATCTCCTGGGTTTAGCGGCCGCCGCGGTGAAAGCTCGCCTTCCTGCTCCAGCGCGGTGACCCAGTTCACAAACGGTGTCCAGGCCAGTTTAGCCAGCTTGGCCGGCAATGACAACCGATTGCCAAGCTTTGACAATCTGTGGCATTCTTTGCTGACGGGATCTGTGGCGGCAGTCACAGGCCCGCCTGTCCGCCCCCGGCCATTCCGGCCCGGCCACCACGTTCAGAGAGGAGCGCCGTGGCTACGACGCAACCAGCAGCAGTGGACCGTCCGCCCACCATCCATGACATTGCCGCGCTCTGCGGCGTCGCGGCCTCCACCGTTTCCCGGGCCCTCTCGACTCCTGACCGCGTCAACATCAGGACGCGCCTGCGGATCGAGGCGGCTGCGGCCCAACTGCACTACATCCCCAACAGCCAGGCGAAGGCGCTCAGCTCCGGCCGGACAGGTGCCGTGGGAGTCCTGGTCCCGGACATTACCAACCCGTTCTACTTCGACCTCATCAGGGGCACGCAGCTCCAGCTCAAGGCGGCCGGGTACACCCAGCTGCTCGTGGACACGGAGGAATCCGATGAGGTGGAAGCCAGCACCATGGAGCAACTGCGCAAGAGTGCGGACGGCATCATTGTTGCCGCATCCAGGCTCAGTGACGAAGCCCTGCTGGCTGCGGCCGCAAAGATGCCTATGGTCACCATGAACCGCGACGTTCCCGGGGTCCCTGCGGTCCTCATTGACACCCCGTCCGCCACCAGTCAGGCCCTCGACCACCTCATCTCGCTGGGCCACACCCGGGTCGCCTACATGGCCGGGCCCACGACGTCCCAGTCCAGCGAACGGCGCTGGACCGCATTGTCCGAGGCAGCCGAGGAACGCGGCGTGGAAGTCCGCAGGCTCGGTCCGTTCGCCCCCAAGACGCAGTCCGGCGCAGCTGCCGCGGACGCCGCCGTGCACAGCGGAGTGACTGCGTGCATCGCGTTCAACGACCTCATCGCCATCGGCATGCTCCAGCGCCTCCGCGAACGCGGCATCCGTGTTCCCGAGGACATGAGCATTGTGGGCTGCGACGACATCTTCGGCGCCGACTTCTGCAATCCGCCGCTGTCCACCATGGCGTCACCGATTGAACAAGCCGGCCGCGTGGCCGTCTCCATGCTGCTGGCCCAGCTGAACCCGCTGGCCGGCGGCGGCACACGAAGCAGGTCGGTGATGCCCACCCACCTGACGGTCCGAGGCTCCACCGGCCCGGCACCCGGCGCGACCCACGCATGGAAGTGACGGTGCGGACACAGTTGAGCGTTGCCGACGCCGCTGACTAGGCTGGGCACATGCGCGAACTCCAGGCCAAGATCATTGAAGAAATGGGCGTCCAGCCCCGGATCGATCCTCCCGAGGAGGTGCGCAAGCGCGTCACTTTCCTAAAGGAGTACCTGAAAGCCACCCGCACCAAGGGCTTTGTTTTGGGCATTTCCGGAGGCCTGGACTCTTCGTTGGCGGGACGCCTTGCCCAGATCGCCGTCGAGGAGCTCCAGGCCGAGGGCACCGAAGCCAACTTCGTGGCGGTCCGCCTCCCCTACGGCGTGCAGCATGACGAAGACGACGCCCAGGCCGCCCTGGACTTCATCCAGGCAAAGACGGAGTGGACCTTCAACATTTCGGCGGCCGTGGACGGTTTCGAGGACGAGTTCGAAAAGACCGTCGGATCGGAGATCTCCGACTTCCATAAGGGCAATACCAAGGCCCGGACGCGCATGATCGCCCAGTATGCCCTGGCCGGTGAGCACAACTACCTGGTTATCGGCACGGACCACGGCGCCGAGTCCGTGACGGGGTTCTTCACCAAGTTCGGCGACGGCGGCGCGGACATCCTGCCGCTCTTCGGCCTGAACAAGCGGCAGAACCGTGCACTGCTTGCCGAACTTGGCGCGCCCGCACGGATTTGGGAGAAGGTGCCCACGGCCGACCTCCTGGACGGCAAGCCCGGCCGCACGGACGAGGACGAACTCGGCATCACGTATGACCAGATCGACGACTACCTCGAGGGCCGTGATGTCCCGGCGAACGTAGCCGTGACCATCGAGCAGAAGTTCCTGCGGACCCGGCACAAGCGCACCGTTCCGGTCAGCATCTTCGACACCTGGTGGAAGCACGAGGGTCCGGAGGAGCCCAGGGCAGGACTCTGATCCGGGCTCCTAGGGCAGCAGCACGATCTTGCCGCGGCCGTGGCCCGTCCTGCTGATCTCCAGGGCATCGGCAGCCTCAATGAGGGGCATCCGGTGGGAGATGTGGAAGGTGATCTGGCCGTCCGCAGTGAGGGTAGCCACTTCCTCAACGCGTCCTTCCAGCTGCCGGACGGCGGCGATTCCGGCTTCCGCCGAGTGCTTGCCGGGAACTGTTGTTACGGCGCGGCTGCGGTCCTGCAGCAGTTGGGCCGTCGCGGCAACGGCCTCGTCGTTGCCGATGGTGTCGAACACAGCGGTGACATCACCCGTGGCGTGGCTCAGATCCCGCACCCGGTCTGCCAGCCCCGCTCCGTAGGTCACGGGTTCGGCACCCAACTCGCGGAGGTACTCGTGGTTGGACTCGGACGCCGTGCCGACCACCCGTGCCCCGAGTGCTACGGCGATCTGGACCGCGGCCGAGCCCACTCCTCCGGCCGCGGCATGGATGAGGAGGGTGTCTCCGGGGCCCACTCCGAGCTGCTTCAGGGCAGAGTACGCGGTGCCGCCGGCCACGGGGATGCACGCCGCCTGTTCGAAGTCGACCCCGGCAGGGAGCGGGGTGAGCTGTTCGGCCGGGACCAGGGCTTCCGTGCGGTAGCCGCCGGTGAGGCCGTTCCAGATCACTTCATCGCCGACGGCAAACCCCTCGAAGGCGGGCCCCACAGCTGTGACCACGCCGGCTGCCTCGCTGCCGGGCACCGCCGGAAAATCCAGCGGTGCCCATTGTTTCAGGTAGCCGGCCACAAGTTTCCAGTCCACAGGGTTGACGCTGACCGCCCGGAATTCCACGCGGACTTGGCCCTCGCCGGGCTCAGGCAGTTCCTCGGCTCCTACCTTCAGGACCTGCGGGCCGCCGTATTCGTCGAAGTAGATCCTGGTGCTCATGGCGCTGGCTCCTTTGCTGCTGTCCCTGGCCTCTAGTGCAAGGGTAGGCAGGGAACTGCAGGCGTCACAAGGAGACATCAGGAGTCCGGTCAGCGCCTGACTTCCACCTCTCCCACCATGCCCATGTAGTCATGCAGGGCGCAGAGGTAGTCGTACTCGCCCACCTTGTTGAAGGTCACGGTGAATTTTGCCCCGGGCTCCATCAGGCCGGAGCTGAGGTCCCCGCCCTTGAAGTTCTTGGGATTGCCCACCGGCGCGAACACATTGGCCGGCTCGTGCCCGAACGTCACGGTGTGCGGCGCACCCATGCCGGAATTCACGAAGGTCACAGTGTCGCCGAGGTGGACGACAATCTCGTGGTGGACAAACCGCATCAGCATCGCGGTTCCGTTGTCCGTTCCGGCGATCACCTTGTGGTTGCTGGCCTGCTTGCGGGCCGCCTCCCATTGCTTCTCGCCGTCCCGCACGATCTTCCGTTCCTCTTTCTTGGTCAGGCGGTCGTACTGCGACTGCGTGAACGGGTAGTCGGTTCCGGCTGCGCGGACATGGACCGTACCCTTCATTGCCATGCCATGCACAACGCAGTAGTAGGTGAACTTGCCGGTGTGCGTGAACTTCAGCGTGTAACGCTCCACCGCTTTGAAGCCGGTGTTGGAGACATTGGCCATGATTCCGGAGTTGAAGTACGAGTGGCCGTCATACGTGGTGCCTCCCTGCCGGCTTAACTGCTTCGGATCAAAGGGGTTGAACGGCGTGAGCGGCTTGCCTTTCGCCAGGAACGTCACGGTGTGGATTTCTGCGGCGTTTGCCTCCCACTTGATCTTGTCTCCCGCGTTGATATAGATGTTCGACGGAAGGAAGGACATCCCCTGGATGGCCTGGTCTGAGGACTCTGAGCCGACTTGGACGGTCCAGGTCTTCGGCGAGTTCTCATCGTCGGCAACAGCAGCGGTACTAAGTGACAGCGGCAGGAGGATGGCCGCCAAAAAGGCGAGGAGAAGGCGCAGCAGGTGCGGCCTTTGGTGGTTTTTTGGTTTGAGAGTCATGCGACTCATTCCTTTACGCTGGGCGTTGGCAGCCGCGGTGCGGCCGGGAAGGTACCGGCCCGCAGATTGCGGTACCGGACCGATGCCAGAGCGGCGCGGATCCAGCGGGACCCTTCTGCTTTTCTCTGTCGCCCAGCCCAGGGAAGGGAAGAGGCCTCGGAACCGGACCCGCCACCGAACTAGGCGACAACACGGGACTTTCCGGTTCTCGAAGGGATAAGTTGTGGTTCTGTTGAGCCGTCAGAGCCCTGATTCGTGGCCGACGGCGTGCGGTCGAAGCCGGTCGGTCCGAGACTACAGATACAGTTCCCATGGTGCTCCGCGTCGAGGAAATTGTCGAGATGCCGAGGGTGGTCAGCCGGCGCTGGGCGTGCGGAGCAGGGCTGAGATCCGGTGTGCCTCTTCGAGGAGGAGCCGGCCCAGGAACTCCTGCCGGTCTTCGCGGAAACGCGGCTCGATCCCGGTCAGGGACAGTGCCCACGCCGGACGGTTGGCCTGGTCGAACACGGCCGCGCCCATTCCCCAGCTGCCTTCCAGCACCAGGCCGGGGTTCACCGAATAGCCCAGCTGGCGGGTTTGCTTCAGGTTGGCCCGGACCAGTGCCTCCGGGTGCCCTTCTGCGAACTTTCCGGCGTGTACGGGCCACCCGGACAGGACCTGCTTCTGCTCGTTTTCCGGCAGGAAGGCAAGGATGGCCGTGCCTGCCGATGCCACGCCCAGTGGAAACCTGACGCCCTCATGCAGCACGAACGAGCGCACGGGGAAGCTTCCTTCCTCGCGCAGCAGGCAGACGGTCTCGGAGCCCCTTCGGACGGAGAAGAAGGCGCTCTCGCCTGTTTCCTCGGCCAACCGCCGCAGGCTGGGCCTGGCAATGTCCTCCAGCGGGAACCGGGCGGAGGCCACCGATCCCATCAGGAGAACCTCCGGGCCCAGGACCCAGTTGCCGGTCCGGGCATCGTGGTCCAGGAGTCCTTCCGCGGCCAAAGAGGTGAGAAGGCGGTGGACCGTGGGCCGGGTGAGGCCGGATTCGCGCACAAGTTCCACCAGGGAGCTTCCCTCCGGCCTGCGGCCCACGATGCGCAACAGTCCGGCAATGCGGCTGACCACCTGGGCTCCCTGAACGGGTGTCGGGTTCATAACTCTCCTTCGTATATCCATAATGTGGATAGTTTGAAGACTACCGTCCACACTGTAAAAATGGCCAGATGTAGGGACAATTTTGTCCTTGACAGTGCCCCTCGGACGCCCGTACGCTCAACATCCAGAGCTCGAGTCCACAAAGTGGAACAAACGACGAGCATTTTTCGGGACGGTCTGCCAGCAGCCCATTGGAGCCCCCGCGCTCCAACCCCCAACGATCCAACCCAGCTCGATGAGGAGATGCGATGTCCAAACTTAGATCCGCAGCGGCCGAGGCCTTGCAGGATGTGCTCCGGGACGGCATGACGCTCGCCGTCGGCGGCTTTGGCCTGAGCGGCATCCCGGCAGACCTGATCGAGGCCGTCCGGGAGTCGGGCGTCGGCGACCTGACGGTGGTGTCCAACAACATGGGCGTGGACGGCAAGGGCCTCGGTGTCCTGATCGAGGCCGGCCAGGTCCGCAAGGTGATCGCCTCCTACGTGGGCGAGAACAAGCTATTCGCCGAGCAGTACCTGGCCGGCCTGCTGGAGGTGGAGTTCACGCCGCAGGGAACACTGGCCGAGCGGCTCCGCGCCGGCGGCGCCGGCATCCCCGCGTTCTACACCAAAACCGGCGTGGGCACCCTGGTTGCCGAAGGCAAACCGCTCGCCGAGTTCGACGGCGAAACGTACGTTCAGGAGCGCGCCATCCGCGCCGACGTCGCACTGGTCCACGCGCACACGGCCGACACGGACGGCAACCTGATCTACCGCTTCACCGCCCGCAACTTCAACCCTGTGGTGGCCACCGCCGGCGCCGTGACGATCGCCGAGGCCGAGGTGATCGTGGAGCCCGGCGAGCTGGACCCGAACCACATCGTCACCCCCGGCGTCTACGTCCAGCGCCTCGTCCAGGCGAGCAAGCGCGTCAAGGACATCGAGCAGCGCACCGTGCGCCCGCGCGTCGAGCCCGTCCCCGCCTAACCCAGCGCGAACGAACACTTAAGCCCCCCGAATTTGAACCCCCAAGGAGAAACCCATGGCCTGGACCAGGGATGAAATGGCTGCCATCGCGGCCGAGGAACTCAACGACGGCGACTACGTGAACCTGGGCATCGGCATCCCCACGCTCGTGGCCAACAACCTGCCCCAGGGCGTCCGTGTCGTGCTCCAGAGCGAGAACGGGCTGCTCGGCATGGGCCCGTTTCCGTTCGAGGGCGAGGAAGACGCCGACCTCATCAACGCCGGCAAGCAGACCGTCACCGTGCTGCCAGGCGGCAGCATCTTCGACTCCTCCACGTCCTTCGGGATGATCCGCGGCGGCCACGTCAAGGTTGCCATCCTGGGGGCCATGCAGGTCTCCGGCAGCGGCGACCTCGCCAACTGGACCATCCCCGGCAAGATGGTCAAGGGCATGGGCGGCGCCATGGACCTCGTCGCCGGGACCCCGCGCGTCGTCGTCCTCACCGAGCACAACGCGAAGGACGGCAGCGCCAAGATCGTCAAGGAGTGCACCCTGCCGCTCACGGGCCTCCGGGTGGTGGACCGGATCATCAGCGACCTCGCGGTCTTCGACCTGGAAAAGACGGACGACGGCGGCCCGCAGCTCACGCTCACCCGCCTCGCTCCAGGGGTCACCGTGGAGGAAGTCCGTGGGAAGACCGAGGCGGAGTTCACGGTCGCACTCGAAAATGCCGCCCCCGCTTTGGAAGGAGCCTCAGCATGAGCCTCAAAGATCAGTTCGGCAAGGACGTCCTGCTCACCGGCTGGGGCCACAGCCGCTTCGGCAAGCTGACGGACGAGACCCTTGAATCCCTGATCGTTCAGGTCGCCACCGAGGCTATCGGCAACGCCGGGATCGAACCCGGCCAGATCGACGAGATCTACCTCGGCCAGTTCAACTCCGGCATGATGCCGCTGGCGTTCCCGTCCTCGCTCGCGCTGCAGGTCTCGGAGCAGCTGGCCAACGTCCCCGCCACGCGGCTTGAGAATGCCTGCGCCTCGGGGTCGGCCGCGTTCCAGCAGGGCACCAAGTCGCTGCTGGCAGGCACCGCAAAGACCGTGCTTGTGATTGGGGCCGAGAAGATGACCCATGCGGCGGCGGACGTCGTGGGTGCGGCGCTGCTGGGGGCGGATTACGACATGGCCGGCAAGGCCTCCACCACCGGTTTCACCGGGCTCTTCGCGGAGGTGGCCAAGCATTACGGGAAGCGCTACGGATCCAGCGTCGGGAACCTCGGCGACGTCCTGGGCACCATCGCGGCCAAGAACCACCGCAACGGCGTGGACAACCCCTATGCCCAGCTCCGCAAAGACCTCGGCGAGGAGTTCTGCCGCGCGGTGTCGGACAAGAACCCGATGGTGGCCGACCCGCTGCGCCGCACCGATTGCTCCCCCGTGTCCGACGGCGCCGCCGCCGTCGTGCTGTCTGTCTCACCGACCGCCGGGGTCACTGCCCCGGTCCGGCTCGCCGGTTTCGGCCACGCGAACGACTTCTTCCCCGCAGAACGCCGCGACCCCACCGCCTTCGCCGCCACCCGGGTCTCCTGGGAGCGGGCCCTGGCGATGGCCGGCGTCGGGATCGAGGACCTGGACTTCGCAGAAGTCCATGACTGCTTCACCATCGCCGAGCTGCTCATGTACGAAGCAATGGGCCTTACGGAACCTGGGCAGGGTGTCCGCGCCATCGAGGAAGGCTGGGTGTTCAAGGACGGGAAGCTGCCCGTCAATGTGTCCGGCGGCCTCAAGGCCAAGGGACACCCCGTGGGCGCGACGGGCGTTTCCCAGCACGTCATCGCAGCCATGCAGCTCACCGGCACCGCCGGCGACATGCAGCTGGCCAGCCCCCGCCGGGCAGCGGTGCAGAACATGGGCGGCGTGGGAATCGCCAACTACGTCAGCGTCCTCGAGGCCGTCTAAGCCCGGGCGCCGAACCGTCCTGACCTTCTTTTGTCCGCAGACCGCGCCGACACGCGAATTCACCCGCGTGTCGGCTGCGTGGCGGCCGAATGAAGGTCAGGACGGCGATGTGGGCATGGCCATCTAGCTCCGGCCCCGGATCAGGGCCGCAATGTCGGCAAAGCCCAGGCGCTCCGCATTGTCCAAAGCCGTCCGGCCCTGGGGGTCACGGAGGGAGGGGTCGGCGCCGGCCGCCAGGAGCAGCCGGACCACTTCCTGTTGCCTAGGACCGCCATTGTTGAGCAGGACGGCCTCCTGCATGGCAGTCCAGCCGAGGTTGTTCACGTGGTTTACGGGAACTCCCGCGGCGATAAGGATCCGGACCGTGTCCACATGGCCGTGTTCGCTGGCCGGTATGAGTGCAGTCCCGCCGTAGCGGTTGGTACTGGACACATCCGCACCGTTGGCCAGGGTCAGCCGAAGCACGTCGTTGAACCCTTCAGCTCCGGCGTAGAGGAACGCCGAATCCTGGATCGCGTCCTTGGCGTTGACGTTACCGCCGGCCTGGATCAGCTGCTTGACCAGCGGCGCATTGTTGGCTTTGGCTGCAAGGATCAGCCGCCGGTCGAGCTCCGCCTGGGCCTCCGGGGCGGCGCCGGGCGCGAAGCCGTGGCCCCTGTCGGCGTGGAAGTCTGCGACTTTGCCGGGCCTGGCGTTCCCGGGCGCGGCGTGGCCGGACTCGAGGTGGCCGCCGATGGCGCACTGGGTTCGGCGGTGGCAGCGCTGTCTGACGCCGTGCCTACTGCGCCCACGGCGCTGCATCCTGCCACTGCTGCTGCTGCCACGGTAACGGCCGCTAGTGCGCTCACAACCGACATCCGTCCCGGCGCCGACGTGTACCGACGCCGTCCAGCGGCCTTGAACCACCTCATGAACTGAACCTATCCGGCGATGGCATCGGCACCCGCTGCCGCGCAGGCTTCGTCGAGCTTGCCGTCCGGGGCGCCGCCCACGCCGATGCCGGCCACGGACACGCCGTTGACCTTGAGCGGCACTCCGCCGGGCAGGAACAGCGTGCCGGGAAGGTCGGCGATGCTGGGGCCGTTGCCCGTGATGCGCTTCGCCAGCTCGCTCGTGGGGGCACCAAAAGCGGCAGCGGTATAGGCCTTCCGCTTGGCCGATTCGATGGTGTGCTCAGCCGCGTTGTCGCCCCGGAGGATTGCCTGCACAGCGCCAAACCGGTCGACCAGCGCTACCGTGACGAAGGGCAGCTTGTCCGCCTGGCACTTGGCAAGCGCCGCGCCCACCGCCTTGGCCGAGGCGCCGACGGTGATCCGGCTCTGCGCCACGACGTTAGCTGGCACTGGCCGGACGTCCGCGGCAGGCACGGCAGCGCGTGCGGCGGCGGACACCGAAGCCGGCTCAGCCGCCCGCGCCGAGGAACCGATTCCGGAGTTGGCGGCGGCGGTCGCACCGGCCGTCAGGACAAGCGCTCCGGCCGCGGCGGCGGCAAAAACCTTGGTGGACTTTTTCACGGTAGTTCTCCTTTTTAGCGCTGAGACGCAGCTGAATCCGGTAGCGGAATCGGGTACATTTCCATCGTGCCGCCTGCTCCGAACGTGCACATCGGGCCTTCGTCGGCACCGTGCTCCCCCTAACAGCCAGCAGGATCAGCCAAAAGGCTGAGGGACGAGCAACGGCGCGGGCAATAGCATGGTGGATAGCACTCCCTCCACCGGAACCGGACGCCATGCCTTCCTCAGCCCCAGCACTCCCCCAGGAAACCCTGCCCGGCCGGACAGCCCAGGCATCAGGCCCTCTGGGCAGGATTGACGCCGCGGTCCACCTGGGTTTCGCGGTGCTGCTGGTGGCGTCGGTGGTGCGTTACGTGATGCGGCACAGCCCTGCTGACAACCTCATGGTCCCCGGCCTGGCCGCCGCCGCCTGCGTTCTCTACGCCGTCATCGCCGTGCTTGCCCAGCGCGGGCGTCCCTGGGCCGTCTGGATGTTCATCCTCGTCGCCGTGTGGGCGGTCTTGGTGGTTGCCGCGCCCAGCTTCGCGTGGTGTTCGTTTGCGCTGTTCTTCCTCTGCCGCACGGCATTCCAGGGGGCGGTGGCCTACATCGCAGCGGGCGCGACGGCCGCCGCCACCGCCGTCGGGCTGTTCCGGCTCAGTGACGGCACCGACCTCGCCATGCTGCTTGGTCCGCTTGCCGTCGGCGTCATGCTGACGCTGATCTACGACCGCATCGAGCACGACGCCGCGGAGCAGCGCCGCCTGCACGCTGAGGTGTCGCTCGCCCAGGGACAGCTGGCCGCCAGCGAGCGCCGGGCCGGCACCATTGCCGAGCGTGAGCGTGTGTCCCGCGAAATCCACGACACCGTCACGCAGGGCCTGGCCAGCAGCCTGCTGCTCCTGGAAGCGGCGAACCGCGCCTGGCCTGCCCCGTCGTCCCGGCAGGACCTCAGCCAGGCCAGCGGGCTGCTCCGCCGGAACCTGTCAGAAACGCGGAGCCTCGTCCACGAGCTCGCTTCCCCCGGACTGGACGCCTCTCCCCTGCCCGAGGCCCTGCTGCAGGCCGCCTCGCAGTATGTCCCCGGGGCGCGGCTGCTGGTCACCGGCGAGCGGCGGCCCGTTCCCGCGGACGTCCGCCACACACTCCTGAGGGTGGTTCAGAGCGCGGCAGCCAATATCCAGCTCCACGCGTCCGCAGCGAACGCGACGCTGACGCTCGGCTTCCTTCCGGAGGCCGTCACCCTGGACATTTACGACGACGGCGGCGGCTTTGATCCGGCGGCGGCAGCACCGCCATCGGACGCCGGAGGCTACGGGCTGCGGGCCATGCGGCAGCGGGTGGAACAGCTGGGCGGCGTATTCTCGGTGGAAAGCACCCCCGGGGAAGGGACCATCGTGGCCGCGCAACTGCCTGCCAGGGAGGACGCATGAGCGCCATCACCGTCCTCCTCGCTGACGATCACCTCGTGGTCCGGAGCGGGCTCAAGGCGCTGCTGGGAACCCAGCCGGACATCGACGTCGTGGCCGAGGCCGCATCAGGCGAAGAAGCCTTGGCGAAGGTAGAGGAACATTCCCCTGCCGTAGTGGTCATGGACCTGGCCATGGGCGCCGGCATGGACGGCATCGAAGCCATCCGGAGGATCCGCGAATGCAATAGGCGGCAGGCGGTGCTCGTGTTCACCACATACGATTCCGACGCCGACATCGTCCGCGCGGTGGACGCCGGCGCCATGGGCTACCTGCTCAAGGACGCCGCACCGGAGGAGATTTTCGCCGCCATCCGGGGTGCCGTGCAGGGCAGGAGCGTGATGAGCGCCCCGGTGGCCTCCCGGCTGTTCCAGCAGCTGCGCAATCCCGACGAGGTCCTGACCCCGCGCGAAGCCGAGCTGCTGAGCCTCCTCACCGAGGGGCTCAGCAACCGCGAACTCGGCCAGCGGCTCTTCATCTCCGAGGCCACGGTCAAAACCCACCTGGCCCACATTTACGCCAAGCTCGGAGTGGAAACGCGGGCAGCAGCCATCGCCACCGCCATCCGCCGGGAGGGCATGCGCTAGGCTGGGCCGCCTCGTACGCGTGCGGGGTTTACACTCGTTCAGGTCACGCCCACCTTCCGACAGGAGCAGCCATGCGCGCCACCATTATCCACGGCCCCGGAGACATCAGGGTGGAGGACCGGGACTATCCGTCCGTCCAGCTCCCCACGGACGCGGTGGTCAAGGTGACTGCAGCATGTGTGTGCGGCTCAGACCTGTGGCCGTACCGCGGCGTGAAGCCAACCCACGTGCCCTCCGCCATAGGTCACGAATTCATCGGCGTGGTGGAGAGCGTCGGCGATGATGTGAAGGCTCTCAACGAGGGCGACTTCGTGATAGCCCCGTTCGTGGTGAGCTGCGGCGAGTGCCCGCAGTGCCTGAACGGCGTCACAGTCGCCTGCGACCGGCTCGCCGGCTGGGGCGGCAAGGACGATGCAGGATTAAGGATCGACGGCGGCCAGGGCCAGGCAGTGCGTGTCCCCCTTGCCGAGTCCACCCTGGTCAGGGTGCCCGACGTCGGCGACCCAGACGATGCGCTCCGGAAGAACCTCCTGACGCTGTCCGACGTCATGGCCACCGGCCACCACGCCGCCCTCAGCGCCCAGGTCTCGCCCGGCCGGACCGTTGTGGTGGTGGGCGACGGCGCCGTGGGGCTGTGCGGTGTCTTGGCAGCCAGGCGCTTGGGTGCCGAGCGGATCATCGCGATGTCGCGCCACGCTGACCGGCAGGCCATCGCCCGCGAGTTTGGCGCCACGGACATCGTGGAAGAACGCGGCGACAACGGCGTGGCGAAGGTCCGTGAGCTGCTCGGCGGCGTCCTCGCGGACTCGGTGCTGGAGTGCGTGGGGACCAAGGAGTCCATGGAACAGGCCCTGCATTCGGTCCGTCCAGGCGGCGCCCTGGGGTTCGTCGGGGTACCGACCGGCGGCGCCGAGATTCCGCTGCGCTATCTGTTCGATAGGAACATCACCGTGGCAGGCGGGATGGCTCCCGCCCGTACATATATCCCGGAACTGCTGGCAGACGTGCTGGCCGGGACCATCAACCCGGGCCGGGTGTTCGACGTCGAAATGCCGCTCGAGGAAGCAGCCGAGGCCTACAAGGCAATGGACGAACGCCGGGCCATCAAGGTGCTGCTGACTCCATAAGACGGACCCGCTCCGGCTATTGCATGGCCGCGGGCCGGGGTCTAGCGTGATCGGCATCAGCATCCACCGCCCCTCAAGGAGCCGTCATGGCCGGGTTTGTGCAGATCATCGAATTCCAAAGTTCCCGCATCAAGGAGATTGAAGAATTGGGCCGTCCGTCAAGGACCGAGGGAGCGACTGACCCCACGTTCCGTCGCATCGTGGCCACCGCGGACCGCGACCGGCCGGGGACCTACTTCACCATCGTCGAATTCGATTCCTACGAGTCGGCCATGGAAAACTCCAACCGGCCGGAAACGTCCGACTTCGCCGCGAAGATGGCGGCGCTGTGTGACGGACCACCGGTCTTCCGCAACCTTGACGTCATGTGGGAGGACACGGGCGAGGCTTCGGACGCTCCCTAGCGGCCGAAATCCGCGAAACCGGGAGCCGGAGATGGCCTCCCCGCAGCACGCCGACCAGGACAGTCTCGTGCTGGAGCTCGGCAGCCTCGGCTCGGCACCACTTTCCCGGGTGGGCGGCAAGGCCCTCAACCTCGGGAAGCTGGCCGCTGCGGGTTTCCCCGTGCCGCCAGGTTTCTGCCTGACCACCTCGGCCTACGCACTGGCGGTTCCACGGGAGCTGGACGCTCTGGCCGCTCGCCTTGACGGGATCGGCCCCGTGGCGGCCTCCACCGACGCCGAGGCAGCGATTGCCGAGCGCCAGCTTGAACGGACGCAGCCTGCCGAGCGCCAGCTTGCCCAGCGGGCGCGGGAGCTTGTGGGGACGTCACCGGTCCCACCGGAAGTCGCAGCCGCCCTCCGCACTGGCTACGCAGCGTTGGGTGCCGCGCCCGGCGCCGAACACGCCCCGGCGGTGGCGGTTCGCTCCTCCGCCACCGCGGAGGACCTGTCCTTCGCGAGCTTCGCCGGGCAACAGGATTCGTTCCTGGATGTCGTCGGTGCCGACGCTGTGATCGAGGCCGTCCGGCGATGCTGGGCCTCCCTGTGGACCGACCGGGCGGTTGCCTACCGCTCGGCCAACGGGATCAGCCATCGTGACACAGGACTCGCCGTCGTCGTCCAGCTTTTCGTCGACGCCGCCACTGCGGGTGTGTTGTTTACCGCCAATCCGGTAACCGGCACACGCGGTGAAACCGTCATCGATGCGAGCCCGGGACCAGGCCAGGCGGTGGTCTCCGGGGCAGTGAATCCGGACCATTTCACCGTGGACAGTGCGACGGGGCGGATTCTGCAGCTTGTCCGCGGACGCGTCGGTGCGGCCACTGCCGACCTCGAGCCCGGCAACGCCGGTGGCCAGCCGAGCCTTGCCGACGCCGAGGTCCGTGCTCTGACCGCGCTGGGCCTCGACGCCCAGCGGCTGTTCGGCGAACCCCAGGACGTCGAATGGGTCATCGACGCCGGCGGCATGATTTGGCTGACCCAGTCGCGTCCGATCACCACGCTGTACCCCCTGCCCGATCCATCGTCCGCGGAACCGTTCGGCGTTGAATCCGAGCCAACATCCGACGTCCGCGTTTATCTGTGCGGCTCCCTGCTCCAGGGGCTGACCCGCCCCATCACGCCAATGGGGCTTTCCGCGCTGGGCATGTGGGGCGACCGCAGATCGCCGTGGACCTACGTCAGCCCCGGCCTGCGCATGTATATGGACCTCACCCCTTTAGTGCGCAGCAAGTCCGGCCGCCGGGCCCTGGTGAGAATGCTCCCCCTGGCGGACGGTCGCTCGGCAGCCGTTCTCCCCGCACTTCTGGACGACCCGAGATTCAGGGTCATCAAGCACCCGCTCAGGAAAGCGCCGGCCACAGCGGACGGGGCCCGCGGAGGCGGTTCCTTTGCCAGCCCTGGCCTGGTGACGTGGCTGCTTCCGGCCCTGATTCGAGCCGTTCTCCGGCCGGAAGCAGAATTGCGCAGGGCACGGACCTTCGCACAACGCCTCGCGAAGGATCTGGCACTGCGCGAGCCCGCTACCGCCTTCCGGCGCCTCGACCACGCCGAGCATGCAGCGGCGCGGACGGTTGATGGCCTCTTCCGATCCACACTGCCGGGACCCGCCACGGGCTATACGATGCTGGCCCTGGCCCGCTGGCTTCTGCGCGGAATTGCCGAACCTCGCGAGCTGGAAGCAGTCCTCCGCGGATTGCCCCACAATGTGACCACCGAAATGGACCTTGAACTCTGGCGTTTTTCCGTGTCCATCGCCGGGGACCCCGCCTCGCGCAGCGCATTCCTCGACAAACAGCCTGATGAACTGGCCGTCAGCTACGCCGCAGGAGAGCTGCCCGCTGTGGCGCAGGCCGGCCTGCGCGGATTCCTGGAACGTTATGGCCACCGCGCCGTGGCGGAGATCGACTTGGGCATGCCCCGGTGGGCCGAGAAGCCGGACCATCTTCTCGGGATGATTTCCAACTACCTTCGGGTGGAGGATCCGGAACAGGCTCCGGACCGGCAATTCCAGCGGGCGTCCGATCACGCGGAGGCGAGAATTCGCAGCCTCGTTGAGCGGGCCCGTACAAGGAGCCAGCTGCGGGGCCGTCTGGTGGCGCTGTGCCTGCACCGGTCACGGCAGCTGTGCGGGCTACGCGAACTTCCGAAGTTCTACGTCGTCACGGTGCTCGGTGAAATGCACAGGCAGCTCACCGCCGTCGGCGCCGAGATGGCCAGGACCGGTGCCGTCGCCGCCGCCGCCGACGTCTTCTTCCTCAGCTTCGACGAGGTCCGCGTGGGCCTGCGCGGCGCCGATCTGAAGGGAATGGTGACCGACCGCCGTCGAATTTATGATGCTGAACTGCGGCGCCGGCGAATTCCCCGGCTCCTGCTCTCCGATGGCACGGACGTCGAGGCCGTGGTCGCCGGTGCGGCCGCGGCCGTGGTCGCCGGTGCGGCCGCGGCCCCCGGAGGAATGGTCGGGACACCCGCATCCACAGGCACGGCCACTGGACGGGTCAGGGTGATCCTGGACCCTGTGGGCGCGCGCCTCGAACCCGGGGAAATCCTGGTGGCGCCTTCCACAGATCCGGGTTGGACGCCGCTCTTCCTGACCGCTGGTGCGCTGGTGATGGAAATGGGCGGCGTCATATCCCACGGGGCGGTTGTCGCCCGGGAGTACGGCATCCCCGCCGTCGTGGGCGTGCCGGACGCCACCAGCAGGCTGCGCACCGGTCAGACCGTAACTGTGGACGGCGCAGCCGGGACTGTTACCGAGGTTGCGACCGCCGCAGCCGACGTTGGGACCGTGAGGTAGTCCGGTCCTTGGAGGAGCAGATCGGGGACCCTCCATAGCCCGCGGAATGCCCCGGGATTTCGTGCTGCTGCAGGCGGACGTCTTCAAATTCGCCCTGCCCGGGACCAGGAAACCGCAGGTCCGGCCACCCCCTGCGGACCGAATCTGCCGTTACAGGAGGGACAGTTGATGACGGTAGCTATTGCACGGCCAGCGTACGCACCCTAGGTTTGAGACAGCGGAAGACAGTCTCCGCATCTGCCTGCCGTCGGAGCAGGACCAGAAAAGGGTTACAAAGGAAGTAGTAGTAATGGCAACAGGCACAGTTAAATGGTTCAACGCCGAAAAGGGTTTTGGCTTCATCGCTCCGGATGACGGATCAGCAGATGTTTTCGCGCACTACTCGGCAATTGCCAGCAGCGGCTACCGCTCCCTGGATGAAAACCAGAAGGTCGAATTCGATGTGACCCAGGGTCCCAAGGGACCGCAGGCAGAGAACATTCGCCCGCTGTAAGGCTTGAAAACTGCCCGGGATGTGCCGACTGGCACATCCCGGGCAGTTTCTTAACTACTTACATGGACGGAGTTCGTGGACCGCCGATCCGGACCGCGCAGACACCCCATACCGGGGCGATCTCGGTAGAGTGCCCACTATGGATGACAAAGCGATTCTGCACCGCTACCTCCGCACGCGCCGGGCCCAGCTGCTCGCAAAGCTCGACGGCCTCGGTGAGTATGACGCCCGCCGCCCAATGACGCCCACCGGGACCAACCTGCTGGGCCTGGTCAAGCACGTTGCGAGCGTGGAGCTGGGCTACTTCGGTAAGGTGTTTGGCCGCCCCAGTGAGCGGGACGTCCCCTGGCTCGACGACGGCGCGGAACCGGATGCTGATATGTGGGCGACGGCTTCGGAGACCCGCGATGAGATCGTGGACCTGCACCGCTTCTCAGCCTCCCACAGCGACGCCACTATCGAGGAACTGCCCCTCGACGCGCCCGGCGTGGTGCCGTGGTGGCCCGAAGAGCGGAAGCACGTGACCCTGCAGCAGATCTTGGTGCACATGTGCGCAGAGACGGCCCAGCACCTGGGGCACGCCGACATTCTGCGGGAACTCATCGACGGCTCAGCCGGGCAAGGGTCCAACGACCCCAATATCCCGCAGCGGAGCGCCGCCGAGCAGACGGCGCACTTCGGCCGGATCGAGGCCGCGGCACGCGAAGCGGCGACTCCGGCGGAAACGCCCGCAACGCCGCCGTTCGTGTCTGAACGCTAGGCATCAGCGCCCCGCGGTTTGTCGCCGGCTTTAGGCCTTGGGATTCGGCGCCGGCTTTAGCGCCGGCTTTAGGCTCTGGGGCAGCGCTAGACGAAGGCCGACACCCCCGTTACCGCCCGCGCCACGATGAGCGAGTTGATCTCGTAGCTGCCCTCGTAGGTGTAGAGGATTTCAGCGTCCCCGAACAGCTTTCCCATTTCGAAGTCGCTGCTGATGCCGTTGCCGCCCAGCAGCGAACGCCCCATGGCCACCGAGGCACGCGCCAGCCGGGTGGTGGTGGACTTGGCCATGGCGGCCTGGGCCATCTCGAGTTTGCCTTCCTCCTGGATCCTGGCAAGCTGGGCCATCAGCGCCAGGGACGCGGACGCATTGCCGAGGATCTCGGCGAGTTGCTGCTGGATCAGCTGGAAGCGGGCCAGCTCCTTGCCGAACTGCCGGCGCTGCAGCGAGTAGGCGCGCGCGACGTCGAACGCGGCCAGCTGGATCCCGGCCCCCTGCCAGCCGACCCAGGCACGCGAGTCCCGCAGGAGCTCGTTGGCCTTGGAGAAGTCCGTAGCCCCGGGGAGCAGGCTGGCCTCCGGGATTCGGACGTTGTCCAGCACGATGTCCGCGTTCTGCATGATCCGCAGGCCGATCTTGTTGGCGATCTTAGTGGCCGTGTAGCCGGGCCGGTCCGTTTCCACGATGAAACCCTTGATCTGCTGGTCGGCCTCATCCCGGGCCCACACCAGGGCAAAATCAGCAATGGTGCCGGCTCCGATCCAGCGTTTGGCCCCGTTGATCACCCACTCGCCGTCCTCGAGCCGGGCAGTGGTTGCCAGGCCGCCGGCGATGTCCGATCCGTGGTCCGGCTCTGTCAGGGCGAAGGCCCCCAACTGCGTGAAGGCAGTCAGTCCGGGCAGCCAGCGCTGCTTCTGTTCGTCGGAGCCGAGCGCCTGGATCATGCCCACAATCAGCTCGTTGTGGATGCCCACCAGGGCGGAAAGCGACACGTCGGCCCGGGCAACCTCCACGTACATGAGGCCTTTGAAGAGCGTGGACGTGCCGTCCGTCTGCAGCCCGCCGAGTCCGCGCTTTCCCATCTCAGCCAGCAGCCCAAACGGGAATTCCTCGCGGTTCCAGTAGTCGATGGACTGTGCCCTCACCCTGGCCTGCAGGAACTCCCGGATGTCCACGTAGCGCTTCCGCTCGTCGGGAGGGAGCAGGTCGGCAATGTACATGAGGTCGGCGTCGGGGAACGGCGGCGCGGAAACCTCCGGCCCGCCTGCCGCCTGCGGAGGCACCGTCCGCCGGGCAGCATCAGCACCTGCGGATTGCATGCCTTCCGATTGCATATCTGTGGATGGTGCGCTGTCACGTCCTTGTGGCTGCACGGGCATGTATCCCTTCGCTCTTCCAAACCCTTGGATGTCCTAGTATATTGCACAGTGATGTGGATCACTAGGACGTGCATCCCGAGGCGAAAGGTGCCCCATGACAGTCACCGATGACTTCCGTGCAGCACGCGACCAGCTGCTGGCCCTGCGCGATGACTACGGACAGGCCCGGGGCAGCTTCCAGTGGCCACGGTTCGAGGAGTTCAACTTCGCCCTGGACTGGTTCGACGCCGTCGCGGCGGATCCGGCCACCGGCGGCAACCCCGCGCTGGTGATCGTGGAACAGGACGGTTCGGCCACGCGGCGCAGCTTCGGCAAGCTGTCGGCACGCTCAAACCAGGTGGCCAACTGGCTCCGCAGCCAGGGCGTTCGGCGCGGGGACCGCATGATCATCATGCTGGGGAATCAGGTGGAGCTGTGGGAGCTTATGCTGGCCGGCATCAAGCTCGGCATCGTGCTCATCCCCACCACCACCCTGATGGGTCCGGCGGACCTGGAGGACCGCGTGGAGCGCGGCGAGGCGGCGTGGGCCGCCGTCGGAAGTTCCAACATCGGCAAGTTTGCCGACGTTCCCGGCGCCTACACACTGATTGAAATCGGCGAAGCCGGCACCGCACCCACCCGCGCGGTCCAATACTCCGACTCCGCCGCCTCCGCCGAGGACTTCACCCCGGACGCAGTCACGAAGGCCGATGAGACCCTGCTGCTGTACTTCACCTCGGGCACCACGTCGAAGGCCAAACTCGTGGAGCACACGCACACGTCCTACCCCGTGGGCCACCTGTCCACGATGTACTGGATCGGCCTGGAGCCCGGGGACGTGCACCTGAACGTTGCCTCCCCGGGATGGGCGAAACACGCCTGGTCCAACGTTTTTACGCCGTGGATCGCCGAGGCCTGCGTGTTCATCTACAACTACGACCGCTTCGACGCCCGCGCCCTGATGGACCAGATGGACCGCGAAAAGGTCACCAGCTTCTGCGCCCCGCCCACGGTCTGGCGAATGCTCATCCAAGCAGACCTCACGCTCCTCCGGAACCCGCCCACCAAGGTGGTTTCGGCCGGTGAACCGCTCAACGCCGAGGTGATCGGGCAGGTCCACCGGGCCTGGGGCCAGACCATCCGGGACGGCTTCGGCCAGACCGAGACCACGGTGCAGGTGGCCAACACCCCGGGCCAGCCGGTCAAGATCGGCGCCATGGGCCAGCCGCTGCCCGGTTACGATGTGGTTCTCGTTGACCCCGCCACCGGCGAAGAAGCCGACGACGGCGAGCTCTGCCTGCGCCTGGACCCCCGCCCCGTGGGGCTGATGAAGGCGTACTACGGCGACCCCGGGAAGACGTCGGACGCCTTCCGCGGCGGCTACTATCACACGGGCGACATGGCCAGCCGGGACGAGCGCGGCATCATCACCTATGTGGGCCGCGATGACGATGTCTTCAAGTCCTCCGACTACAGGCTGTCCCCGTTCGAACTGGAGAGTGTCCTGATCGAGCACCCGGCGGTGGCCGAGGCCGCAGTCGTGCCTTCTCCGGATCCGGTCAAGCTGTCAGTGCCCAAGGCCTTCGTGGTCCTCGCAGCTGGCCATGAGCCCGGGCCGGAACTCGCCGAGGAGATCCTGCGCTACTGCCGCGATCACCTGGCTCCCTTCAAGCGCATCCGCCGCATCGAATTCGCCGACCTGCCGAAGACCATCTCCGGCAAGATCCGGCGCGTCGAACTGCGGCACAGCGAGGAGATCCGGCACGCCGGCAATTCCGTTTCCGGCAGTCCCCTCGCCCAAAACCTGGGCACGGAATATTCGGAAACGGACTTTCCGAGCCTGAAGAGCCAGGGGTGAGCGATGGGAACACCGCTGCCCCGCGACCCCATCGCCGACGCCCAGCGGAACTGGGAACGCCACGGCTGGGGTAATGTCGCCGCGCCGATGGCCGCCATTACCGCGATCATGCGTACCCAGCAAATTCTCCTGGCCCGTATCGAGGGGGCGCTCAAGCCGTTTGGCCTGACCTTCGCACGCTACGAGTTGCTTGCCCTGCTGAGTTTTGCCCGGAGCGGCGCCCTGCCCATGAGCAAGGCGAGCGCCCTGCTCCAGGTCCATCCGACGTCGGTGACCAACGCCGTCGACCGCCTCGAAAAGGCCGGCCTGGTGATCCGTTCACCGCATCCCACGGACGGGCGCACCACACTGATCGAGCTCACCACCGAGGGGCGCACCGTTGCCAAAAGAGCGACGGCGGTACTCAACACCGAGGTTTTCAGCCAGTCCGGCTTCGCTGACGGTGAGGTGGACCAGCTGATCCGGATCCTGGGCGATTTCCGCCGCCAGGCAGGGGACTTCTCCGATTAACGGCGGACTCGCCGGCCGGGCCCGCAGTGGAGTCCTCAACTTAGCGGCCGGGCACGGCATCCTCGCCTGCTGCCCGCGCGGACGGCAGGAGTAATTCCTGCACGAAGGCGTCGAGCAGGGCCGCCTGATGCGGACTGTTGGCAAGCTGCACCAGATCGGCCGCCGTGCTGGACAGCTTGATGTTGGTGTGCTGGCTGTGGGTGGAAAGAAGGTCGAAGGCGGCATCGGAGCCGATCCGCAGGATCCCCATGAGTATTCCCTTGGCCTGTTCAATGGTGCTTCGTGTCCCGACGGCCCCTTCGACCGCCTCGCGGGACGCCCGTTCGGTCTCCCAGCGAAGCGTGCTGGTGAGGTCGATAATGAAACCGTCCACCGCCCGCAGGACGCCTGCCTCCACCACCGCCTCCCCCGCAGTGAGGACGCGGTGCTCGCGCAAGCGGGAGTCGATAAGGCGGTGATAGCTGCAGAAAAATCCACCCGAAACACAGGCGGCGGCGAATACGTCGCGGCAGCGGTCCCTGTCCTCGGGGTGTTTGTGGGAGTAGAGAAGTTCGATCGTCGGCACGATCTCCCCGCGGCAGTACCCATGGAGGGCATAGATTTCATCGGACCAGTGCAGCTCAAGGGACTCCGCATCATAGCGAAACGTCCCGGCCACGCAGTCCGCGTCGCCAAGGGCGCTGGAGTACGTTTTTACGCTCTTCGGCTCGTTCATCGCGACATCTTCAGCCGCCCCGCGTCCGCTCATTTCACCCCGGGCGGCTGTCCGCTGGAGGAGGAAACGAGGGACCGGGCCGGGGCGGACAGCGTGCACGCCTGCCGCACCTCGGGGCGTGCCGGGAGGCCGCGCCGAAAGGCTGCCCCTGAACCGCCCGCTGGAACCGCAGCCGGGCGGCGCGGAGGCTGGCGGTCAGCCGGTGCCGCCGAAAGTTCCGTCACGTGGCCCATGCCTGCATACTCGCGAACAGCTGCAATACCCTCCACCGCTGCTGCCTTGTCGGGAAAGGCCCGGGACACTGCCATCACGGTACCGTCCGGGGCTGTGAGCTGAAATCTGAACGAAGCATCAGCGTCAATGAATAGTTCGAACATGCCGGCCATGAAGTCCTCCCCGATCAAGAGAATTATCAGGCTTCCGATGACGCCGTCGGCACCGGAAGCAGTCGAAGTGTTCCCTTATCGCGCCACAGACGATGGCGGGCGCGAATTGATGAATTCATGAAAGTGTGAACCAGTTGTGCCCATTTTTCAAGGCCGGTCCACGCCTTAGCACCGCCCCGGGCGTCCGTCCGAGACATTAGGATGCAGGTTTTGCCTGCCCGGGCATTTGGCGGTCCTAAGACAGACCGTTCTGTCTCTATACTTGATTCTAGGCGCGGCTGTTCGTCCCCGCCGGTATCGGATTGGGGACTGCAGCGGAGGGAAATTCAATGGATGACATGCCAGGCGGCGTTGTCCTGACCAACGTGAAAGCGGACCTCTTCAAATCGATGGGCCATCCGGCACGCATCCTCATCCTGGAGATGCTGGTTGCCGGCCCCGTGGCTGTAAGCCGGCTCCGGGACGACACGGGCCTGGAGGCCTCGAATCTTTCCCAGCACCTGGGAATCCTTAGACGACAGCGGCTGGTCATCCCATCCCGCAAGGACGGCCGCCTGTTCTACGAACTGTCCTGCAGTGACGTGAGCGAACTTCTGGAAGCGGCCGCCGGACTGCTTGGATCCGTCCGGCAATCCACAGGCGGGCTCCATACCTCCCGAAGCCTGCAGACTGCCGGCTGACGCCAGCTACCGGCCATCCCGCTAGGCCGGGCTTGCGGCCTCTTTCTGCGCGGACGATCCGAAGAGCCAGGCTGCAACGTCGCTTCGCAGGATCAGGTGGGGACTGCCAGTCGCACTGACGCTGCCGGCCGGCACGTAGTAGCCGCGGCCTGATCCCGGGCCTCCTACGGCACGGTCCAGTGCCTCCACGATCCGACGGCTCAAATGGCCGTGGGGACCGGCGGCGTGGATCTCCTCAAGTTCATCCAGGGTGAGTCGTCCCAGTACAGCAGCGATGTCTGCCACGATCGTTCCCTTCTCGCACAATTGCTTGAAGTGCAACGATAGAGCGCCGCGATTAACGGCGGGTGAAATCGCGGCGGCGATCAGCCGTACTCAGTACAGGAAAATGTCGAACCATGCCCGGTTATGGGCGTGGAGCAAAACGAGGAAGAGCACGAAGTCGAAGAGCAGGTGAACGGCCACAATGTAGGAAAGTGACTTCGTCACGGAGAATATGCGGGCCTGCAGGAGCGCGAAGGGAAAGATGAAGAGCGGCGCCCAGGCCCGGAATCCCAGTTCCCACAGGAAGGACGTGAACAGGACGGCCTGCAGGAGGTTGGCCTGCCAGTCGGGCAGGTGCCGCCGGAGCAGCGCGAAGGACGTGCAGATGAAGAACAGCTCGTCCCAGATACCCAGGGCGTTCGTTCCGACGAAGAGCCGCGCGATACCGTCGGGGTCATGTACGGCCGGCCAGTTGGCATAGACCCCTGTCCTGATCATGTAAACGGGCAGCACGGCGTAGCCCAGCACCACCACAAGGGGCAGGTACAACTTCTCTCCGCGCGTCCACTTATTGCCGGTCATGACCGGAAAGACCACTGCGTGTTCTTTGGTGATCCAGCGCGAAACGGCATACGGAATCCCCACGGCCAGGATCATGGCGGATCCCATGATGAGCATGTGCGAAGTGCTGATATCCGTGGTGATCGGAACAGCACTGACCGCGGCGACCCCCACCGCAATCAGGACGAGGTCGCGCAACAGCGCCCGGTCAACGAACGCAGCAACCACCAGCGCAGCTGCCAGCAGGGCGTAGCCGGGAACGCTCTGGTCCAACGCGAACAGGGTGAAGCCGGACAGCGACAGCATCGCCGCCGGGATGACGCGCAGGGAAGTCCCCTTGACAGTGCGCTGCACGGCCAGGGGGATGTTCACCGGTGCCTGAACTCCGGCTGGCGCTTCTCCGAGAAAGCCGCCATGCCTTCTTTCTGGTCCTCTGTGGCGAAGAGTGAATGGAAAAGCCTGCGCTCAAAAAGCACGCCCTGCGCCAGCCCCGTCTCAAACGCCGCGTTGACCGCTTCCTTGGCCAGCATGGCGGCGGGTTTTGACTTGGACGCGATGACTTCGGCTGCCTGCAGCGCCTCCTCCACGGTGTCTGCTGCCGGCACTACCCTGGCCACGAGACCGGAGCGTTCCGCCTCTTCGGCATCGATGAACCGGCCGGTCAGGATCATGTCCATCGCCTTGGCCTTGCCCACAGCGCGGGCCAGCCGCTGGGAGCCGCCCATGCCGGGAAGCACTCCAAGATTGATCTCCGGCTGGCCGAACTTGGCGTTGTCCCCGGCGATGATGAAATCGCACATCATCGCCAGTTCACAGCCGCCGCCCAGGGCGAAGCCGGACACCGCCGCAATCAGCGGAATCCGCAGCCTGGTCAGGTCTTCCCACCCGCGGAACCAGTCGGCGTCGTACATCTCGATGTAGCCCTTGGAGGCCATCTCCTTGATGTCCGCACCGGCTGCGAAAGCCTTGCCTGAACCTGTGATCACCACGGCGCCCACCCCAGGATCGGTGTCCATGGCTGACACCGCGGCAACGAGCTCATCGAGGGTCGCCCTGTTCAGGGCGTTCAGCGCCTCGGGCCGGTTCAGGGTCACCAGGCCCACACGGCCACGGCGCTCCACCAGAATGTTCCCGTACTCCTGCGACATGCGTGCCCCTCATGGTTGGTCGTAAAACTAAGACTACTGACCGGACTTGTCCCGGATGTCGGTGATGATGCCGGAAAAATCCCGTCCGGCACCGCCCTCGGCGGCGAAGGCGTCATATATTTCCGAAGCCAGCGGTCCCATGCGGGCCGCAACGCCCGTGCTTTGGACGGCGTTGAGGGCCAGCCTGAGGTCCTTCGCCATCAGCGCACCGGCGAAGCCGGGCTGGTAGTCCCGGTTCGCCGGGCTCGTGGGCACCGGCCCCGGGACAGGGCAATTTGTGGTGAGCGCCCAGCACTGCCCGGACGCTGCCGAGGCGACGTCGAACAGTGCCTGATGCGTCAGCCCCAGCTTCTCGCCGAGGACGAAGGCCTCGCTCACGGCGATCATTGAGACACCCAGGATCAGGTTGTTGCAGACCTTCGCCGCCTGCCCGGCACCGTGCTGCCCGCAATGGACCACGCGCCGGCCCATCACCTCCAGCATCGGCCGCACGGCTTCAAAGTCCTCCGGCAGGGCGCCCACCATGAACGTCAGGGTGCCCGCCTCTGCGCCCACCACACCGCCGGAAACCGGCGCGTCGATTGCCCGGTGCCCGGCTTCGATTGCCAGCCGGGCCGCCTCCCGGGCCTCATCAACGTTGATGGTGGAGCAGTCCAGGAACATGGTGTCCGGGCCGGCAGCCGAGAGCAAACCGGCCCGCCCTTCTTCGCCCTGGTAGGCGTCCAGCACGTGCCGGCCGCTCGGGAACATGGTGAGGACCACGTCCGCCCCGGCCACTGCTTCGGCGGCGCTTCCCGCGGTGGGGACGCCGTGCTCACGCGCGGCTTCGAGGGCCGCCGGCACGACATCGAATCCCGCGACTGTGTAGCCGGCCTTGACCAGGTTGACCGCCATGGGACCGCCCATATGGCCCAGCCCGAGGAGCGCTATGTGCTCCTTCTTCTCCGCCGGGCCGGTGGCAGCCGCATCGCCGCTGGGCCCTGAAGCGTCCGGTGTCGCAACGTCAGGCATTGTCAGTCTCCTTCTCCAAAAGAACCAGCTCCCTGTCCCCCAACGGCGCAAAGAACCGCTCGACGTCGGCCGCGTGCACTTCCGACAGCGCGGGTGGCCGCCACTGCGGATTTCGGTCCTTGTCCACCACCTGCGCGCGGATCCCTTCGCGGAAGTCCGGGCCCGCCAAGCAGCGCAGTCCCACCCGGAATTCCTGAACGAGAGCCTCGTCGAGAGTGAGCCCCGCAGCGCGCCGCAGCGATGCGAGGGCCACCTTCACCGCCGTGGGTGACTTGGCCTCGATGGTGTCCGCAGCCTCAGCCGCCTCACCGCCCGCAGCCCGCAGCGTCCGAAGGATTTCCTCGGCGTCGCCGGCCGTGTAGCAGGCGTCGATCCAGTGCCGCTGCGCCTCCAGCCCCGAGGCCGGCGGCTTTTCGGCGAAGCGTCCGACGGCGGCTTCCGCGGTTTCGTGTTCAAGCGCTGCCGCCAGGTCTGCGAGCTTTTCGGACCGGACAAAGTGGTCGGCAAGTCCCAGGAACAGCGCATCGGCGCCGTCCAAATGGGCGCCGGTCAGGGCCGCATGGGTGCCGGCCTCCCCCGGCGAGCGCGCGAGCAGCAGGGTGCCGCCGACGTCGGGCACGAACCCGATGGTGGTTTCCGGCATCCCCGTCCTGGTCCGCTCAGTGACGATGCGGACGGAGCCGTGGGCGGAGATCCCCACGCCGCCGCCCAGGACCAGTCCGTCCATGAATGCCACATACGGCTTGGGATACCGGGAGATGAGCGAGTTGAGCCGGTACTCCGCTTCCCAGAAGCCGGCGGTCTCATCGCCGCCAGCCAGGATGTCGCGGTAAATGGCCACGATGTCCCCGCCCGCGCACAGGCCCCGTTCACCGGAACCCTGCACCAGGACGGTGGCCACGCCGTCGTCGTCGGCCCAGGCGGTGAGCCGGCGCAGCATTGCGGCCACCATGCCGGCGTTGAGCGCGTTGACCGCCCTGGGGCGGTTCAGCGTGATGACGCCCAAGTGGCCGCGCCGTTCAAACAGGACCTCCGCATCGGCATTGTCAGTATCAGTCGGGATTGAATCAGAGCGCCGCTCAGCCATCAGCTTCCTTCCGGCATGATGAAGCTGGCCCCTTGGCGGATACCCGAAGGCCACCGGGTGGTCACGGTCTTGGTCTTGGTATAGAACCGGAAGGCGTCGGCGCCGTGCTGGTTGAGGTCTCCGAAGCCGGACGACTTCCACCCGCCGAAGGTGTAATAGGCAATGGGCACCGGAATGGGCACGTTGATGCCCACCATGCCCACTTGGACCCGACTGGCGAAGTCGCGTGCGGCGTCCCCGTCTCGCGTGAAGATCGCCACGCCGTTGCCGAACTCGTGCTCGCTGCAGAGCCGGAGGGCTTCGTCATAGTCTGAGGCGCGCAGGACGCTCAGCACGGGGCCGAAGATCTCCTCCTTGTAGATCTTCATGTCCTTGGTGACGTTGTCGAAGAGCGTCGGTCCCACCCAGAAGCCGCCGCCGTAGCCTTCCACCGCAAGTCCGCGGCCGTCCGCCACCAGCGTGGCGCCTTCGTCGACACCGGACTGGATGTAGCCCTCGATCCGCTCCTTGGCAGCTGGCGCCACCACCGGCCCGAAGTCCGAGTCCTTGTCCAGGCTGTGGCCGACCTTCAGGCCCTTGATCCGCTCCTGGAGCCGTGACACGAGCCTGTCCGCAGTATCCTCACCCACCGGGACCGCCACGGAGATGGCCATGCAGCGTTCGCCGGCGGACCCGTACCCTGCCCCGATCAGGGCGTCGGCGGCCATGTCGAGGTCCGCGTCGGGCATGATCACCATGTGGTTCTTGGCCCCGCCGAAGCACTGGGCGCGCTTGCCGTGGGCGGCCGCGGTGGCGTAGATGTACTGGGCGATGGGCGTGGAGCCCACGAAGCCGATTGCCTTGACGCGTTCGTCCTCGAGCAGCGCGTCCACGGCTTCCTTGTCGCCGTTGACCACGTTGAACACGCCGTCCGGCACGCCGGCCTCCGTGAAGAGCTCGGCCAGCCGCAGGGGCACGGACGGGTCCCGTTCCGAGGGCTTGAGGATGAAGGCGTTGCCGGCCGCGAGGGCCGGGCCGGACTTCCAGAGCGGGATCATTGCAGGGAAGTTGAACGGCGTGATGCCCGCAACCACGCCCAGCGGCTGGCGCATGGAATGCACGTCAATGCCGGATCCCGCGTTGTCGGAGAACTCGCCCTTGAGCAGATGAGGGGCCCCAGCAGCGAACTCCACTACTTCGATGCCGCGCTGGATGTCGCCCTTGGCGTCCGGAATGGTCTTGCCGTGTTCCGAGGACAGCAGCCTGGCCAGCTCGTCCAGGTTCTCGTTCACGAGGTCCACGAACTTGAGCAGGATGCGGCCGCGGCGTTGGGGGTTCATAGCCCCCCACTCCAGTTGGGCCTTTTCCGCGCTGGCGATGACGTTGCGGACCTCCTCGGAGCTGGCCAGCGGCAGCCTGGCCTGGACCTCACCGGTACAGGGGTCATAAACATCGCTGAACCGGCCGGAGGTGCCGTCGACCCTGTGGCCGTCAATGTAGTGGGACAGTTCGCGCACCATGATGGAATGCTCCTTCGCATGTGACCCAGGTCATCTTGGACCTGAATATACTCGGACTTCCTACTAAATTCCAGAGTCCAGGAACCGGGATGGACGCGCGTTCCGCCTTTGGTGCCCCATTCACCCCGGGCCCAAGTTCGGTAAGTTAGGAACTGTGAAGATAGCTACCTGGAATGTGAACTCCCTCCGTGCCCGAGCTGACCGAGTGGAAGCCTGGCTGCAGCGCTCTGACTGCGATGTCCTGGCCATTCAGGAAACCAAGTGCAAGGACGACAACTTTCCGTGGGAGCTGTTCGAACGGATGGGCTACGAGGTGGCGCACTACGGCCTGAACCAGTGGAACGGCGTGGCAATTGCTTCCCGGGTGGGGCTCGACGACGTTGAACGCGCGTTTGTGGACCAGCCGGTGTTCGGCAAGGCGGGCAAGGACCCCATACAGGAAGCCCGCGCCATGGCAGCGACCTGCGGCGGCGTCCGCGTCTGGAGCCTCTACGTCCCCAACGGCCGCGCCCTCAACGATGAGCACATGCCCTACAAGCTCAAGTGGCTGGACTCCCTCAAGAACCACGCCGCCGGCTGGATCACGGAGAACCCCGAAGCGCAGATCGCGCTGATGGGCGACTGGAACATCGCGCCCACGGACGACGACGTCTGGGACATCGACATGTTCCTCTCCCAGGGGCTGACGCATGTCAGCGAACCCGAACGTGCCGCATTCCGCGCCTTCGAGCAGGTCGGCTACTCGGACGTGGTCCGCCCGCACACCCCCGGCCCCGGCGTCTACACCTACTGGGACTACACACAGCTACGCTTCCCCAAGAAGGAAGGCATGCGGATTGACTTCGTCCTGGCGTCGCCAGCCCTTGCCGCGCGTGTCACCGGAGCCTCGATTGACCGTGAGGAACGCAAGGGCAAGGGCGCCTCTGACCATGCCCCCGTGCTGGTGGAGCTTGCCGACTAATGGGGACAGACAACCAGTGACGGGGAGGCAATCATGACGGGAAACCTCTACCGGGGCCAGGCCGGCCTGCCGTTCTCGTCCACGCTCCGGGTCTATGAGCCGCTGGATGCCTTCCCCGAGGACCAGCAGGCTGCCCTCAAGGCGGCCGGCAAGCGTGCTGCCTCCCGCGCCGCCGTCGAAAACGCCGAGCTGCTGGCCTCGCTCGGACGGATCACCAGGCCCGGCGGCGATCCGTTCCCCACAGGACGGACCGATCTGGTGCGCATCACCCGCGCGCCCGGCGTGCCGGTGGAGAACGGTGCCAAAGACGCGGCGGACACGGAAAAATCCGACGGCGCTGCACTCCTTTACTGCCCCAGCCAGCTGGTGCTGCGGGCCGGGCTGGCGGCCAATGCGCTGATGGAGGGAATCCACGGGCCGCTGGCCGAACTCCTGATTCCGGAAGAGCAGCGCGACAGGCACCAGGAGCGGATCGATCTGGTCAACGCGCGCGAAGGCGCCACCCGCGTGCACACCCGGGCGTCCACCTGGGGCATCCCGTTCAGCTGGTTCTCCCTGTTCCTCGAGTCTGATCCGCAGGAAGTGGTGGAGTCCGGCGGCCGGATCCTCACCGTCCGGGTCTGGACGCCCATTGCCCAGGCCCTCGACCGGGTGCGTTACGCCGTGGCGAACCTCGCCCTGGCCGCGCCGGACCTCGACATGCTCGATGACCTCACGCAGCTCACCGAATGGCTGGAGCTCTTCCATGCGGATGCCATGGTCGAACTGGACTACGGGGCGGTGGCAGACAAGGTCTACCCGGATGATTCGCCCATGGACGTGCGCCTTGGCATCGAGTGCCTCGCCGAGGGAGACATGACCGGCGCAGCTGCCGCCTACCGCAGGCTCGCTTCGCGCTGGATCCCCATCCGGCAGCTGGCGCGGGCATCCTGACCGCCTGACGCCCGCTAGGCGCGGGGCGCCGCCGTCGTCCGTCTGACGATGAGGCGGTGCGGCGCGACGGTGGAGTGCACCGCGCCGGTGATCCCGACGAGTTCATCCAGGAGCATCTTGGTGCCCAGCTCGGCCTGCTCATCGGGCCGCTGGCCCACAGTGGTGAGTCCCAGGGCTTCGGAAAAGTCGTGGTCGTCGATGCCGATCACCGACAGGTCCTCAGGAACGCGGACGCCCACGCGGTTCGCCTCAAAAATGACGCCCATGGCCATTTCGTCGGAAGCACAGAAGATTGCTGTCGGCTTGGGACCGTGCTGGCCCCACAGCCGCCTGAATGCTTCCTGGCCGCTCCGGACCGTGAAGTCTCCCCACTCATCCCACTCCGGGCGGACCTCGAGGCCGGCCGCGGTCATGACGTCCTGGAATGCAAGGATGCGGACGCGCGGAACGTCGAAGTTGAGGTCGGTTTCGTCGTCGCCGTGGAGCAACGCGATGTCGCGGTGGCCGAGGCCGATCAGGTGCTTGACGGCGGCGGACGCTGCTGCGTAGTCGTCAATGCCAATGTAGGCGCATTCCTCAACGTGGCCGCCCACGACGACCAGCGGAATGTCGATCTTTTGCAGGTGCTCAAGCTCCTCATGGGACAGCGCCATACAAAGAACCAGGAGCGCATCGATCTGCTTGTAGACCATGGTCTTGCTGAAGAGCCGTTCACGGTGGCTGCCGTGGCCGCCGAGGTTGAACAGGGACAGGTTGTACTGCCGTGCGTGCAGCTCGCGGTCTGCGCCTTCAATCGCTTTGGAGAAGAACCAGCGGCTAACGAACGGGGCCAGCACGCCAATCGTTTTGGTGCGTCCGGTGGCCAGGCCCGAAGCCGACGAGGAAGCCACGTAGCCGAGGGCGCCTGCCACTTCCAGGATTTTTTCACGGGTTGCAGGCGAAACCCTCGGCAGCCCGCGCACGGCCCGGGACACCGTGGCCGTGGACACTCCGGCGGCGGCAGCCACGTCTTCGATGCTTACTCCGGAGTGGCCGCCGCGCTGTGCCCGGTCAGTTGTGCGCGCCACGGTGTCCCTTCAAAGCCCTTATGCTGATTTCCGCCATGTCGTTCTCCCAGCGGCAAGAAACCATTTTAGTCCGGCCCGCTGTCAGCTGTGCCTGGTGGCGGTGCGCGCGGGCAGGCGCCTGCGGAGCCTGATCATCCCGTACAGCGCCAGCAGGATGGCCAGCAAGCCCAGCGCCCAGCCGAGGGCCGGCTGGGCCGTGAGCTCCATCCAGATGGTGAAGACGAGCAGCACCACGGCCCAGAAGCCAAGGAATCCGATGATGATGTCGAAGTCCTCGCCCGACCGGACACGCTTATGCCCCAGCCAGGCTGCCTGCTTCTTGCCCCGCGGTGCTGCCCCGTCTGTCACTTGACTGCACCCGCTGTCAGGCCGGCCACGATCTTGCGCTGGAAAACCAGCACCAGGATGACCAACGGAATGGTCACGATGGTGCCCGCCGCCATGATGGCGGTGTAGGGAATTTGGTTTGGCTGCGCCCCGGCGAAGTTGGCGATAGCCACTGTCACCGGCTGGGTCGCATCGCTGGACAGCTGGCTGGCGATCAGGAATTCATTCCACGAGGAGATGAACGCCAGGATCGCAGTGGTGAAGATAGCCGGGGCGGCCAGCGGCATGATCACCTTCCGGAACGCCTGGCCCTGCGTGCAGCCGTCCACACGGGCCGATTCCTCAAGTTCCCACGGCATTTCGCGGAAAAACGAGGTCATGGTGTAGACCGTCAGCGGCAAGACAAACGAAATATTCGGAATGATCAGCGCCTGGTAGGTGCCCATCCATCCGATGTTGGTGAACAGCTGGAACAACGGGGTGATCAGGGCAACGCCCGGGAACATGGAAGCACCCAGGATGAAGCCCAGCACCAAGTACTTGAACTTGAAGTTCAGCCGGGCCAGTGCGTAGGCGGCGAAAACACCGATGACCAGCGACACCAAGGTGACGACTCCACCGATGAACACGCTGTTCAGCAAAGCCTGGCCGAACCTGTTGCCAAACGATGTGTCGAACGCGGTATTGAAATTGTCCAGGGTGACGTGCGTCGGCAGGATCGAGGTGTCGTACGTGAAGCCCACATCGCGGAAGGCCGTCACCACCATCCAGTACGCCGGTGCAAGGCACCAGATCAGGACCACTGCGGCACTTATGTAAGTGCGGCCCTGCGCCCACTTTTCCCGGTTCTGGGCCGCCTTCCTGCCCCTGTCCTGCTGCGCGCGCAGTTCGGTTGTCGCGGCGGTCATTTCTTCCCCTTACCGGTGGCGCCGCTTTGCTCCACAACATTCGCCCCGAGGAAGCGGACGAAAATGAAAGCGACAAGAAAGATGATGATGAAGGTGATGGTCGACAAGGCCGCGGCAGAGTTGAAGCCTTGCCTGATCTGGTTAATCACCAGGATCGACAGCGTGGTGGTGTTGTTCGCGCCGCCCGTGAGGATGTACGGAAGGTCGAACATGCGGAGCGCGTCAAGGGTGCGGAACAGGATGGCCACCATGAGCGCAGGCTTCACCAGCGGCAGCGTGATCATCCGGAACCGCTGCCAGGCAGTGGCCCCGTCCACCTTTGCCGCCTCGTAGACCTCGGCAGGAATCATCTGCAGACCCGCGAGGATGAGCAGCGCCATGAACGGAGTGGTCTTCCACACATCCGCGATGACCACCGCCCACTTGGCGGGCCATTCGCTGCCTGTCCACAGAATGGAGGTGTTGAACAGTTTGTTGGCGATTCCTTCGAAGGCGAAGATGAAGAACCAGAGCTTGGCGGTCACGGCGGTGGGAATGGCCCACGGCACCAACACGGCCGCACGAACGAGGCTCCGGCCCTTGAACGTCCTGGCCATGATCATGGCCATCCAGAAGCCGAGGACGGTTTCGAAAGCAACGGTCACGACGGTGAAGAAAAACGTTGTTGTCGTGGCCGACCAGAACTGGGCGCCGAGTGTTCCTGGCGGGCAGGCGACGGTTCCGCCGGCAGGTGCCGCACACTGCTGCGCGAGCCAGTTCACGTAGTTCTGGATGCCGGCCGAGCCGCCGGCGGTGAAGAGTCCCGTGGCCGGATCGAGTCCGGCGTCTTTTTGGAAGGACATCACGATGGCACTGATGATCGGGTAAACGATCACAATGCCCAACGCGATGACGGTGGGGGCAAGGAGCCAGGAAGCCCACTTACCTTGGCTGAGGATCTTGTTGTCCTCACCCACGCCCTTGGGGGCGTGATGGACGGGGGTACCGCCCGACGCCGGTGCCTTGACCGGCGTCGGGCCTAATTCGGTTGCCATGGCAGACCTACGATCCTGCACCGGCGGATTCGATGGACTTCTGCATGTCTGACAGTGCAGTGTCCACGGGCTTCTCGCCCTTGATGGCTGAGTAGGCGTTTTCCTGGATGGCCTTGGTCACCGCCGGGTAGAACGGGGAGACCGGGCGGGGAACGGCTTTCTCAATGGACGTCTTCAGGACCGGCAGGTACGGAAGCTTGGCCACAAGATCCTTGTCGGTGTACAGGGATCCCAGCACCGGGGCCAGCGAACCCTGGGTTGCGTAGAACTTCTCGGACTCTTCCGAGGTCATGAACTTCAGGAAGTCCAAGGAAGTGGCCTTGTTCTTGGAATAGACGCTGACAGCCAGGTTGTGTCCGCCCAGCGACGAGGCGCCGGCGCCGGTCGCGCCGGGGATCGGTGCGATGCCAAGCTTGTCCTTCACTGCAGACGAACCCTCAGTAGTTGCCAGGTTGTAGACGTAAGGCCAGTTGCGCAGGAACAGGAGCTTGCCGCTCTGGAACGCCTGCCGGCTCAGCTCCTCCTGGAAGGTGATGCCTTCCTTGGGAATGTTGCCGTCTGCGTATGCCTTGGCGAGGTTCTCCAGGCCGGCCTTGGCCTCGGGGGTGTTCAGGCTGGGCTTGCCGTCCTTGTCCAGGACCGATCCGCCGGCGGAGTTGATGGCCTCGGACGCGTTTACGGTGAGGCCTTCATACTTGCTGAACTGGCCGGCGTAGCAGCCGATGTTGTTTTTCTTGGCGATGGAGCACATGCTCATCATCTCGTCCCACGTCTTGGGTGGGGTCGGCACCAGGTCCTTGCGGTAGTAAAGCAGGGCTCCGTCAGAGGTCTGCGGCGCGGCATACAGCGTGCCCTTGTACGTGCCGCTGTCAACGGTGGGCTTCAGCATGGCGCCGGTGTCGATGGCCATCTTGTCCTTGAGCGGCTGCAGCCAGCCCTTGGCAGCGAACTCGGCGGTCCACACTACGTCAACGTCCACGACGTCGTAGCCGGCGTCCTTGGCCTGGAAGTGCTGCACGATATCGTCGTGCTGCTGGTCGGCCTGGTCGGTCTGCTCCTTGAAGGTCACCTTCTCGTTCGGGTGCGCGGCGTTCCACTTGGCAACCAAGGGGCGCACGACGTTGCTGTTGTCCTTGCCCTGGACGTAAGTAATGGGCCCGCGCCCGTCAAGGCCCGCAGCGGCGTCGCCGCCGGCAGCACCGCCACCGGTGGCACCCCCGCCACCGCCACCACAGGCGGAGAGCGTTAGGGCGAGAACGCCGGCAGTAGCTACCGGTAGTAAGAATTTCGGGGTTTTCATTGGCAGGAGACTCCTCGCTGAGTGACAAGACAAATCACTGGTGCATTTGATGTGGTGACAGTCACACTAGTAACGTTGCCGGAACAAATGCAAGCGTTTACACCTAATTGTTACCGGAGAGGCAACCATGAGCCACCGCCCGATTTCAACGCCCGGTTCCGACATCGGGACGTGGTGGGCCAGCGCAGTCGTCTATCAGATCTATCCCCGTTCCTTCGCCGATGCCAATGGCGATGGCATGGGCGATCTCCTGGGCGTCACCGCGCGGCTACCGTACCTGAAGAAGCTCGGCGTCGATGCCGTCTGGCTGTCGCCGTTCTACAAATCCCCGCAGGCGGATGCCGGCTATGACGTGGCCGACTACCGCCAGGTGGACCCGATGTTCGGCAGCCTCGATGACTTCGACGAAATGTTACACGAGGCTCACGACCTGGGCGTGAAGGTCATCGTTGACCTGGTGCCGAACCACACCTCGGACGAACACGTGTGGTTCCAGGAGGCCCTGGCTGCGGAGCCCGGCTCAGCCGCGCGGGAACGCTACATGTTCAGGCCGGGGAAGGACGAAACGGAGGGTTCCGGCGACGGGAACACGGCCCCAAACAACTGGAAGTCCATTTTTGGCGGGCCGGCCTGGACGCGGACCACCAACGCGGACGGAACCCCCGGCGACTGGTACCTGCACCTCTTCGACACCAAGCAGCCGGACCTCAACTGGGAAAACCCTGAGGTCCAGGAGGAAATGCGATCCGTGCTGCGCTTCTGGCTGGACCGCGGCGTGGACGGCTTCCGTGTGGACGTGGCCCACGGAATGGTCAAGGAGGCCGGGCTCCCGGACTGGGAAGGCGTGGCCGCCATGGTGGAAGGCTCGTCCGAGGGCCGGCATCTTCCGGACGCCCCCGGCGCCCACCCGGAGGCAGTCGAACCGCACACAGCCCACCGCGCAAGCCTGGCGGCCGGCAGCGCCGGCGCGGATGACGCCGTCGGGGCGAAAGTAGCCGTGCTCGATGCGCCCGGGGAGGCCCTGGACCACCAGCCGGTGTCGCCGCTGTATCCGCCGTCGCCGTTCTTTGACCAGGACGGCGTCCACGACATATACCGCGACTGGAACCGCGTGCTGGCCGGGTATGACGGTGACCGCATGCTGGTCGCCGAAGCCTGGGTGGAGCCTGCGGAGCGCCTCGCCCGCTATATCCGGAAGGACGAAATGCAGCAGGCGTTCAATTTCGATTTCCTCCTGGCCGGGTGGGACGCCCAGCGCATGGCCGTAGCCATCGAAGAGTCGCTCGAGGCAGCCGCTTCGGTCGGCGCACCGACAACGTGGGTGCTGAGCAACCATGACACGGTGCGGCACACGACCCGCTTCGGACTTGCGGACCCCACCACCTTCCCGAAGGGCATCGCGGCCGAGGACGAGCAGCCTGATGCCGCCCTGGGACTCGCGCGCGGCCGTGCGGCCACGCTCGTATCCCTGGCGCTGCCAGGTTCGGCCTACCTCTACCAGGGCGAGGAACTGGGCCTGCCGGAGCACACCACCGTGCCGGCGGACGCGCGCCAGGACCCGACATTCTTCCGCACCAACGGAGTTGAGCGGGGACGCGATGGGTGCCGCGTTCCGCTGCCGTGGAAGTCCGGCGAGCCCGGCTTCGGATTCGCCGAGGCCTACACGGCGGCCGTTTCACCTTCCAGCGGAGCACCTTCCAAGGGGGCACCTCCCAGCGGAACGCCCGACGGCGGATCATCAGACGGCGGATCGTCAGACGGCGGGGCAGGTCACCGCCAGCCCGCCGAGCCGTGGCTGCCCCAGCCGGCGTCCTTCGGCGAGCTGGCCGCGGACCTGCAGGACGGCGTCGAGGGTTCCACGCTGGAGCTGTACCGATCCGCGCTGTCGCTGCGCAAGAGCCATGGCCTGGGCTCGGGATCGTTTTGCTGGGCCGACATCCATGACCCCGAACTCGGCGTCCTGGCGTTCCAGAACCGGGGCATCCTGGTGGTGGCCAACATGGCAGCCGAGCCGACGCCCGTTCCGGATGGCTACCGCGTGGTGTTGTCGAGTGCGGCCGGACCCGCGGGCGCCGGGACGGCCGCCTCCGTTGCGGCCGAAGCCGTGACTGACGCAGCAGTTATTGTGCCGAACAGCGCAGCTTACCTCGTGGCGGGATAGCCGGACGCCGAGGACAAGAGTGCCGCGTTAGGCCGAAGAGCGCTGCGTTCCGCGGGGAACGCAGCGCTCTTCTGCCTTTATCCGGCGCGAATGGTGGTAGCACAGACCGGACGCTGCCCGGTAAGCCTGCCCGGGGTGCCGGGGCACCACGGCGCCGGGCGCGAGTGACTCGCGAAAAGGCTACTTGCCGCCCTTGAAGAGCCCGGCAAGCTTGGCCCCGAAGCCCTTGACGTTCTCGGTTACATCGCCGGCGAGTTCCTTCGCATTTTCCGCCACGTCTCCGGCGAGGAATTCCTTGACACTCCCCGCCGCCTGACCGGCAAATTCCTTGACGTGTTCAGCGGTCTCGCCCGCGAACTCCTTGACGTTTTCGGCAGCGTCGCCCGCAAATTCCTTTGCATGGCCCACAGCGTTTTCGAGTCCGTCCTTGGCAGCCTGGTTTCCTGTTACGTCTTCGCTCACAGTGTTCTCCTTCATCGACGGGCTTGGCCGGGCGGTTGGGCCCGGATACGGGCCGTGGCTGCCGCAATGGACAACCACGCCTCGCTCTTCAAAACTATGGCCAAGGCGTGCCTGCACCAAACGGGAACGCGGCCGGACCTGCAGGAGGTCACATTCAGCGGACGCGCTCCGCACGGCTGAAGCGGCTGCGGGCTCCGGCGGCAACATGCACCAGCACGGGAGTCTTCTGGCCCACGACCGCTTCCAAGGCCGCGACCAGTGCTGACGTGTCCGCCGTGAGTGTGTGCGGGGCGACTCCGGGCCTCGGATGCAGCCGGATCTTCAGGGCTGGCTGCCCACGGACCTCGTAGGTGGTGACCGTGGCGCCGGCAAGATCGGGACGTTCAGCCAGCGCATTCTTCAGTGCCTGTTCTGCGACACCGCCGCCGATCCGCACGTCTCCGGGAACGCTGCCGGGATCTTCGGCGGCCAGCAGAAGATCGGCACGTCCTTTCCCTTGCTGGGCGACCCAGGCCACCATGAGGACGATCAGCAGCACGAGGGCAAGGGCCAGGACAATCCAGACCCAGCTTTCCTGCCGGCCAGGGAACCTCGTGCCGTCAAAGAGCCGGTTGGCGCCGTCCCAGACGTCTCCTGACCAGGACTGCCACCAGGATCCAACGGCGGGAACAGTGGCCAGCAGCATCAGCAGGATGCCAACAGCCAACAGTTTGAGGCCGAGGATGCCGATGAGGATCCTGTTGAGCAGCCGGGGCGTGTTGTTCATGCGCCAATCACCCCCGACGTCGCCAGATTAACCCGCACCGCAGGCATGGGAATCGGCGCCATTGAGCGAAGTTCGTCCTCAACTGCTTCGCGGACGGCGTTCTCACTCACCGGTACACCGGAGGTCGGGCGGACATTCACCACGGCCTGCCGCTGGGATACCACCACCATGACCTGCTCCGACGTGACGTTTGCCGCGAGGCGCGCCCGGCGGGCCAGGGCGGACGCGATTACTTCGTCGTCCACCACCACGGCCACCCGGGGGTCGTCCAGCAAGTGCCGTGCCCGGCGCCCGGGCAGTATGGCGCTGAGGAAAAAGAAGAGGCCCGCAGCCGTGACCACTGCGCCGGTAACCCCCAGCAGGAGGGGCGGAATGCCGTTCGGAAGCGAAACGATCCGTTCGGCTGCCGTCTGGGGATCGACAAGCCAGGGCGGCTGGCCGACGGCCCGGACAGCCGATTCGAGGAGTGCGTAGAGGCAGAAGAGGATGACGAGGGTGGCGGCGATCCCTGCCGCCGCAGCGCGGGAGGAATGGGTTTCCCGGTCCAGGATCCGGCGCATGTCCAACGACGCGGAGTGGCCCGGCCCGCCGGAGGCATCCGCTGGCTCCTCGCCGGTTGGGTTCTGCTGTTCGATGACGGAGCTCAACGGACCCGGCCCCTTTCCGTGACGTGGGCACCGCTGATGCGGATATCCACCCTGCTCAGCCGAGCACCGCTGAGTTCGGTGACCCTGGCCAGGATCTCGGACTTGGCGGCAATGGCCCTGTCCCAGATGGAGCCACCGAAAGCCGGCACCCGTGCCGGGTCGCGGAGGACAGCAGTCAGGGCGGGAATCTTGATAGGCGTGACCAGTGACAAGGCCAGCAGGCCGTCGTCGTCCGACCAGTCTGCGCGGACGTCGTGCGGCGGAATCCCCAAGGCGTCACCGGCTGCAGCCTTGGCCAGGCTGGTCAGGGCCTGGGTGCTGATCCGGTTGTGGCCGTTGTAGAGCTGGCTGGGAGCCGCCCCGGCTTCCGCGCTCATGATGAGGAGCGCCGGCCGCTGAGGGCATCGATGACGCTGCGCAGGTCCAGTTTCCCTTCTGCGGCGCGGCCCAGAAGGGCACCTATGCCCATGAACAGGAGGGAAATCAGGAACCCCCACAGGCCGAACTGGAGCGACATGAACGCCACGAAGGCGCCGATTCCGATTCCCACGACCGTCAGGCTCACAGGATCGCCTCCCTCTCAGCTGCCGCCGCTGCCCCTGCTGGTTTCACCGGCGGGGCAATATAGACATCGGTGATTTCGACGTTCACCTCTATGACCTGCAGGCCAACGAGTTTCTCGACTGCCGAATAAACGGCGGCCCGGACCTGGTTGGCCAGGGAGTGCAGCGGCGTGCCGTACGCCGCGACCAGGGTGATATCAACCGCGACCTGGGTTTCGCCAACCTCGGCATGTACCCCCGCTGCGTGGTCTGAACTGCCTACCGCGTCCCGGATGGCCCCCAGCGCCCTGGAGGAACCGGTGCCCAGGGAGTAAACCCCTGGCACGGCGCGGGCGGCGATTCCGGCCACCTTGGCTACTGCCGTTTCAGAGATGACCGTCCGGCCGCTGCCGCCGGCCTGACTGAGGGCCGTTTGTGTGCGCGTGCCGGCAGGATCCGTGTTCGGGTATTCCATCAGGCGCTCCCCTTCCGTTGATCACAACCCTATCCCCTAGGTCCGACATCGTCAGGGGTAGAGCCGCGATTCGCCCTTCCGTTCCGGCACCGTTCCTTGACCTCAGGAAGCACCCTTTATAACTAGGAACTAAAACTAGGAACAGTTGCTGGCCAGCCATTTGGTCACGGGGGCCATGGCGTCCTGGAACTTACCGCTGGAATACACCGTCTGGTCGCTCAGCCCGGCCACGGCCACTTCATTAAGCCTGGCGAAGTCTGCCTTCAGAGATTCCGGGACGCGTTCCGCCGTTTCACTCAGCTCCGCCTTCTTCTGCTCAAGTTCCGCGGTCTTGCCCTGGGCAGCGGACAGAGGCAGCAGGGAGGCACCGGTGGCCTGTTGGGAAATCGTGGTGCATGCCTCCGCGGCGGTGGCGAAGCCTCCAAAAGCTCCGGATGTTGTGCCCGCGCTCGGCGCCGCGGCGGGGTTGCTCGAAGAGCCGGAACTGTCTGGAGAAGAGGACGGCGACGGCGCGCTGCCGGCTGTCGGGGCGGAGCAGGCGGTCAGTGCCACAGTGGCGAAGACGGCGGCGGCGGTCAGCGGACGGGCAAAGTTTTTCACAGTTCACATTTCCTGGATCGGTTCCGCCGCCGAACGGCGGCCTTGTCTGGCCGGCGGAGGCGCCGGCCGTGTGTCCCCCGGCGTGCGAGTCTAGCCGGGGCGACACCCTGCTTTCCAAGTTGACAGCCCAAGGTTTCTGGCTGACGGGGCGTACGAGGCGCAGGTGTTTAACAGCGGAGGCGCCCGGAACTGGTCCGGGCGCCTCCGCCGATTTACTGCAGTGTTGCCGTTCTACGGGTGAGCCCGGCGTTACTTGTAGTGGCCTTCGCCGCCAACGCGGACGTTGGTGGGCAGGTAGCCGAACGGGCCGAGGCCGTTCTGGAGGAAGATGCGGTCAACCTTGGAGACACCGTCCCGGAAGTTGATCTTCACGGTGGGCGACAGCGAACCGCCGCGGACGCCGTTCACGTTGTCGATGAAGGACTGGACCAGCCCGCCCGGCTGCACGTAGTGCGAGTAGGCCTGGAACTGGCGGCCGTTCTGGTTCGGGGTCGGCGCTTCCGGGGATTCCGACGGCAGGTTCAGGTCCGTCGGGGAAGCCAGGGCGAGGCCGCTGTTGTTCATCGGCTGGTAGTCGGAGCGGATGCCGTTGCCCACGAAGCCGTAGACGCCGTCCGGGCCGCGCATGCCAGCCGCGTAGGTGAACTGGTGGCTAATGGTGAACAGGTAGTACTTGTTCTTGCCGCCTTCATTCTGGATGAAGATCTGCGGGCGCTCAGTCTGGTCATTGACGCAGTTGGCGGAGAGGACAGGAGGCAAGAAGTGCCACTTGGTCAGGTCCTTGTTGTCTGCTACTGCCAGGCCGACGTTTGCAGTCTGATAGTAGGCGCCCTTGCTGTTGACCTCGTCACGCTTCTCCGCGTTGGGGTCACCGGGAGCGTAGCCCAGGTCCTCGTCCTTGCACTTGTAGTCGCCGCGGGTTCCGCCGGTGTTGCCTTCGAACACCATGTAGGTCTTGCCGGGGTGTGCCGGGTCGGCGAAGGTGTAGGGGTCCCGGAACGCGAAGCCCGGGTTCTGGGCCTTGTTCTGGTACATCTTTCCGTCCGGCTCCAGCAGCTTGGTGTGCTTGAAGCCGTCGAAGGTGACGCCGTTCTTGTCGGCGTGAATCTTACCCAGCGCCTTGGCAATGACGGCGTCAGGGGCAATTCCACCGCCGCCGGAGTTGCGCTCCTTGACGTCGTAGAACGTGGTGGCCGTGTAAAACACGTTCACCTCGTTCCCCTTCATGAGCCGGGTGGAACCGGACCATTCGGTGTTGCCGATGGAGGTGTTGTCCAGGAACAGGTGTCCGCCGTAGTTCCACTTGTCCTTGGCCGGGTCAGCGTTGGTCTTGCGGAAGAAGTAGCCGATGCGCGCATTCCAGTGGCGCTGGTCGAAGCCGTAGCCTGCGTGGCGGTCGGCGACCAGCGAGAAGATCACGTCGTAACCCTTGTAGCTGATCTGGTTTGCGTGCTCATCGGTCAGGGACCAGGTGTCCCAAACCCACACGTCGTCATTCATGGCCGGGAAATCCTGGGGGATCTCCGGCATGGTGACGTCCGGACTCATGGAGTTCTGGCCGGGCTTTACCGTGGAGTCGCTCTGCGCCATGATCTGCTTGGCATCAGCGCGGGTCCACTTCGAGGTGAAGTCAGACGCCGGATCGTGCACCTTCTGCGTGTGCTTGGTCGGCAGCGGAAAGCCCGGGGCGGGGGCCGGCATCTGGGTGTTCGACGGCGGATCCGACGGCTCGTTGGCCTGCGCCGAGGGAACTGCCAGGAAAGCCGTGGCAGCGACAGCGGCCGCCAGTGCTGCGGCGGCTGGTCGCCACCGCAGCATCCGGGTGGTGTTGGGGTGCTTGTGCATTTTTTGCTCTTCTCGCGGAGATAAATTTCGTGGAAGACGGGCTGACGCCCTGTCCCCCGCACTCCGGAGGCCTCGCTGACACGGCATGCGTCGTCGAGGACGCCGTTGTGTCGAGGGAGAGCGGGGTTTGGGTAGAACCCCGCTTGGATGGCTCGGAAGGTTTGTGCTTTTCCCGGCCCACATTCAACGGTAGACAACGTTGTCACCCGAGTTCAACACGGTTTTCGGAGTGCGGCCGGCCCAGCCCATAATTTGTGCAAGCGCTTACATCTTCCGTTGGCGCGCGCGTGCCACGATCACATATCCGAGTCAAATGTTGCTTAACAAATATGATTTCTTTTCGTCATCCACTGTCCGTTTACCCAACCGCTGCTCCGTAACGGCCCTATTCGGTCTGGAAAAGGGCCGTTACGGAGCAATCGACATCACGGGGAGTGGTGACGGGGATCATGGAAGATAATTGTCATCCGCCACGCATCCAGTTGGCGCAGCTGCACCCCTCCAGTGGAGGAGCCCGAACAGTACCCCCGCCCGGTGTCGGGCAGGCGCGTGTGTCGGGCAGGCGCATGCCGTCAGCGGCTTGGCGTTCGCGAAGATCTCCAGGGCGGAGTGGTCCACACCCCGCGGAGCTACAAGCGGCCGTGAGGGAGGGCCGGCGCATGCTGAGGACGCGCGAACCGCACAGATGCACGGCAACGATTTGGCGCCACCCGACTTCGCCCGACCCTGGACCACCCGCGCGTCTTCGGAGCGCTTGTGGGGCGCTAGAGAGGTCGCGGGGTTAAAGAAGAAAAGCACCAGTTCCGAAGAACTGGTGCTTCCCAGTGGTGGCTCCGACCGGCGTCGATCCGGTGACCTTTCGATTTTCAGTCGAACGCTCTACCAACTGAGCTACAGAGCCTAGGTGACATGTCACCATGAGAGCCGGAATTTCTTCTGGCAATCAGAGCGACCCTGACGGGACTTGAACCCGCGACCTCCGCCGTGACAGGGCGGCGCGCTAACCAACTGCGCTACAGGGCCTTGCTTGTTTCTTGCTGTTCACAGTATCGCTACTGCAATTTTTCAAGGCCTTTAGCCTACCAGACTTTCACACCCGGTTTGACCACTTCCTTGCGTACCCCCAACGGGATTCGAACCCGTGCCGCCGCCGTGAAAGGGCGGTGTCCTAGGCCGCTAGACGATGGGGGCCTGAACTCAATCCGGCTCATTCAGGGCAAAAATAAAGGGCCGAAGCCATTCGTTTTTGTCCCTCCGAGTTGCTCCGAACTGGACCTCTAAAACTATAGGGCCTACCCCGGGGAAATCCAAAATTGGCCGGGATGACACTTCGGAGGCCCCGGAGTGGGCTGCCGAAAATTGGCAGTTTCTCGTTTAGACGTGACCGATTTCCGCCAGCCCTGGAACGTGGAACAGGACTACATTGGCACCATGGCAACCACCGCCGACACCAGCCCCATGCAGCCCGCACGTCCCCACAAGGGATCTCCGTCAGCTGCACCCGCCCCTGCCCCCTCCGCGACCGGCGATGCTTCACGGCCTCACGGTGCGCCGACACCGGATAACCCGGCCAGGGGGCCAGTCAACAAACTGGGTGTCGCCGCCGTCGTCATCACGGTGGTCCTATGGGCCTCCGCGTTCGTCGGCATCCGCGCCGTCGGACCCAGCTTCTCCCCCGGATCCCTGACGCTTGGGCGGCTGGCGATCGCCGCCGTCGTGCTAGGGGCTTTGGTCCTGCCCAAACTCCGCGTGCTGCCGCGGGGACGCGAGTGGTGGCCCATCCTGGCCTACGGCGTGATGTGGTTCGGCGGCTACAACGTGGCCCTCAACGCCGCCGAACATCTCCTCGACGCCGGAACCAGCGCCCTGCTGATCAACGTCAACCCCATTCTCATCGCGGTTATGGCCGGCGTCATCCTCAAGGAGGGGTTCCCGCGCTGGCTGATCATCGGAAGCCTCGTGGCGTTCGGTGGCGTTGCCGTGATCGCGCTGGGTTCGGGGCAACGATCGACGGCGGATGTGGCCGGCGTGCTTCTTTGCCTCCTCGCTGCTGCGCTCGCCGCCGTCAGCGTCATCGTCCAGAAGCCGGTGCTGCGGAAGTTCCCCGCCGCGCAGGCCACCTGGTTCGGGATCATGGTGGGGTTCCTGTGCTGCCTGCCCTTCGGTGGCCAGCTGGTGACCGAACTGCAGGCGGCGCCGCTGCCGGCCACGCTCGGCCTCGTGTACCTCGGCATCTTCCCCACCGCCATTGCGTTCACCACATGGGCCTACGCCCTTTCCCTGATCGACGCCGGAAAGCTGGCGGCCACCACATACTTGGTACCTGGCACCACCGTGCTGATCTCGTGGCTCGTGCTGAGCGAAATCCCCACGGTATGGGGGCTCGTGGGCGGCGCCATCTGCCTGGTGGGCGTGGGGCTCACGCGGAGGAGATCCCGCTAGAGTTTGGATATGCCCGCAAACCTGCCGCCAGGACTTCCCATCGTTCCTGACGGAGCCGGCGATTCCTCTGGCTTCGACATGTCAGAGACTGATTTCGAAGCGGCTGTCAGCGACGCCCTGGACCGGATCCCGGCCGATGTGGCGCGGGCCATGGACAACGTGGCGGTCTTCATCGAGGACGACTACACGCCGCAGCCGGGCGAGGACCCGGACACCGTTCTGCTGGGTCTCTATGAGGGTGTCCCGCTGACGGAACGCGACTCGTGGTGGGACGCGGGCTCCCTGCCGGACCGCATCACGATTTACCGCCAGCCCATCCTCGACACCTGCTCCACGCGCGAGGACGTGGTGGACGAAGTGGCCGTGACGGTGGTCCACGAGATCGCCCACCACTTCGGCATCGACGACGAGCGGCTCCACGAGCTCGGTTGGGACTAGCCTGTAGGCATGGGACACGACCACAACCATTCCCACGGCCTTACGGCGACGGGCAAGCACCGCAACCGACTGATCGCCGTTCTGGCCATCACAGTGGCCGTGGTGCTCGTCCAGGTGATCGGAGCAGCCCTGTCAGGCTCCCTGGCGCTGCTGGCCGACGCCGGACACATGCTCTCCGACGCCGCCGGCATTTTCATCGCCCTCCTGGCGGCGTGGATCGCCGCCCGCCCGGCCAGCGACCTGCGGACTTACGGCTACCAGCGTGCCGAGGTCCTCGCCGCCTTGGCCAATGCCCTCATCCTCGTCGTCATCTCGGTGGTCATCTTCAGTGAGGCCATCCGCCGGATCGGGTCCGCGCCGGACGTCCAGACGGACATCATGCTGTATGCGGCCATCCTCGGCGCGGCGGCCAACCTTGCGTCCCTGCTGATCCTGCGCGGCGCCCAGAAGGAAAGCCTCAATGTGCGCGGCGCCTACCTGGAAGTGCTGGGCGACCTGCTGGGATCGTTCGCGGTCATCGCCGCAGCACTTGTAATCATGCTCACCGGCTTCCGGGCCGCGGACACCATCGCGTCCGTGCTGATTGCCGTGATGATCCTGCCCCGCGCCTGGCACCTGCTGCGGGATGTGGTGGATGTCCTGCTGGAGGCCACGCCGAAGGGCGTGGAAGTGCGGATGATCCGCGAACATATCCTGTCCGTGGCCGGCGTGGTTGCCGTCCACGACATCCACATTTGGACCATCACCTCCGGTGTGCCCGTGTTCTCTGCGCATGTGGTGGTCGAGGACGCGGTCCTGAGTGCGCGCGGCGCTGACCAGGTTCTGGACAAGCTCACCACCTGCCTCGGCTCGCATTTCGACACCGAACATTGCACGTTCCAGCTCGAACCCGCCAGCCACTCCGAGCACGAGTCGCACCAGCACGCCTGAGCGCACGGCGGCTCGAGTCCCGCCCTTGGCGCAACACGCACGTCCAAAATCCGACAGAATGACTCTCGTGTTGTTTAGGATGCTGATGTGACTCGTGTTGCCAAAGTGATTATTGGCACGTAGCCTCAGTGCTGCTGGGTGATCTGCAGAGGGGCACTTCCGTGCCGCCTCCCTACTCGTTCGTCCCGGCCCTAGATGCTGCGAGGTTTGCGAATGAGTTTGTCCGGTCCCGGCCGCAAGGCGGCCGTGCTGTGCACCGCCGTCGTCCTTCTTGGAACCCTCGCGGGGCCGGCGCAGGCTGACCAAGCGCCGTCCGCTCTCGCCGCCGCCGTCACGGTTCCGGCGTCACCGAAAGTCCCCTCTCCCGAGGACATCGCCGCTGCAAAGTCCAGTGAACGCACGACGGCAAAGGAGGTCACCAGCATTGAGCACATCCTTGCCGATGCGGCCGCCGCCCAGGAGGGCACCTTTGCGCGAACCCTCGAAGCGAACAACGCGTACAGCGACGCGCTGGTGGAGCTGCGCATACGCGGCGATGCCGCGGCGGAGGCGACCGCCCGTGCCGAGGCAGCGGACAAGGATCAGGCAAAGAGCCGCAAGGAGATCGGCCAGCTGGCGGGAGATCTATACCGCAATGGCGGGCTGAACCCGGCCCTGAGCAGCCTGGTCACCGGAAAGGGCGATGTGCTGCAACAGGCCTCCACGCTGCAGGCCCTCTCCGCCGGCCGCAGCCGCGCCTTCGAAACGGCCGTGAACAGCGCTTCCGCGGCAGAATCACTTACCGCGGCAGCGGCTGATGCCCGGCGCGCGGCAGACGACGCTGCGAAGACCGCAGAATCGCTCAAGGCCGAGGCCGAACAGGCCAACGCAGCGCAACTGAAAGCAGTGTCCGATGCGACGGCGCAGCGGACAGTCCTGGTCGGCCAGCTCGCCTCGCTGAGGCACACCACGGCGGCGCTTGAATCAGCCAGGGTTGATGCCTTGGACCGCCAGCGGCAGCAGGCACGCCTCGCCGCGGTAACCGCAGCAGCCCAGCAGGCCGCAGCGGATCAGCCTGCGGCTGCCAGTTCGGCGTCCAACGGGCCCGCATCCAATCAGCCGGCGTCCCCCCAGCCGCCACAGGAAAGCCAGACCGGCGCCTCCGCGCAGAAGGCTGCTCCGGCGGCACCGGCTCCAGCGCAGAAGGCTGCTCCGGCGGCACCGGCTCCAGCGCAGAAGGCTGCTCCGGCGGCACCGGCTCCAGCGCAGCCTGCGGCGCCTGCGCCTGCGCCTGCCAGGCCCGCCCCAGCCGCGCCGGCGGCGCCCGCGCCGGCACGTCCCGCAGTGCCCTCACCGGCAGTGCCTGCCCCGGCAGTGCCCGCCCGACCCGCCCCAGTGGCACCTGCTCCTGCGCCAGCTCCAGTGCAACCTGCCCCCTCACCCGGAGGCTCCACCCAGACCGCCATTTCCGTGGCCCTGGGCAAGGTGGGCAAGCCCTACTTCTACCAATGGGGCGGCACCGGCGCCTACGGCTTTGACTGCTCGGGACTGGTTCAGAACGCCTTCGCCGCGGCAGGGAAATACCTCCCGCGGACGGCGTCGGAGCAGTTCGCCCAGGCGCCCGTCCACGTTCCTCTGTCGCAGGCGGAGCCCGGCGATCTCCTGGTGTGGGGATCCGCCCCGGGCTTCTATCACGTGGCCATCTACCTGGGCGGCGGCAGGGTAGTTCAGGCCCTCAACCCCGCCGCAGGCATCACGGTGACGGACCTGAGCGCGATGGCAGGCATGCAGCTCTATCCGGTGGCTGCGCGCTACTAGCCCGACGGTTTTCCGTGCAATGTTCGCCAGCCGGTGAACGTCAGGACAGCACGTCCTTGCTGACGAACCTGCCGTACGCCAGTGCCCCGAACACAGCGATGTAACCTGCCTGCAGGAGGGCGTTGCTGGTGAACGAATCCCACCCGATCGGCTGGCGCAGCAGGTCCGCGAAACCGAACCAGTAATGGCTGAACAGCCATGGATGCAGCCACTCCAGCTGCGGCAACTGGTCCAGCACCTGGGAGCCGACGGACAGCACGATCGTGGCGGCCATGGCACCCACCGGCACATCGGTAAGCGTGGACAGAAAGAGCCCGATTGCGGAAAGTCCCAGCAGCGACACCATCTGGTAGGCGGCGATCAGAAGCATCCGCCCCACTGCTTCGCCGGGCTCCACGACGTCGCCGGACAGCAGGGTTACCGGCCCCACGGGGAAAAGTGCCGCCCCGATAGCCGCGCCGGCGAGCGCCACGGCCACCGGGGCCGCAATACAGAAGGCAGCCGCCCCCACGTACTTCACAATGAGCAGGCGGACCCGCCCCGCGGGAGCCACGAGCATGTACCGCAGGGTTCCGAGGCCGGCCTCCCCCGCGATAGTGTCGCCCGCAACCACTCCGATGGTCAGCGGCAGGAACAGCGGTACCGAAACGATCAGCGCCGTCACTCCGACGAAGAGCCCGTTTTGGGTGATGCGGTCCAGGAACGCGGGCCCGCGGCCCGCGGGCACCGCCGTCGAGACCCGGACGACGACGGCGATCAACACCGGGATCGCAGCCAGTGCCAGCAGCAGGGCCTGGGTCCTCCTCCGGCGGAACAGCAGCGTCAGCTCCGACACAACCAGCGAAGCGCTCGACGGCGGCCGCCGGGCCTCACGCGCGGCCATGCCGGTGTCATCACTGCGCGACATCGAAGCCCTCCCCCGTCAGCGCCACGAAGCGGTCTTCCAGGCTGCCCCGCTCCACGGTGAAGCCGCGGACGCGGACGCCGTCAGCCACCAGCGCGGCGACGATCGATTCCGGTGCGAAGGTCTCTGTGCTGCGGGCGCCATTCCCCGGCAGGCCGCCGGCGCCGTCGGGCAAAGTTGCGGTGATGACCGCTCCGGCACCGTCCGGATGACCGACGACCGGGGCCATGCCGAACCGGACCAGAACGCCCGAGGCCGCAGCGGCGTCGGGCGTTAGCAGGCGGAGCTGCGCTGAACCCGCCTGGCGGAGCTCCGGCAGCGGCCCCTGTGCCACCAGCCGACCAGCACTCATGATCGCCGCGTGCGTGCAGATCTGCTCCACTTCGGCGAGCAGGTGGCTGGAAACGAACACCGTGGCGCCGTCGGCGGCCAGCGACCGGACCAGGCTGCGCACCTCCCTGGTGCCCTGCGGGTCCAGTCCGTTGGTGGGTTCGTCCAGGACCAGCAGTTCCCTGTGGGAAAGCAGGGCGTTGGCGATTCCGAGCCGTTGCTTCATGCCCAGCGAATAGGCCCGCACCTTCTTCCTGGCAGCGTGTGATAGCCCCACCCGCTCGAGGGCTTCCGCCACCCGGGCGCGCCGCGTGCCGGGCGTTGCATGCCGGTCCGCAGCGTCAAAGCGGTGCAGATTTGCTGCGCCGGAGAGGAACGGATAGAACGCCGGGCCCTCGACGAGGGCGCCCACCTGCGGCAGTACCTCGTCGAGCCGGCGCGGCATGTCCAGTCCGAGCACGGTGACCGAACCGGCCGTGGCCGCGGCGAGGCCAAGCATCATCCGGATGGTGGTGGTCTTTCCCGAGCCGTTGGGGCCCAGGAACCCGAACACCGATCCCCGGGGCACGGCCAAGTCGATGGCGTTCACGGCCAGTTGGTGGCCGAAGCGCTTGGTCAGCCCCCTGGTCTCGATGGCGAGTCCGGCGCCGCGGTCAGCGGGAGTCACCTCGCGGCAGCGGCAGCCTGCAGCCGCTCCAGCGGTACAGACCCGGCAAAGACACGGCCGTCGTCGGTCAGCAGAACGTTCAGCAGGGACGTCGAGATCGCCCGGCCGCCGGGAACAGTGATTATGGCCTGCCGAAGCAGCGGGTCCTTCAGCAGGGTATCGGCGGACGCCGCATCGGCATTCGCACCGCCGGCACGGGCGGGGAACCCGACCACGGTCTCCCAGCCGGAGCCCGTCAGCGACGGGGACTTTCCGGTCGCGTTCGTAGCTTTACCCTTGGCGTGGTGCTTGCCCATGTCCTTCGCGGCATGGGGCGTTGCCGGCAGCGCCAGGTTCTTGATCGTGGCACCGGGCGGCGGCGTGAAGTTGAAGAGGCCGGCATCCGGGGCACCCAGCGTCAGGCTGGAGAACGCGGTCCGGAACGCAGGCTCGGCCTGGCCGCGTGCCCGCACCTCCACGCTGAGCGGCAGCCCCTTCTCACCGTCCACGGCGATGGCCACGGATTCGACCAGCGTCCCCTGCGAGCGCGGAGTCAGCGTCAAATTGTAGGCAGCGCGTCCCGCCACCTCGACGTCGTTACCGACGGTCACGTCCGTGGACGAGTCGATCTTTGCCAGCATCCGGGCCGCGAGCTCCTCCGGCGTTGCCATGGTTCCCGGCGTGCGGGAGTCGGGCGATTTGTGGCCTGCGGCCTTCTCCGGCAGCGTCACGTGGGTGGCGGTGTTGTCTTTGGAGTTGTACAGCCAGACGTCGTTGCCCTGCCGCACTGCGTCACGCTCGGCGAGCCGGTCCATGACCTGGACCCGCACTTTGGTGGGGCCGTCGACGTAGACGCGCGCGCTGTGCGGTCCTGCCAGCAGTTCCGCAATCGAGCCCGTGCCGGCACCGGACGAGGGACCGATCTGGGGAACATCGGGCAAGCCGAACTCGGACGTCTGTTCCAGCGTTCCTGACAGGGACTTGGTAGTGTGCTGTCCAATCATGGCGAGCACCTGGGCAGGCGTCTTGTCGGGCAGGGGATCCCGAGCGCTGGCGGGAACGGACCCTGCCAGCACTCCGGCAGCAATTACAGCAGGTACGGCCACGGCGGGCGTCCACCGCAGCCACTTGGAGGCCATCTCAACTCCACTCCGACGTCGCAGGTTATATCCTCAGGGTACGCCTCGGCACATCCCCTGACAGCCCCTAATTCCGGCGCCGCGCTTTCGCCCGCGAACGTACTGGGCCAGACTGGACGGGACGCCGTCATCCAGCCGTGGGAGCCCGAGCAAATGAGCATCTATGCTGCCTCAACCACCCCGGCGGACGAGCTGACCGGGATAGTCGGCTTTGCCGCCCAGTCCATGGACGCGCTGGGCGAATGGGGCGTAGGGCTGTTCACGCTCGCAGAAACGATTTTCCCGCCGATCCCCAGCGAGGTCATCCTTCCCCTCGCCGGATTCCTGACCCGGCAAGGATCAATGAGCCTGGGCCTGGTCTTCCTCACCAGCACCCTGGGCGCCTACGTGGGTGCGCTGGCACTGTATTTCCTCGGAGCGAAGCTCGGGCTGGAACGGTCCATCCGCTGGCTCTCCAAGCTGCCGCTGGTTGACCGGGAGGACTTCGAAACCGCCGAGCGCTGGTTCCGGCGCCACGGCAAGTCCGCCGTCTTTTTCGGCCGGCTCCTTCCCGGCGTACGCAGCCTCATTTCGCTGCCTGCCGGCGCCGAGAAGATGCATCTGGGAACGTTCAGCGTCTTCACCATCGCTGGAAGCGGGATCTGGAACGGGCTGCTGATCGGTCTGGGTGTCCTGCTGGGCAAACAGTATTCGATGGTGGAACAGTACGCCCGCTATCTGAACTACGCGGTGTACGCCGCCTTGGCAGTCGTCGTTGTCTGGCTGGTCATCCGCTACATCCGGCGGAGGAAGTCGGCGGAGGACCCAAATTGACTCGCATTTTAGGCCGCTTTGAGCCCGCAAAACGACATTAAGTAGGCCAGTTTGGGTGCGCGGGAGCCGTCAGCTTCCGGGCAGTATGGTGCCCGCACCGCCGTCGACCGTTATGCTCTGTCCCGTCCGGAGAACCGACGTGGCGTCCGCGACGCCCACGACAGCGGGGATGCCGTACTCCCTGGCGACCACCGCGCCGTGCGAGTTGGGGCCGCCCATTTCCATGACGAGGCCTCCGGCGGTGAGGAAGAGCGGCGTCCAGCCCGGATCGGTGGAGGGCGCGACAAGGATCTCACCCGGCTCCAGGTGCGCGCCCACCGGATTCAGGATGACCCGGGCCGGAGCAGTCACAGTTCCCGCCGATGCCGGGCTTCCCGTCAGGGCACCTTCCCCGGCAGCCCCGTCCGACGAAAGCAGGGTCTCGGGCTCGGTGCCGTCGGAGAGAAGCAGCCGCGGGATTCGCCGCCGCTCCAGCTCGAGGTAGTAGGCCCCCTGCCGCCGGGCCACGAGTTCCTGCATGTCCGCGCCGTCCAGTGCTTGCCCGGCCTCGGCAAAGTCCAGGAAGAAGACGTCGTCGGCGCGGGCGATCCGCCCCTCGGCCGCCAGAGTGGCGCCCACCACGGCCACCTGCCGCCGGACCTCGGCCAGCGCCACCACGAGCTGGTACTTGGGAAGTTCCCGCAGGCCTGCGAACAGCCGGGCCCGCCGGAGCGCCGCGCGGACGAGGGCGCCCCGGACCCGGCTCCTGGCCGTGGTCTCGGCCACCAGCCGGGCCACCTGTGCCTCCGCTTCGTCTTCCGCTTTGCGGAACTGGCGGTCCGGGGCCAGGTCCGGGTCGTCGAGCCGCAGGTAATTGGCGAGCACGCCAAGGATATGGGTCGGGTCATCCCGCCAGCGGGGCATGCCGACGTCGATTTCAGCCACAGCCCGGTGGCCGAACCGCTCCAGGAACCCGGCCAGGCCCGCCTGCGCCACGGCGGGAAGTTCGCCGGCGCTGAAACGCTGCGCGAGCACGGTCAGCGGCTGCCCGGAGAACATTCGGGCGGACCCGTCGTCGGCACGGATCGCCGCTGCCAGCCGCCACAGCTCCAGGTCCATCGCGGTGGTGACGTTGTTGGGCAGGCCCCGGAGAATCGGCTGCAGCTCGATGCTCCCTTCACTTCCGGAACGTTCCTTCCCTCCCGCAAGCTTTCCTGCGAGCGCCAGCATCGCAAAGCCGAGGGCAGGCAGCGGAAGGATGGCGGTGACTATGGGAAACATTCGGGCCAGGACTTGCTCAGCGTAGTCAAGACGCTGCCGCGGCGAAGCCCCCGGGGGCAGGTTCAGGGAATCGCTGAAGTTCCTGGTAAACGCTTCGAGGCGCCGCAGTGCGGCTTCCGGGCGGAACAGCGCGCGCAGCAGGGATTCCGGCACGTGGGCACGCACCGCCGCGGGCCCCACGTGTTTCAGGAGCCCCAAGGGAGTTCGCCGGGTGATGGAAAACCGCGGGTCCACGAACACCCGGCGCAGGACCGCCGCGGAGCGCGCCTCCATCACGTCAAACACCTTAGGGACGATGCGGCGTCCCACGGTGCTCCGCGCCACGGTGGTCAGGTCGAAGAAGATGCGCTGGCCGGCCTCGACGTAGGGAGAGGGGCCATTCCGTGCGTTCGGCACGTCGAAGCCTGCCGCACGTCCAATGGAGGACGCAATGATCCGGATGGCCGCGAGCCCCATCGGAGTGATGGGCCGGGTCAGCCCCTGGGCGAGGCTGAAGCACAGGTAGACGCGGATGTCCTCCCCCGGCCTGGCTTTGTCCGCCAGCGGATACAGCGTGGTGATGGGGCGGGACTGCGTCAGCCAGGCCTTGCCGCGCGTGTCGATCGCCCACTCGGTATCCTGGGGCGATCCGTAGTGGTTTTCTGCCCGGCCGCCCAGCGCGGCCAGCTCCCGGATCTGCGGGTCCGTCAGGCAGGGCTTCCCTGCCGCAGCAGGCTGGTCCACGCTTTCAGTGCCGCCCCCGGGCAACGCGCGGACCACCAGCCGTTTGTCTCCCAGCCGGCGCTCCAGGATCTTCCCGGACGCGATGTCCACCACGAAATGGTCCGGGTTGACCGCGCCGGACACCACCGCCTCGCCCAGGCCCGGGCTGGCATCGATCACCGACTCGCGGCGGCGGCCGGTCACGGGGTTCGCTGTGAACATGACGCCCGCCGATGCGGCGTCCACCATGCGCTGGACAACGACGGCGAGCGCCACCGTGGACGGGTCAATGCCGCGGCTGGCGCGGTAGGCGACCGCGCGGTCCGTCCAGAGGGACGCCCAGCATTTCCGCACGGAGGCCACCAGGGCATCCGCCCCCACCACGTTGAGATAGGTGTCCTGCTGGCCAGCGAAACTGGCGAACGGCAGGTCCTCGGCCGTGGCCGACGACCTGACCGCCACCGGAACGTCCGGCCGGTCCGTGCCGCCCATCGCCTCGTAGGCGGCCTGCACCTGGGCGGCGATCCCCGGCGGGAGCTCGGCCGCCTCAATCAGGCTCCGGGCCCGGCCTGCCAGCTCGGCGAGCCTGTCCAGGTCATCCGTCGGGGTGGCCTCCAGGGTGCGGTGCACGTCGGCGAGCCCGAGCGGGGCCACCGCTTCAACGTACGCCTCGGTGGTAAGGCAGAAGCCGTCCGGCACGGGCAGGCCGGCGGATAGGAGCTCGCCGAGGTTCGCGGCCTTGCCGCCCACCAGGGGCAACATGTTGGCGCTGATGTCACCGAGGCCGAGAACCAGCGCGCCCATCGGCTACGAGGCGCCGAGCATGGGGCCGAAGCTGGCGCGATCGGCAAGCCGCAGATCCTCCCTGTCCGGCACCACCATGACCGGGCTCTTGGCGTGGTGCAGGACGCCGTCCGACGTGGAACCCAGGAGCATCCCGGCGAAACCGCCGCGGCCGCGGGTGCCGACGACCACCAGCTCCACGTGGCGGCTGGCCTCAACGAGCACTTCCACAGGGGAGCCGTCCAGGAGCCGGGTTTCGATGGCGAGCCGGGGGAAGTGGCTCTGCAGCCAGGCGACGCCGGCCTTGAGCTGGATCTGGATGTCAGCAAACAGCGCTTCCCTGTCCAGCGGCGCCGGCACCCACGCCAGCGATCCGCTGTACTGGGGCACCGCGCAGATCACCCGAAGCGGCGCTCCGAGCCGCTCGGCCTGGGCCGCGGCCTCAAGTACGGCGACGCGGGCCTGCTCGGAGCCGTCCACGCCCACCACAACGACGTTCTCCACGGGAGCGCGGCCCGCTTTGGCCTGTTCAGCCCTGATGTGCTTGTCCTGCGTGGTCTCCCCCAGGCGGTCCGAGCAGATCAGGGGGACGGTCACTGTGGCGCATTTGGCGTGCGCCGGCAGCGCGCTGCTGACCGAGCCGAGGAGCCGCCCCACGAAGCCTCCGCGGCCGCGCGTTCCAACGACCAGAAGCTCGGCGGTTTCGGACATTTCCAGCAGCACCCCGGAGGCGTCGCCGTTCTCGACGGCGGCGCTGACGTCGATGTTGTAGCCGGCAACCTTGTCCGCCGCATGCTTCAGGATTGCCTCGGCACCCTCGCGGATCACCGAGTCGTCCACGGTGGCGTACCCGCCGTCGAGGCCCGACGCCGCGAAAATGGGGACAGAGTATGCGGTGACGATGTGAAGCGGACGACGGCGGCGCTCGGCTTCACGGGCTGCCCACACCAGCGCACACTGCCCATGGTCTGAACCGTCGACGCCGACCACTATCCCCTGGGGCCTGGGGGACCTGCCGTCGCCATTCCGTGCCGGGTCCGGATGCAACTCGTGTGCGCCCATTCGGTCCGCCTCCTCGCGATACTGCCCTGATGATGCGGCTATTCTGCCAGACAGAGGCACAATCGCCGTCACCCTGCAGGCCTTCTTTACCCGGGTGTAGAAAACCTGCTCCTTGACACAACTATTCTCGGTCAGAGAGTACTTAGCAAGCATGCCCGGAGCACAGCAATCGTGCCTCCGGCGACTGAATCTCAGGCCGTGTTAAGCATGGCTGCCCGGGGGCTTTACCCTGACCCAGGGCCGTTCTCCGCCAATGTTCCCGGAGGACTATCCAGAGTCCGAAAAAGTCTGTATTCTTCGAGGCACTGTTGATCCGAGATTTGTGTTTCAGAACACGTCCGGACCATATTTTGTGTCTGCTTGCTGGGGCAGCGGACCGTGCAGGGCACGGACGCCCTGCGCTTCGAAAATCTCGAGGAGGAAGCTCTAGTGTCAAGCATGCCCGGTCTCAGCGGAGCTGAACGGACCACCACGGTGGTCATCGGCGCCGGCCTTCCCGGCCTGGCAATCGCCACCGAGCTTCGGCGGCGAGGGGTGGACTCCATCATCGTGAGCGGGCTGGAGTCCCCGGGCGGCGGCCAGACGTCCCAGACGCCGCCCCTTCAACGGTGCGACGCCGCCGATGGCTCTTCGCGGGAGGAGCGCAACGAGATCCTGCGCCACCTTCGCAACTATGCTTCGAGCCACCAGCTGGACATCCGCAGCGACACCTCTGCGGTGCTGCTGGACAAGATGGGATCCGGGACAGCCGGACCCACCCTCCACCGGTGGGCCGTCCACACCCCCGACGGCGTACTGCTGGCGGACCATATCGTGCTCACGCGCTGCGCCAACAGCCAGCTCCGCAGGATGCTCACTGATCTCGGCATCTCGGTGGGTCAGAACCTGGTGGCTGCCATGCGCGCTATCGGCATCTATCTGGTAGGGGTGGGCGGGCTCATCACCCCGACACCCAAGGAAGTGCTCCGCCAGGCCAAGGTGGTGGGCCAGGCCATCTCGGCCAAGGTTCACCCGGACAGCGTCCCCTCAGTCCTCACGGGAAGCTTCGCGGCCCTCCCGGCCTCCGTCCAAGCCGTGTAACCCGGCTACGACGACAGGCCTCCCGGGCGCGCCCCGGTGCCCTCACCTTCGGAGTCAGCCGTATCCCCCGCGCCGGAATCCTCGTCGTCGCTCCCGGCCACGAGCCTGCGGCGAGCGAGGACACCGAGTGCAACCAGCAGCCCCAGCGCCACGGCTGCGAACACCACCAGGCTCCACGGGAACGGTTCCGAGGCGTCCGGCACCTTGTCCGGAGCCGGGGTGATTCCCGGCTGGGGTGTGCCTGCCGTGGGAACCGGAGCGGCCGCCGTCGAGCCTGCCGCCCCGGCGGTTGCAGTGAAAGTGAAAGTCCCCTCAATGGGGTGCGAGTCCGAACTGACCACGCGCCAGACCACCGTGTACTTGCCCGCAGGCGCGCCGTCCCGCAGCTTCTGCGAGGCCACGTTGTCAACGATCTCCACCTTGCCGTCTGCCCAGTCGCTTCCGGACGCGTCGCTGACCTTGATCTGCGAGCCCAAACCGAGCGGGTTGTTGTTAAACGTGACGGACACCTTCGCGGGAGGCGTTGCCACGGTGGCACCAGCGGCCGGGCTGCTGGACTCGGCGGCGTCATGGGCTGAGGCCGGGCCGGCGCTGAAAAGCATCGCGGCAAAAGCGACGGCGCCCAGTACGGCGATGAGCAGCTGGCGGGTGGAACGCATGGGCGGATTTCTCCTCGTGTTGGCTTCCTTACAGACTAGGCGAATTTGCCTGGGAGGATCCCTTCAACCCAATAGGATTCAACCAACCCCAAAACTCCCGGAGGACTAATGCTTAAGCAGGGCTCTGCACTGGACCGGTATTTCAAGATTTCCGAACGGGGGTCCAACTTCTCCCGCGAGATCCGCGGCGGTTTTGCCACGTTCTTCGCAATGAGCTACATCGTGGTGCTGAACCCGCTGATTCTTTCCGGCCCGGATTCCTCCGGCGCCACGCTCGGCTTTCCTGCCGTGGCTGCTGTCACCGCATTCGTGGCGGGCATCCTCACCATCCTCATGGGCGCCTGGGCCAAGCACCCGTTCGCCATGGCCACGGGGCTGGGCGTCAACGCGTTCGTGGCCGTCACCGTGGCCACCAACCCGGGGCTGAGCTGGCCGGACATGATGGGCCTGGTCCTGCTGTCCGGCGTCACCATGCTGATCCTGGTCCTCACCGGATTCCGCACCGCGGTGTTCAAGGCTGTTCCGGACGGACTCAAGACGGCGATCGTGGTGGGCATCGGCCTGTTCATCGCCCTGATCGGGCTCGTCAACGCCGGGTTCGTGCGCCGCATCCCGGATGCGGCCGGCACCACTGTCCCGGTGGGCCTGGGCTTTGACGGCAAGCTCCTGGGCTGGCCCACGCTGGTATTCGTGTTCGGCCTCATCCTGACCATCGGCCTGCTGGTCCGCAAGGTCAGGGGTGCCATCCTGATCGGCATCATCGCCTCCACCATCCTCTCCGTCATCCTGGAATTCACCCTGCACATCGGCCCGAGCTTCGACGGCAAGAACGTCAACCCGCAGGGCTGGTCCCTCGTTGCCCCAACGTTCACGGAGTGGGCTGCCCCGGACCTTTCCCTGATTGGCAAGGCCAACCCGCTTGGCGCCTTCGAACACCTGGGCTTCATCGCCGCGACACTGCTGGCGTTCGTGATCCTGCTGAGCATCTTCTTCGACGCCATGGGCACCATGGTGGGCCTGGCCAACGAGGCCGGAACCGTGGACAAGGACGGCAACATCCCCAACGTTGACCGGGTGCTGCAGGTCGACGCACTCGGCGCGATCGTGGGCGGCGGCGCGTCCGTGTCCTCCAACCAGATCTTCGTCGAATCCGGTGCAGGCATCGGCGAAGGCGCACGGACGGGCCTGGCCTCGATTGTGACCGGGCTGCTGTTCCTGGTGGCCATGTTCTTCACGCCGCTCATCAACCTGGTGCCGTTCGAAGCCGTGGCCCCCGCCCTGGTGGTGGTCGGCTTCATGATGGTGGCCCAGGTGGGCAAGATCGACTGGAAGGACTGGGGCATCGCCCTTCCGGCCTTCCTGACCTTTATCCTGATGCCGTTCACGTACTCGATCGCCAACGGCCTGGGCGCGGGCTTCATCGCGTATGTGCTGGTCCGCACTTTCCAGGGCCGCGCACGGGACGTTCACCCGCTCATGTGGGCCGTCGCCGCCGCGTTCCTCCTGTTCTTCGGCATCGGCACCCTCGAGCAGGCCCTGGGCATGGCCTAACCGCGTTCCCCTTCGCCGAGGTGGCATTTTGCGGCAGTGTTTTTCGAGAACATTGCCGTGAAATGCCACCTCGCCGTTTAAGCCGGGTTGGCCCGGGGCGCGGTTCCGGGATTTCAGACAGGACGACGACGGCCTGGCTGGTTTTCGCTGACTGCATGCGGTGAGCTTGAAGCATGGATTTTCCCGCGCTTTCCGTTGATGCCCAGCCCCAGCCCTGGACGGGGCGTTTCGACGGCGACGGCGATGCGCACCGCCGGTGGTGGCAGGCGGTGGCCCCCTACACGGCGGCCGCCGGCGGAGCCACCGCTCCAGACAAGGCTGCCCGCCCGGCAGTGATCCTCGGCTTCTGCAGCGATGAGGGCGTGCGGCGCAACAAGGGCCGGACCGGCGCCGCCCAAGCGCCTGCCGTCATCCGGAAGGCGCTGGGGCCCCTGGCCTTCCACCTGCGCAGGCCTGTCCTTGACGCCGGCGACGTGGCAGTCACGGACCGCGGACTTGAAGCCGGACAGGCCCGGGCCGGGGCGGCGGTCGCAGCACTGCTCGACGCCGGCAACCTCACCGTACTGCTGGGCGGCGGCCACGAAACCGCCTTCGCAAGCTACCTCGGTGTGGCCGGATCCGAGGCCGTCCTAGGGGGCAAGCGGCTCGGGGTGCTGAACCTGGATGCCCACTTCGATCTCCGCGACGAAGCCGCGCCCAGCTCGGGCACGCCGTTTCTCCAGATGGCCCGGGCGGAAGCCGCTGCGGGGCGCGAACTGAAGTACGCCGTCGTCGGCATTTCCGAACCGAACAACACGCGTGCACTGTTCGACACCGCCCACCGCCTCGGGGTGGAATATCTCCTGGATGAGGACTGCACAGCGGACGCGGTGCACGCGTTCGTTGCGGACTTTCTTGCTGACATTGATGTCCTGTACCTGACCATCGACCTCGACGTGCTGCCGGCGTCGGTTGCCCCCGGGGTGAGCGCGCCGGCGGCGTTCGGCGTCCCGCTTCCGGTGATCAGCGCTGTGTGCCGCCAGGCCGCTGCCAGCGGGAAGCTGCTGCACGCGGACGTGGCGGAACTCAACCCGGCACTGGACCTCGACAACCGCACGGCCCGCTTGTCGGCGCGGCTCGTCAACACCCTGCTGGCGTAGGCCAGCGGGCGGGTCCTCAAGTCACATCAGCACCGTTCGGCACCGTTCAGCACCGTTCAGCGGCGCGGGGCCGGCGTGGCAGGCCGGCTCGTGGCCGGGCTGCCCGGCGGGCGGGCAGGTTTAGCTGCGGGCGGCCGCGGAGCGGGGGGAGGCTTCCTGACCATTGCAGCGGGCGGCTTGGGGAAGGCCGCCGCCGGGTAGAGGCTGGCCACCCTGAGCATGTAATTTGCCCATTGGGGTCCGGCGATCATGTACCCGTCGATGCGGCTGTAGAACTTTCCGTTGATGGTCAGGTTCCTGCCGGGCCGCTGCTGACCCTCCAGCGCGTCGCCGAAGAAGGACGCTGTGGCCAGCCCGGTAGTGTAACCGAGGACCCACGTGGCGCCGTTGCTGTTGTTCGTTCCTGTCTTGGCCGCGACGGGGACCCGGCTTTGGACCTTGGGGTTGATGTAGATGCCCGATCCCACCTTAAGCACATCCTGAAGCGCCGCATTCACTCCGCGGGCCACGTCCTTGTCTACGGCGTCGCGGCAGCTGGGGGCCTGACCCGGCAGCGGCTGGCCGGCAACGTCCGCCACCCGCAGGACCGCGAACGGCTCACAGTAGCGGCCATCGGCGGCGAAAGTCGCGAAGGCATTGGCCATGTGCAGCGGTGCCACGCCGGTGGCGCCCAGCAGATTGCCCAGCTGGTGCATGTTGACCGGGGTGCCGTCCAGGCCGCTGTGGATGCCTACGGCGTCGACCATGTTCTGAATTCCGCAGAAGTCCAGCTGCGACGCTGAGGCAAACGTGGCCGTGTTGATGGAGTTGTACAGTCCGTAATTGACGGGCATCTTCCGGTAGTAGCCGTCCGAGGCGTTCTGAAGGTCGTCGGCGGCTTCCAGGCCGGCCCTTCGCTGTTTCGTGCTGTAGGCGCCGAGCACTTTCCCGCAGGAAGACCGCCAGCGGAATCCCAGCGGGTACTCCCGCTTTGAGGCGTCCACCGTCTCCGTCATGGTCCTGCCCTCGTGCAGCCATTCGGCGAAGGTGAACGGCTTCATGGTGGAACCCGGCTGGAAGCCGCCAGCGCCGTTGAGGTCGTTGCCGTTGACGTCCTTGGAATCCACGTTGAAGTTCAGCTGGGTATCGAACTTTCCGCGCTGGGGAAGGAACACCGTATTCTGCGCCATGGCGAGGATCTTGCCGGTTCCAGGCTGGACGGAGACCAGGGAYGAGCCCCATTTGGCCGGATTRGCCCCGGCCGTCGAGTCCACCTGTGCCTGCGCGGCYGCCTGCAGCCTGCTGTCCAGCGTGGTGGTGATGGTCAGCCCGCCRCGGYRCAKCTTYTGYTCGCGCGCYTSGGYGTCCGGGCCRAACGCCGGRTTGTTGAGGATCAGATGGSTSACGTARTCGCAGAAGTACGGGGCYATSGCGGCGGCGGCACAACCCTGCCGGGACGGCCTGACCTTCAGGCCCACGCCGGAGGCTTTGGCGGCGTCATGCTGYTTCTTGGTGATCTTGYCCTGTTCCAGCATCGCGTCCAGGACCTGGTTGCGCCGCTTGACGGAGTTCTTCGGATTGGTCACCGGATCATAGAAGCTGGGGCTGTTGACCAGCCCGGCCAGCAGGGCCGACTGCGGCAGGGTGAGTTTGCTGGCCGGAACGCTGAAGAAGTACTGGGCGGCCGCCTCGATGCCATACGCGTTGCGGTTGAAGAAGACGATGTTGAGGTAACCCTCGAGGATCTGGTCCTTCGTGTACTTCTTTTCCAGCGCCATGGCGAGCCGCATCTCGCGCAGCTTGTCCCCCATGCTCTTCTGGCCGCTGAGGACCACCTGGTCCTCGCGTCCTGCGGATATCAGGGACTCGTTGGCCACGTTGGTGACGTACTGCTGGGTGAGGGTAGACGCCCCCTGCCGCTCTCCGCGGGTGATGTTGCTGGTCAGCGCCCGGAGAACACCCTGGGTGTCCACTCCGCTGTGCTCGTAGAAACGGCTGTCCTCGATGGCCACGAGCGCGTTCCTGATGAACGGAGACATGTTTTTCAGCGGGACCCGCACCCGGTTTTCGTCATAGAAACTGGCGATCAGCTTTCCGTCCGCGGTCACCATCCTGGTGGTTTGCGCCGGCGTTTGCACCGCCAGGTCGGTTGGAAGGCTGTTGAAGTAGGAGATCGACCGGCTCACCCCGGTGCCGGCCAAGGCCGCCGCCGGTACGATGAAGCTTGCCACCAGGACCCCGCAGATACCGCTCACGACCACGAACCCGAGCATTCCCGCCAGGGCCCGGGCTGCCCGGGACAAAAACCTCTTCAGTGCCATGCTTCCAGCTCACCACGCATCCCGCTTGATTTCACGATACGCGCCGCCCGTTACCCGATCCACATCCGGCCGCCCCGGCCCGCGGGCGCTCCAATCCGGCCGTGAATCCGGCTGTAACGGGACGGGTGAAAAGGACAAGACAATGCCGGTCAAAGCGACTGTCAAATGCCAGTCATCTTACGTCTGACCCGATGGGCGGGTAGAATAGTCTCCGGCATCGGCACGAATCACAGAAAGTTTGGCACATGAGCACAGCAACAATGGAGCGCCCAACCGCTTCGTCTCCCGCGTTAGGCTCGTCGGCTTCCCGGTCCATCCACCTGGCCTTCACCAGCGCGGACCAGGTCCACGAGGGCTTGGAAAATGCGGTTGAAGCCCTGATCGAAGCAGCTGCCCAAGAAGGCACCTGCGGCATCCGGGTGACCCGGCTTGAACCCGGCCGGTACACCGTCGCCCTCGACGATTCCGTCCCCTTTGGCGAAACCCACGAGGACATCGCAGCTTAACACGCAAAGAGCCCCCGCCCCTGGTCTCGCCCCGCTGAAAAGCGGGCGACCCCGGGGCCGGGGGCTCTCTTGTGCCTAAACCCTTTTACTGACGGGTCCTGCCACGTGCGTTAGGTCCGGACCACGTGCGTTAGGCCCGGCGGACCTGCACGCCGTCGGACTTCATGTAGGGCTGCGTCTCCGAATGCCCGCTGCCTACGAGCCAGAGAACGTTGCCGCTCCGCGAAATCTCCTCAACCTCGCCTGCCGCAATGACATGCGCATGCTTGAGGATTTCGACCCGCTCGCCCGGCCGCAATGATCCCCAGTTGGAAACCGTTGCAGCGTGTGCGATGCGCCTGGACAGGACTGCCCCGCGTGCTTTCATTTGAACTTCTACCCCTTTGTGGATGTTCTTCCGCCACAGCATCGTCGATGTGACTTTCACTACACCTTCAGTTCTACTACACTCGGCGGGCTCGTTCCCGGAGCGTTGCAGAGTATTTCGGCGGCGCTGGGAAATGTTTCCCGGCGCCGCATATTGTTCTGCCTCAGGCAAGGATTCCGACGGCGGATTCGGCTGCCGCCCGCACCTCGCCGGACGCCACCAGCAGGTCCGCCGCTTCCAGTTCCGGCGACAGGAACCTGTCCGTCCCCGGACCGTCGACGACGTTGCGCAGCGCGGCGACGACGGCGGTACCGGCCGGACCCGGAGTCAGTTCACCGCCGGAAAGCTGCGTGCGCATGTCGATGGCCCGGGCAGACGTCACGAGTTCGATCGCCAGGACACGGCGCAGGTTCTCCACTGCCTTCCGGAGCTTGCGTGCGGCATGCCAGCCCATGGACACGTGGTCCTCCTGCATGGCGGAGCTCGGAATGGAGTCCACCGAGGCCGGAACCGCAAGCCGCTTGTTGTCAGAGACCAGCCCCGCCTGCGTGTACTGCGCGATCATCAGCCCCGAGTCCACGCCCGGATCACCGGCGAGGAATGCGGGCAGGCCGTGGGAGCGTGCGGGATCCAGCATGCGGTCGGTGCGCCGTTCGGCAATGGAGCTCAGGTCGGCCACAGCGATGGCCAGGAAGTCCAGCACGTACGCCACCGGAGCGCCGTGGAAGTTGCCGTTGGAGGAGACGCGGCCGTCCGGAAGCACCACCGGATTGTCGATGGCGGCTGCCAGTTCGCGCGAGGCCACGAGGGCGGCGTGGTCCACGGTGTCCCGGACCGCCCCGGCCACCTGGGGTGCGCAACGCAGCGAGTACGCGTCCTGCACCTTGGAGTCCCCCACCCGGTGGGAGGCCACAATCGGGGAATGGGACAGCACCCGCAGCATGTTGTCCGCGCTGGCAGCCTGGCCCGGGTGCGGCCGCAGGGCCGCGTGGAGTTCGGGCAGGAACACCTGATCGGTACCGAGCAGCGCCTCGACGCTGAGGGCGGCGGTGATATCCGCCGTCGTCAGCAGTAGCCGTATGTCCGCGATGGCCATGAGGAGCATTCCGAGCATGCCCTCGGTGCCGTTGACGAGTGCCAGGCCCTCCTTCTCCGCGAGCGTGACGGGTGCGATCCCGTGTGCGGCGAGGAGGTCGGCGACCGGGCGGCTGCCTTTGGCTCCGTAGAGCTCGCCGTCTGGTCCCGTCGCCTCGCCCTCGCCCATCAGCACGAGCGCGCAGTGCGAAAGAGGCGCGAGGTCGCCCGAGCAGCCCAGCGAACCGAACTCGCGGACGACCGGGGTGATGCCTGCGTTGAGCACGTCCACCATCGTCTGCAGCACCACCGGACGGACACCGGTGCGGCCGGACGCGAGGGTCTTGGCCCGCAGGAACATGATGCCGCGGACCACTTCGCGCTCCACGGCCGGGCCCATGCCGGCGGCGTGACTGCGGATGAGCGACTTCTGCAACTGGGTGCGCAGCTCATTGGGGATGTGCCGGTTGGCCAGAGCCCCAAAGCCCGTTGAGATTCCGTATGCGGGGACGTCGCTGGAGGCGAGGTCGTCGATGTGGGCCCGGACCTCGGCCACCGTCTCCAGCGCTTCGGTGGAGATGGTCACCTTCGCGTCGTGGCGCGCTACGGCGACGACGTCCTCGGGGGTCACTCCGCTGGAACCGAGGGTGACTGTCAGGGGTGCTTGCGTTGTGATGGTCATTGATATCTACCTAGGTCTAATTGTTAGCCGGTCCTCCGATCGATTGCTCCGTAACGGCCCTTTTCAAGGCTCAAAACGGCACCTACGGAGCAATCGACGAGGTTTTCGCGAGCTGGGGTTAGCGGGATTCTGACATGGGGATGCGGACGCCGCGTTCCTTGGCGACTTCGACGGCGCGGTCGTAGCCGGCGTCGGCGTGGCGGATGACGCCCATGCCGGGGTCGTTGGTGAGGAGCCGTTCGAGTTTCTGCGCGGCGAGGTCGGTGCCGTCGGCGACGGAGACCTGGCCGGCGTGGATGGAGCGGCCGATGCCGACGCCGCCGCCGTGGTGGATCGAGACCCAGGTGGCGCCGGAGGCGGTGTTGAGCAGGGCGTTGAGCAGCGGCCAGTCGGCGATCGCGTCGGAGCCGTCGGCCATAGCCTCGGTCTCGCGGTACGGGGAGGCCACGGAGCCGGAGTCGAGGTGGTCGCGGCCGATCACGATGGGGGCCTTGACCTTGCCTTCCTTGACGAGCTGGTTGAAGAGCAGGCCGGCTTTGGCGCGTTCGCCGTAGCCCAGCCAGCAGATGCGGGCCGGCAGGCCCTCGAACTCGACGCGCTCGGCGGCGGCGTCGATCCAGCGGTGCAGGTGCTTGTTCTCCGGGAAGAGTTCCTTGATGGCCTTGTCCGTGACGGCGATGTCCTCCGGGTCACCGGAGAGGGCGACCCAGCGGAACGGGCCCAGACCCTCGCAGAACAGCGGGCGGATGTAGGCCGGGACGAAGCCGGGGAATTCGAAGGCACGGGGATAGCCGCCCTTGCGAGCCTCGTCGCGGATGGAGTTGCCGTAGTCGAACACCTCGGCGCCGGCGTCCTGGAATTCGACCATGGCCTGGACGTGCCTGGCCATCGAGGCCTGGGCCTTCTTGGTGAAGCCTTCAGGATCGGCGGCGGCCTCGGCCTGCCATTCGGCCACGGTGATGCCTTCGGGCAGGTAGGACAGGGGGTCGTGGGCGGAGGTCTGGTCGGTGACGATGTCGACGGTGAGCTCGCCGGCGTTGTGGCGGCGCAGGATCTCCGGGAAGACCTCGGCGGCGTTGCCGACGTAGCCGACGGACCAGCCGCGGCGTTCTTCCTTGGCCGCCAGGACCTTGGCGATCGCGGCGTCGAGGTCAGTCTCTACTTCGTCGAGGTAGCGCTTGCCGGCACGGCGGCGCAGGCGGGTCTCGTCGACGTCGACAATCAGGCAGGCGCCGTCGTTCAGCGTGACGGCGAGGGGCTGGGCGCCGCCCATGCCGCCGCAGCCGCCGGTGAGCGTCAGGGTGCCGGCGAGTGTGCCGTTCTCATCGCCGGTGAGCTTGCGGGCGATGGCCGCGAAGGTTTCGAAGGTGCCCTGCAGGATGCCCTGGGTGCCGATGTAGATCCATGAGCCGGCGGTCATCTGGCCGTACATCATCAGGCCCTCGGCCTCGAGCCGGCGGAACTCGGGCCAGTTCGCCCAGTCGCCCACGAGGTTGGAGTTGGCCAGGAGCACGCGCGGCGCCCACTCGTTGGTGCGGAAGACGCCGACCGGCTTGCCGGACTGGACCAGCAGGGTCTCGTCCTTCTCCATGGTCTCCAGGGTGCGGGTGATGGCATCGAACGCGGCCCAGGACCGGACCGCCCGGCCGGTGCCGCCGTAGACCACAAGGTCATCCGGGCGCTCGGCGACTTCCGGGTCCAGGTTGTTCATGAGCATGCGCAGGGGGGCTTCCGTCTGCCAGGACTTGGCGGTGAGCTCGGTGCCGCGGGCTGCTTTGACCGGGCGGGCACCGGTGGTGAAATCGGCGGGTGCCATGGTGGCTCCTTCGTGTTGCTGTTTTGGGAGAGCGGAGTGCTTCTGTATCTACTAAAGCCCCTCCCCGGCGGCGTAAACAGGGGTTTCAGAGCGCACCTGTCCGGTATTCCAGACAAGGCCGCTCATCAAAAACCATGGCAGGAAGGTAGGTACACGTTGTCGCTGAAACAATCCCGTGAGTCCCACGCCGTGCCGAGGTCCATGGTTTCGTCCGCCACGATCCGGGCATGCTGCCATGAAATGCTGCCCGCCTGCAGCGCGGATGGTGTCATCTGCAGGCCGGCCGTCAGGACGGAGGCCTCGTACAGCAGGGCACTGGCGGCGCTTTCACTGACCGTCAGGACACAGGCGACCTCAGCAGGACAGTCTGAAATCGAAGACACGAACTGCCCGTGAGCCTCATCACAGCTTCGCCAAACATGGTCTGCTGGATAGCGATCCCCCTCCCAATGACGAGAAGGTATTCGCATGCAACAAGCCCCAACAGCAACCAAGCCGGCACTGGACGGAACCGACGGAAAACCCGCCGGGACCACTGGCACAGCAGTCAGCGCCGCCGTCGAAACCGTTCTGCACCGTGGTCTCAACGTCCGCCACATCCGCTTTATGGCCCTGGGGTCGGCAATCGGCACGGGACTGTTCTACGGCTCCGCTTCCGCCATCCAAAAGGCCGGTCCGGCCGTGCTGCTGGCCTACATGATCGGCGGCGCGGCGGTCTTCATGGTGATGCGCGCCCTCGGTGAAATGGCCGTGCGGCATCCCGTTTCCGGCTCCTTCGGCCAGTACGCCAGCCGGTACCTGGGCCCGTTCGCCGGTTTCGTGACCGGCTGGACCTACGTCTTCGAGATGGCGATCGTGGCCATTGCTGATGTCACGGCATTCAGCATCTACATGGGCTTCTGGTTCCCGGAGGTTGAACGCTGGATCTGGGTCCTGGCCATCATCTTCTTCCTGGCCGCACTGAACCTGCTGAGCGTCAAGGTTTTCGGCGAGTTGGAGTTCTGGTTCTCCCTGATCAAGGTTGCGGCCATCATCGGCATGATCGCCGGCGGCGCCGCCATCATTGTCTTTGGCTTCCACACCGGAGGGTCCACGGTGGCTCCCGGGCTGGGCAACCTCGTCGGACACGGCGGCCTTTTCCCCAACGGCTTCGAAGGGCTCCTTGCCTCGTTCGCCGTCGTGATGTTCGCCTTCGGCGGGATCGAAACGATCGGCATCACTGCCGGTGAGGCGGCCGACCCCAAAAAGGTGATCCCGAAGGCCGTCAACACCGTACCCGTCCGCGTGCTCCTGTTTTATGTGCTGACCCTGGGTGTGCTGATGAGCCTGTTCCCGTGGAACGAAATCGGCAGCGGCGGCAGCCCGTTTGTACAGATCTTCAGCGGGCTGGGCATTCCGGCCGCACCGCACATTCTTAACGCAGTGGTGATCACGGCGGCGCTGTCCGCGATCAACAGTGACATCTTCGGGGCCGGGCGCATCCTGTTCGGCCTGGCGCGCCAGGGCCACGCCCCACAGAGCTTCGCGAAGGTGTCCCGCCACGGGGTGCCGTGGATGACGGTGGTGATGATGACCGGCATTCTGCTGGTGGGCGTGGTCCTGAACGCCGTCATTCCGGAGGACGTCTTTGTGCTGATCGCCTCGATCGCCACCTTCGCCACAGTGTGGGTCTGGGTGATGATCCTCGCCTCCCATGTTGCGATGAAGCGCGAGATCGCCCGCAGCGGCCTCCCGGCATCGGAATTCCCTTCCCCCTGGTGGCCGGCGGCGTCGGTCCTGACCATCGGCTTCATGGCCGTCGTGATCGCCGTCCTGGGAGTTTTCGAAGACACCAGGGTGGCGCTCTACGTGGGCGCCGTCTGGCTGGGCCTGCTGTTGCTGGCCTACCGCTTGTGGGTCCGCGGCCATGGCCTGGCCCGCGCGGAGCTCGTGGATGAGACCGCGTCCCTACCCGTGGTGGACGCGGCCAGCGCATCCTCCACACACGCCCGGCGGTAAAACGTTCCGCCGGGCAACGCACAGGCGCCCGGCCGCCGCCCGCCCGGCGCCGGACTACTGCGCCGGGCGGCCGTGGATCCGGACCGACAGCTCGTTGGCCACCCTCTGCACCCGGGCGGCGAGCGCCGGCCACTGGTCCGCCGGCAGTTTGTCCTCGAGGAACGTGACGGCGACTGCCGCCGTCGGCCATCCCAGGTGATCCGTGACGGCGGCGGCGATGGAGCCGAAGCCCGGCGTGACTTCACCATGTTCCGTGGCATAACCGCGCTGGCGGACCTGGTCAAGATGCGAGGACAGCGCCGAGTATTTCATGATGGCGCCCTCCACCTCGTGCCGGGCGCTGAACGCGGCAGCGTTCGGATAGAGCGCCCGCACCTGGGACTTCGGCAGCGCAGCAAGGATGGCACGGCCGCTGGCGGTGAGATGGCTCGGAAGCCGGACGCCGACGTCGGTCACCAGCGACGGCCGGTTCTTGGCCCGCTCCTCCACGATGTACAGGACGTCGCGCCCGTGCAGGACCGCGAGGTGCGCGCTTTCGCCGATCGCGTCCACGAGCGAGGCCAGCACCGGCCGCCCCAACCGGGACAGCGGTTCCTGCCGCGAATACGCGGAACTGAGCTCGAAGGCGCTGATGCCGAGGCCGTAGCGCTGCTCCTCGTGGAGGTGCAGGACGAAGCCGTTCGCCTCCATCACGCCGAGGAGGTGATAGACGCTGGAACGCGGCAGTCCCAGGGCGGTGGCAATGTTCGACGCCGCCATCGGCCCGCGTTTGGAGGCCAGCAGTTTGAGAATGCGAAGCGTATTTTCTGCCGCCGGGACTTTCGACGCCGCCTTCGCCGCCTTTACCGGAGCCGCTGCTTCCCTTTGCAGGGGTACGACCGCTGTCATTTTTCCTCCGTCGTTCAGGTTCCGGAATGAAGTCGAGTCCGGGATACCGTACTTAATCGTGCACCTTCCGCCGGTTATAGGTATCAGGCTGAGGCGCCAAGGTGTCTGGAATGCCAGACGGCGCTCAGCGGAGCATCCCACGCCGTTCCGGCGCAATTGCCTCCACAGGCAGGTAGTACCCATGAGACCAAGTGTTGCCGCTGGGAAAATTGGGGTAGTTGCTACTCGTGTGCCTCTTGGGTGCGCTGTCTAGTGTTGTTCCCACGGTGCACCCCGGCTTGGAGAACTCTCCGACAATCGCTACCGGATCCGCACCGCCAGTGAATCGACGAATGGTCACACTGCGAAGGAGTGGTTCCGATGACCCAGTTCACCGCCGAAGCCCCGGCTACCTCCATCCGAGCCGGACGGCTGTCCGGTTTCCTGAGTAAAACACTGAGCCGCGCACGGACGGCGGCCATCCCCTACAAGATCGGCGACGCAGTGGTGGGCGATGACCCATTCAACGGCCGGCGGGAAGGCATCGTGGAGCTGAGGAACGGCAATTCCGTGGGGTTGAGGTCCTCCGGGCGCGTGTACTTCTACGATTACCGGCAGCTGAGGCGGCCGGAGTAGCCGACAGCGTCCCGTCCCGGCCCTACAAAGGAGTGCGTTTTCCATGTCCATTGCAAACTTACCCACCGCCTACCTGACCATCGCAGAAGTCGCCGCGGCGATGCGGGTGTCGAAGATGACCGTCTACCGGCTGGTCAAGTCCCGGACGCTGGCCTCCGTCCGCTTCGGGAAGTCCTACCGCATCCCGGAATCGATCGTGGAGGACTACATCCGGCAGTCCGGCGCACCGGCAGATTAGCAGACCTGCTGATTAGCGGGCTCAGGCAGCCTTCGGAAAGACCCCCGCGCCCGCTAGCCCCGAGCGTGGCGCCGTCCCCACTTTGGCGCAGATCCAGCGGCCGAGTTCCGTGGCGCGCACCGGATCAATGGACGTTTCGAACCCGGCACGCCCCAGCATCCACGCCAAGTCCTCCGTGGAGACGTTGCCGGCGGCACCGGGGGCAAAGGGGCAGCCGCCCAGGCCTCCTACCGCGCTGTCGAACACCCCGACGCCGGCCGCCATGGCCGCGTACGTATTGGCCAGGGCGGTGTGGCGCGTCTCGTGCAGATGCGCCCGCAGCCGCACGTCGGTTTCCGAGCGCAGCCCGGCAAACACCTCGCCGACCTGCCACGGGACGGCGCAGCCAATGGTGTCTGCGAGCGCAACCTCAGCCAGCATCGCGCGCTGCAGTGCGCTGCGGACCACCGAGAGGGTCTGCTCCTGGGACACGTCGCCCTGGTAGGGGCAGCCAAATGCGACGGCGGCCGTCACTGTGAGCGGAATCGAAGCCGCGGCAGCGATCGAGGATACTTCCTCCAGGGAGTCGAGGGCCGCGGCCACGGTGGTGTTCTGGTTTGCGGCGGCGAAGGCGTCCGTCACCGGCAGTACGTAGTTCATCTCGTCCACGCCCGCGTCAACGGCACGGACGGCACCCCTGGTGTTCAGGACCAGCCCGATGAAGCTTGCACCGGTATCGCGGGGCACCCCCGCCATGACCGCATCCGCGTCCGCCATCTGCGGGACTTTCCTTGGGTTTACGAAGCTGACGGCCTCAATCCGGCGGGCACCCAGGGAGATGAGCTCGTTGATGAGCCGCAGCTTGTCGTCGGTGCTGACGGGCACCTTCTCGTTCTGAAGTCCGTCCCGGGGACTGACGTCCACAATGGAAACGTCCCGTGCGGCCTGTACATCGTTCATCAGATGGCACCTTCGTCTTTGGCGTCCTGCAGTTCCTTGTCGGAGAGCCCGAGGAGCCCCTCGTAGATGTCCCGGTTGTGGGAGCCCGGCGTCAGCGGGCCGCTCCAGCCGATCTGCCCCGTGCTCCGCGTCAGCCTGGGAATGATCCCGGGCTGGACCACGGTACCTAGCTGTTCGTCCGGCACGTCCACCAGCATTCCCCTGGCGCGAAGCTGGGGATCCTCGAAGATGTCCTCGATGCTGCTGACCGGGCTGTTCGGTACGGAGTGCCGGTCCAGGAGCGAGGTCAGCCCGTCATGGCTATAGCCGGCCGCCCATTCGGCAATCAGGGATTCCAGCTCTTCCTGGTGCGCGCCCCGCGCCGCGTGGTTGCTGTAGCGCGGGTCGGACGTCAGTTCGGGGCGTCCCATGGCGGCAGCAAGCCGCACGAAGACCGAGTCCTGGTTTGCGGCAATCACCACCCACTTGCCGTCACTGGAACGGAAGATGTTCGACGGCGCGATCCCCTTCAGTCCCGAGCCGCTTGGTCCCGGGACGACGCCGGTTGCCGCGTAATCGGGCACGGCGCTTTCCAGGAGTGAAAAGCATGCTTCCACGAGGGACACGTCCACCACCTGGCCCGTTCCTCCCCGCGCGTCCCGCCAGTACAGGGCCAGCAAAATGCCCTGCAGGGCATAGAGCGACGCCAGGCTGTCCCCGAGCGAGATGCCGGTGCGGGGAGGTGCCTGGTCCGGATAGCCGTTGAGGTAACGCAGCCCTCCCCGGGCCTCGGCCACGGAGGCGTACCCTGGCTTTTGCGCATCCGGTCCCGTCTGGCCGTAGCCGGACACCCTGGCAATGATGAGCCCGGGATTTACCTTCCAGAGTTCCTCTGGGGCAAGGCCCAGCTTCTCAAGCGTGCCGGGACGGAAGTTCTCGAGGATCACGTCAGCTTCCTGGCAGAGTTCCAGGAAAAGCTCGCGTCCGCGCGGCGATTTCAAATCGAGCGTCACGCACTTCTTCCCGCGGGACTGCACGGACCACCAGAGCGTGTGCCCATGAACCCGGGCCCTGCCCCATTCCCGCATCGGGTCCGGCCTGTCGGGCGATTCGATCTTGATGACTTCCGCACCGAAGTCGGCAAGTTGACGGCCTGCGAAGGGACCCGCAATCAGGGACCCGAGTTCAAGGACACGCACGCCGGCCAAGGGCCCGGGGGCGTGCCGCATGGCGGGCTCGGTGGCAGTGCGGGGCTCGTCGCCTCGCGTGCCGGTCTCGGAAGCGTTCACCATTGGGGACTCCTGTTCTGCCGGCGCCGGCAAAAATCCGTGGCAGGCGTCACAGATTCGGTTAGCAGGGAGCCTATTGAGCAGTTCTCCTCGGGCGCCAGACTATTTCATATTGTGGACCTAAATCCACGATGTGGATAGCCCCTCCTGTGGAATTGTTCCCCCGATAACCCGCGTTGACTCTTCCGCCGCGGCAAGAACGGGCTCAACCCAGGAGGCGCAGACGTCGTACGGCATTCTCATGGCGGGACCCATGACAGTGAGCGCCCCATACAGTTCGGCCTGTGGCCCAAAGATCGGGGCCGAGATTCCGCTCGCGCCAGAGACGCGCTCGCCGGTGGTGATGGCGAACCCGTCAGCCTTGGTCCTGGCGACGGCGGCCTCGAGGTTTGCGGCGTCAGTGATGGTCTGGTCCGTCAGCGAGCGGAGCCCGGAGCGGTAGACCTGATCGGCCACGTCCGGGTTCCACGCCAGGAGGACGCGCCCTGCGGCACCCACGTGCAGCGGCATGATTTCGCCCACCTGCACCACTCTCCTGAGCATTCGCCGCGTCTCCGCCAGCGCTATGCATACCCGCTTTCCCTGCGACTCCCGGAAAACGCAGGCAGTCTCACCGAGCTCATCACGCAATCTCCGCAGCACGGGCGTCAGCAGTTCAAGGAAGTCCAGACCCTGGGTGGCCGGGGCGGCCCAGTGGGCCATCCGGACCCCCACGCGGAATCTGTCCCCGTGCCGGTCCAGGATGCCCTCCTGGACCATGTTCGCCACGAGGCGCTGGACGGTTGAGTGGGGCACGCCGGTCGCGGCCCGGATCTCGGCCAAGGACAGCTCTGGCTGGGCGAGGGAAAAAGCGTCCAGGATGGACGTGATCTTCCGGAGTACCAGCAAAGGCGTCGCCGATGATTCGTTGGGGCTCATGGACAAAGTGTATGAGCCCGCGGTTCAGGCGCCGGCCCATTGGTCCGCTTGGCCATCAAACTCCCGCCGGCCGTTGAGTGTGACTCGGGTTACTGCTAGCATCAGGTCCACATCATGATGGTGAACCCACGATGTGGCAATCTAGTCCCAACTCGTCAGAGCCGACGCGGCGGGGCTGGAGTCGACGCACAAAATGTCCGACCGAGTAAGAAACAGCAGCGATAACAATCGGCCACCCCTGGCCGGAAAGAGTGCAATGATGCCAGCTGCACAGGCAGACACGTCAACGTACGCGGTGGAGCTCACCGGGTGCACCAAACAGTTCCCCACGCCCGGGGGCGAGACCTACTTCGCCGTCCGCGACATCAACCTCAAAGTCGAGCCCGGCCGTTTTGTCTCGATTGTCGGTCCCACCGGTTCCGGCAAGTCCACCATCCTCAACATGGCGGCGGGGCTGCTGAACCCGAGCACTGGCGACGTGAAGAGCTTTGGGGAACCCGTGAGCGGGGTGAACCGACGCGCCTCCTACATGTTCCAGCAGGACCCCCTCCTGCCATGGAAGACGGTGCTCGACAACGTGAGCCTCGGCCTGACGATGGCCGGCGTGCCGAAGGCCGAAGCCCATTCGGAGGCACGGCGCTGGCTCGAGAAGGTTGGACTCAAGAATTTCGCAGATCGCTATCCGCACCAGCTCAGCGGCGGCATGCGCAAGCGAACAGCCATCGCGCAGGCCTGGATCGTCAACCCGGATGTCCTGCTCATGGACGAACCATTTTCAGCACTCGACGTGCAGACCCGCCAGATCATGGAGAACGAACTCCTTCAGCTGTGGCAGGAATCTGGCAAGGCCGTCGTCTTCATCACACACGACCTGGACGAAGCCATCGCCCTTTCCGATGAAGTGGTGATCCTCGGGGCGGGTCCCGGAAGCACCGTGGTGGGAAGCTACGAAATCGACATCCCGCGCCCCCGCGACCTGCTCGACATCCGTGATGACCCGCAGTTCGTGGCCCTGCACCGCGAGATCTGGGGCAGGTTGAAGATCGAAGTCTCAAAGACGTACGAAACGGCAATGGCGGAAGAGGGCGAAGCCGCGTGACTCTCGTGGGATCAAAGAAAAACGGGCTCCCGGCCGCGCTGGACGGCGGCACACGCCGGCGTGCCCGCAGGACCGAGATGTCCCCGCTGGCGATGCGAAGCACGCAACTCCTCCTCACCCTCGCGGTCCTCGGCGCCTGGGAACTTTCCGTACGGGCCGGGATCGTGGACGAATTCTTCTTCCCGCTTCCGTCGGATATCTTCCAGACCGTCTGGGCCTGGGTGTCCTCAGGATTCGTCTTCCCGCATCTGTGGATCACCATGCAGGAGGCCATCCTCGCCTTCCTGGTGGGGGCTGCCGCAGGGCTTCTCCTCGGCTTCGTCCTGGCCCGTGTGCGTTTCCTCGAGCGTCTGCTGGACCCGTTCCTGCAGATGTTCAATGCCCTCCCCCGCGTGGTGCTGGCCCCGATCTTCCTGCTCTGGTTCGGCCTGGGAATCTGGTCCAAGGTCGCGTTCGGCTTCACTCTCGTGTTCTTCATCGTCTTCTTCAACACCCTTGAGGGCGTCAAGAGCGTTGACCGGGTGCTGGTGGACAATGCACGGATGCTGGGGGCATCCGAGAAGCAGCTCCTCCGCCACGTTTTCATCCCCAGCGCCCTGACCTGGATTTTCTCCAGCCTGCACATCAGCGTGGGCTTTGCCATCACGGGCGCCGTGGTGGGCGAATACCTCGGAGCGTCTGCCGGTGTTGGCTACGCGATCGCCCAGGCACAGGGCGTCTTCGACACCAAGGGCGTCTTTGCCGGGATGTTCATCCTGATGATCGTGGTCCTCATCATCGACCTTCTCGTCAACCGACTGGAGCGACATCTGCTCCGCTGGCGCCCCGTGCAGTCTTCGTAGACAGTGCGGTCTTCCTGGACAGCCCAGCCCTCCTGGACCGTCCAATCGTCCTCAACCGCTAAGAGGCGTCCGGAGTCTCGGCGCCGAAACCAATCCACTATCACTGCCTTGAAGGGACCCCCGATGACACAGAACGAAAACCGGCAAAGGCGCCGGGGCCTCATCCGGCCGCTTACCCTCATCGCCTCCGTTGCGCTGGCCCTGTCTGCCTGCGGCGCTCCGGCCGCGGCGCCGCCGGGTCAGTCTGGCAGCGCAGGGGCCGGTGGTGCCGGCAGTTCCAAGGTGACCATCGGCATCGGTGGCCAGACGCTCCTGACGTACCTCCCCACGACGCTCGCGCAGGAGCTCGGTTACTACCAGGAGGAAGGCGTGAACGTCGAGCTCCAGGACCTGCAGGGCGGCTCGAAGGCGCTGACGGCCATGATCGGCGGCAGCACCAACGTGACCAGCGGATACTACGAGCACACCATCCAGATGCAGGCCAAGAACCAGAAGATCAAGGCGTTCGTGGACATGGGCAGGTCCTCCGGGCTGGCACTGCTGGTCGCACCGAAGAACGAAGGCAAGATCAAGACCCTTGCCGATCTCAAGGGCAAGAACGTAGGTGTGACGGCCCCGGGGTCGTCCACGGACATGTTCATCAAGTACCTCCTCGCCAAGAACGGGTTGCAGAAGACGGATGCGGCGGTGTCCGCCATCGGCGCCGGTTCATCGGCGGTCGCGGCCGTGGAGCAGGGCCAGGTCGATGCGGCCGTCATGCTCGAGCCGGACGTGTCAGTGCTGACCAAGCGGATCGGCCACGACCCCGTGATCCTGGAGGACGTCCGCACGGCCGACGGACTCAAGGAAGTCTTTGAGACTGATGCGTGGCCGTCCTCCAGCCTCTACGCTAAGACCGACTGGCTGGACGCGAACAAGGAGACGGCCGGCAAGCTCGCCAAGGCCATCAAACGGACCCTGGAATTCATCGACGGGCATTCCGGCGAGGAGATCGCCGCAAAGATGCCCGAGAAATTCGCCGGCGGCGACAAGGCCCTTTATGCCAAGGTGATCGAGGACCTGAAGAAGACGCTCAGCAAGGACGGCGCCTTCACCGAGAATGGCATCCAGGCCGTGTTGAAGACCCAGCAGGTGGCAAATCCGGAAGTCGGAAACAAGGACATCAAGCTGGAGGAAACCTACACGAACGAGTTCGTGAAGTAGGACCGCCCTGCAGAAGCACCGAGTAGGCCCGTCATCCGGAATCGGATGGCGGGCCCACTTGCTTTGAAAGCCCGACGGCGGCCCGCACGGCAGGGCGTCAGGCGTCCGGCTCATCCCGGCGTCGCAAGTCCAGGCGTCCGGTTCATCCCGGCGTTAAGAGTTCCGGCGTTGAAAGTCCCCAGGCCAATCGGACCTGCGGATCCGGCCCAGCTCCTGGACCGGCCCGAGGTGCCCCCATTCATCGCGCCCGAGCCGCGCAAGCGGTCCGAGGAGATCGATCCGGGGATGGTCGCCCTCCAGGACGTCCGCGGAGATGGCGGCATGGGTGACCTCGCCGAACACCAGGACGCAGTCGCCCATCGCGAGCGTCGAATGCAGCCGGCACTCGAGGGCCACGGGGGACTCCGCCACCCGCGGCACACCGACCGTCAGGCCAGGCTCCCGGGTCACGCCAGCGGCGTCGAACTCGCTGACTTCCGGCGGGAAGTTGGTGCCGGTCGCGTTGACCTCGGCCATGAAATCAGCCGGCGCAAGGTTCACCACGAACTCACCCCGCGCCGAGATGTTCCGCAGTGAGTCCTTCCTGCCCACCGAGGTGAACTGGATGATCGGCGGGGTCACCGACGCGACGGTGAAAAAGGAATGGGGAGCAAGATTGTCCACCCCCTCGGCGGACGTGCTGGATACCCAGGCGATGGGGCGGGGAACAACAACGGCCGTCAGGAGCCGGTAGAACTCGGCGGAGGGCATCCCGGCGGGACTGAAATCCTTGCGCACGGTCCCAGCCTAACGGCCCGGTTTTTACCGTGCTGACCAGCCGCCGTCCATGGTGTAGCTGGCGCCGGTGACCATGCCGGCGTCGTCGGAGGCCAGCCAGGCCACGAGCGAGGCGACTTCCTCGGGCTCCACGAGCCGCTTGACCGCGGACTCGGTCAGCATGACCTTGGCGAGGACTTCCGACTCCGGGATGCCGTGGACCTTGGCCTGGTCCGCGATCTGCTTTTCGACGAGGGGCGTGCGGACATACCCGGGATTGATGCAGTTGGACGTGACTCCGTGCTCGCCGCCCTCCAGCGCCGTCACTTTGCTCAGCCCTTCCAGGCCGTGCTTGGCGGAAACGTAGGCGCTCTTGAAGGGTGAGGCCCGGATTCCGTGCACGGATGACACGTTGATGATGCGGCCAAAGCCGTTGGCGTACATGTGCGGCAGGGCCGCCCTGACGAGCAGGAACGGTGCTTCAAGCATGAGCCTGAGGATCCGGCGGAAGGCTTCGGGCTCGAAGTCCTCGATGGGGCTGATTTGCTGGATGCCGGCGTTGTTCACCAGAATGTCGCAGTCGAGGCTCAGCGCCGCGAGGACGTCCACATCCAGGAGGTCCACAGCCCATGCCGTGCCGCCCAGCTGGTCGGCGAGGGCCGCGGCGCCGGCTTCATCCACGTCAGCCACCACTACCTTGGCTCCCCGCGCGGCAAGCTCCCGCGCACACGCTGCACCGATGCCGCTGGCACCGCCGGTCACCACGGCCTTCCGGCCGCTAAGGTTCTTTGCGTTCATGGTCTGCTCCTCACAGTGTCAACACTGACACGTGCCATGAATCACGGCACTCTCGGTCCACCTGAGTATTGCTGCAGAAAGTTCCGGGTTCAATAGCCAATCCAGCACGCGTTTCGTGCAAAATTGCAGATATGGAAGCCAATCCGGATGATCTGCTGGTGCTGCTCGCGGTGTCCCGTTCGGCGAAATTCACGACGGCGGCACAGGCCTTGGGACTTAACCACACCACCGTTTCGCGCAGGATTGCGGCCTTGGAGAAAGCGCTCGGCGGGCGCGTCCTCTCGCGGGCGGCAGGCGGCTGGGAGCTGACCGAGCTCGGTGCGCAGGCTGTCATGGTTGCGGAACAGGTCGAAACCGCGGTGCGTGCGCTGGGGCCTTCCGGCCGCCCGCCCGACCCGGTGACCGGCGTCGTGCGCATGACCGCGACGGACGGCTTCAGCGCCTACATCGCCGCCCCGGCTGTGGCCAAACTGCGGCGGGACCACCCCGGCCTCAGCGTCGAGATCGTCACCGTCACGAGGCGGGCGCTGCAGCAGCGCTCCGGGCTCGACATCGAGGTGGTGGTGGGTGAACCGCAGGTGCACCGGGCCGAAGCGTTCCGTCTGGGTGAATACGTGCTGGGCATGTACGCCTCCCGCTCATACCTGGAGCAGAACGGAACTCCGGACTCCGTGGAAGCCCTGACCACGCATCCGCTGGTGTACTTCGTGGACTCCATGCTGCAGGTGGACGATCTCGACGCTCCGCGGCGCCTGGTGCCGGCGATGCGGGACGGGGTCAGCTCCACCAACGTGTTTGTACACGTTGAGGCAACCCGGGCAGGAGCGGGCATCGGCTTCCTGCCCTGCTTCATGGGCGACAGGCATGCCGATCTCGTGCGCCTGCTCCCCCAGCACTTCGCCGAACGGCTCCCCTACTGGATGGTGCTGCGGCCGGACTCCATGCGGCGACCGGCTGTCGCGGCCGTGGTCCAGGCATTGCGCGAAGAGGTGACGGACCACCGGGAGTCGCTGCTGGGACGCGGCGGAACTCGCTGATCGCTCCGTAACGGCACTTTCAGGCAAAAAACGGCAATTACGGAGCAACTGTTGGGGCTGCTGGGTCGTGCCGGACCGGCGCCCCCGCGGCGAAGGCGCGCACCTTGTCGTCGTTCCAGATGTGGGCGGGCACCGCGCCGCCCAGGAGCCGGCGTGCCAGCCGGGGGTCATCGTCGAACGGCAGGTCGCTACCGGCCATCACCATGTTTCCGTAGCGGCGGCCCTTCAGCATGGCGGGATCAGCAATGATCACGGTGTGCTCAAAGGCAGCCGCGATGGTGGCGGCGTCTTGGCGTGCATTCTTCAGGTCAGGGGCATCGCCCGAATTCACCACGTAGATGCCGCCCGGTGCCAGCACGCGCCTGGCATGGCCGTTGAACTCGCTCGTAGTCAGCGGACGCGGCGTCAGCGCACCGGCGAAGACGTCCCGGATAATGAAGTCGCGGGTCTGCGGGGTGAGCGTTTCGGTCACGGCGCGTGCCTCGCCCACACGCAGCCTCAGCAGCGGAGCCTTGGGGAGGTCAAACCAGCCGCGGACGTAGTCGGCCAGCTTCCCGTCCAGCTCCACTACAACCTGGCGGGCGTCGGGGTAGGCGGCGTGGAAGTAGCGGGCCAGGGAACACGCACCGCCGCCGAGGTGGAGACCTCGCAATTTGGGCCGGGATTCCGGGGGCCAGCGGGATTCGATGAGGGCGGCCATCCAGCGCATATATTCGAAGTCCAGAAACAACGGATCGGCGAGGTCGATATGCGAACTCATGACGCCGTTGATCCGCAGCAGCCAGCCCGTCGAATTGTCCTGGTCCGCAATCAGCTCGCAGTCCCCGGTGTCGATGTAATAGACGCCCTCGACGGGACCGTCCGGTCGGGCGCCCTTGGCCAGCTCCACCACTCCACGCACCGCTGTGTCAGCCGTGCCGCCACCGAATTTGCCGCCTGATTTGCCGCGCCGTGCCATCAGTTGTCCGCCGCTTCCGTCATGATGCAAGCCTAGTTGACCTCCGTGCCGCCGGTTGAGCCAGTCGAAACCTCGATCTCGTCAGGCTCGACCAGCGAAGGCTAGGCTTCCGAAACCGCAGCACCCTCGCCGTCGCGGATGCGCTGGACCATGGCCGTGGTTGAACGCTCGGCCACATAGTCCAGGATGCATACCCGCCCGCCGTAGGCTTCCACGCCCTCGGTCTCGGCCAGCATTTCGGGTGTGTAGTCGCCGCCCTTGGCGTAGATCTCCGGATGCAGCTGCTCGATCAGCGGAATGGGCGTGGGGGTATCGAAGACCGTGACATAGTCCACGCAGCTCAGAGCCGCAATAACGGCCGCCCGGTCCGCCACGCTGTTGATGGGACGGCCTGGGCCCTTGAGCTTGCGCACGGAGTCATCGCTGTTGAGCGCCACTATCAGGATGTCCCCCAGCTGCTTGGCCTGGTTCAGGTACCGGGTGTGCCCGCTGTGCAGGACGTCGAAGCAGCCGTTGGTCAGGACCACCCGCTGGCCGTCGCTGCGGTGGGCACGGATGTGCCGTTCCAGCTCATCTGCCGTCAGGGCGGTGTCAGCGAAGCTCTCGAGGTAGCGCCCCAACTCGTGCGTGCCGCACACGGACGTCCCCGGGTGATGGACCACAACGTCGGCGGCCGCCTGCGCCAGATCCAGGCTGGCCGTCAGCGGGAGCGAGGCAGCCCGCGCCAGCGTCAGCGCGGCCACGAACGTGTCGCCCGCCCCGGACGCCTGCTTCTCGGTAGCGGGCCGGGCCCAGGTCCGGTGGGGATTGCCGGCGGACGGGATCAGGACGGTGCCGTCGCGGTCGAGCGTGACCACCACGGCCCGCGCCCCCGTGGCCTGCAGCAGCTGTTGCCCGTGCTCCGTGACGACGGCAGCGCGCTCCGGCCCGCCGGTGAGTCGGCGGTCCAGCAGCCTTGCGGCCTCCTGCGCGTTGGGCGTGGCGAGGTCCGGTTGCAGCGCCGCCCACGGGCGCGGGTCGTGCGCGTCCACCACCACCAGCCGGTCCGGTTCCCGCCGCGAGAGGCATTCTATGAGCCGGGCGCGGACAGGCCCTGCCAGAACGCCTGTCCCGTAATCGCAGATCACCACGGCGTCCTGGCGTTCGACGGCGGCCGGCACCGCCGCGGCGAGCCCCGCCAAAGCGCCGTCCGGAATGCTGGCGGCAGCGTCGTCGAACCGCAGCAGGACCTGGCCGCCGCTGCTGATGCGGATTTTCGTGGTGGTGACGATGCCCGGATGTTCGGTCAGGTGGCTCGTGTCGACGCCCGCGCCAAGCAGCTGGCGTTTCAGTTCCGCCCCGGCGTCGTCCGTTCCGATGATCCCGGCCACGCTGACGCGGGCGCCCAGGGCCGCCAGGTTCATGGCGGTGTTCGCGGCGCCGCCCGGGGAAAATTCGCGGCGGTCGATGTCCACCACGGGGGCCGGCGCCTCCCGGCACATCCGGTCGCTGGGTCCGCTCCACCAGCCGTCGAGTATGAGGTCACCCACCACCAGGACTGCGGGGCTCTCCTCTGCCAGACGCTGCGGAAGCCACGCCGCCAGGCCACGCTGTTCGGAGAGGTCCGGCCGGCTCTCGCGGGGCAGGCCGCCTCCGGCTATGCCCTGCCCCCCGGCTCCCCCTCCCGTCATTGTGCTGCGCCTTCCCCGGCGGCGGCGGAGCCGGCAGCCGACGGGCCGGCCGCGGAGGAGCCGGCAGCGGACGGGCCGGAGCTGGCAGAGACCTCGGCCGAGCGCGGGGCCAGAGGCGGCGGTGCAGCGATGTGCACCACCTTGACCCGGGTAAATTCGTCCATGAGTTCGGGGCCGTAGCCGAAGCCGTGACCGCTTTCGCCGCGTGGCTGGGCGGAACCGCCGGGAGCCCCGCCGAACACTTCATTGACTTTGACTGTCCCCACCGGAAGGACGGCGATTGCCCGCTGGGCGTGGGCGATGCTTCCCGTCAGGACCGTCGCAGCCAGGCCGTAGCGGCCCGCCGCGGCGAACTCGAGGCCCTCGTCGAAGCTATCCACCACGCGCACCGGAGCCACCGGGCCGAAGGTTTCTTCCGCCATGACGTCCATGGTGTCCGTGCAGTCCAGCAGAACCGTGGCGGGATAAAAGGCGCCGGGACCGTCCGGAACTGCTCCGCCCACCGCCGCCCGGGCGCCCAGCCGCACTGCTTCGGCAACATGGCGATGGACGGCCTCACGCAGGCGCGTATCCACCAGCGGTGCGATCCCGCCGGCACGGTTGCGCTTCCGGGCCTGCTCCGCTAGCGCCTCGCAGAACTGTACCGCCACGGCCCGGTGGACATAAATCCGCTCCACCGACGTGCAGATCTGCCCGCTGTTGCTGAAGGCTCCGATGGCGGCCTGCTCCGCCGCCCAGCCCGGATCCACCCCTTCGTCCACGAGCAGCGGATCATTGCCGCCGTTTTCCCGGATCACGTGGGCCCCGGACGCGACGGCAGCGCGCGCAATGCGTGCGCCCGTGTCGCTGGACCCGACGTGCGCAAAAACGTCAACGGTCGCCTGCTGCGTGAGGAGGGCGCCGACGTCGGATCCTCCGGTCAGGGTCAGCAGCACACCAGGCGGGAAGACGGATGCCAGCACCTTCCCGAGCCGTTCGCCCACTCCGGGGCAGCGCTCACTGGGCTTATGGACCGCGGTGTTGCCGGTGACCAGCGCCGCGCCGATCAGTCCGCACGCCACTGCCACAGGATCGTTCCACGGCGTCAGCAGCACGGCCACGCCGCGGGGTTCGGCCACTGTGTAGTCGGCCGCGAGCAGGTTGCCCCGCAGGCTGAGGCCGCGGTGCACGGGGCCAAGCTCTGCGTACTGCTCCAGGGTTGAAACTCCGGCAGCAACCCCGGCGAGAGCCTCTTCCGCGGGGCGCCCCGTCTCCCGCGCGTTGATATCCGCCAACTCCGCGGCAGCCCCGCCGAGGGCAGCGGCGGCCGCCCGCAGCAGCTTGCCCCGCTCCGCCGGTGGCGTGGCGGACCAGGCGGGCCCGGCGGCACGGGCCTTATCCACAGCCCGGGCCACATCTTCGGGCCCGGCGGCCGGGAACCTTCCCACGACGTCGCCCGTGCGGGGGTCCCGGATGGTCAGCACGTCGTGGGCAGTGGCCAGGAAACTCTCGGTGGTCGCGTGCATGTGGCTCCTCGCTGGGTTCGCTTGGTGCGTGCCTCTACGGAGCAGGTGATCGCCCGACTCGTGATCCCGCCGTCTCCTGACCTCATCCGTACCCCGCCCTTGTCGGTTTACACGCCTGTGCCGTCAGGAGTTTTCGGCGCTGGCGGCCCGCGCCGGCGGGGACTTATGGTGGCCCCACGGGAACCCGCACACCTGACCTGATCCGTCCGTAGCCGAAGGGGCTGACGCCATGGAACACCTCAACCCCGACTTCGGCGGTGCACGCGCCACCGGCTATGGGGTGGGCCCGGTCCTGGAGAGATTCAGCGACGTATCGCGGATCGCCGTGCTGCGCGGTGGCGGCCTGGGCGACCTGATCTACGCCCTGCCGGCCGTCTCGGCGCTGAAGGCCGCCTATCCGGAGGCCTCCGTCACCCTGCTGGGCACCCCCATCCACGCAGAGCTGCTGTCCCAGATTGAAGGGCCCCTGGACGAAACGCTGATTCTGCCGTTCGCCGAGGGCGTCCGGCCGGGAGCCGAGGATCATGGCGAGCTGGACCGGTTCTTCGGCGAAATGCGCGCCAGGAAATTCGACCTCGCCGTCCAGCTGCACGGCGGAGGGCACTACTCAAATCCGTTCCTGCTCCGCCTCGGGGCACGCCACACCGTGGGCACCAGGACCCCTGACGCGGCCCGGCTGGAGCGAACCGTGCCGTACGTGTACTACCAGCACGAGCCGCAGCGGGCGCTGGAAGTGGCCGGGTTCGCCGGGGCACCGCCCCCTGGGCTGGAGGCGCGCGTCCGTGCCTTGCCGGAGTTCGCACAGCAGCTGGCCCCGAGACTGGACGCGCTGTTCCCGTCCGCTGAGGCGCGGGGCACTGTGGCGATCCATCCGGGCGCCACTGATCCGCGGCGCCGCTGGCCGGCGGACCGCTTCGCCGCCGTGGCCAGAAAAGCGGCCGACGACGGCTTCCGGGTCGTGGTGGTCGGCGACCACACCGAAAAGGAACTGGCGGAAACAGTGGTGGAAGCCGCCGTCGGCCACGCCAAGGCGGACTCCAAAGGGGCCAGCAACAGGGCACCGCAGGTGGCTTCCTTGGCGGGCCAGCTCGGACTGGGCGAGCTCGCGGCGCTGCTCGCTGCCTGCTGCGCCGTGGTGGCAAATGACAGCGGACCGCGCCACCTGGCCCAGGCACTCGGCACCCCCACCGTGGGCATCTTTTGGGCCGGCAATGCCATCAACGCGGCACCGCTGGGACGGACCCTGCACCGGATCCATCTCGGCTGGGCGACGCACTGCCCGGTCTGTGGAATCGACATCACCCAGGTGGGCTGGACGGCGCCGCGGTGCCGCCACGACGAATCCACCGTGGAGGCGGTCGCCCCCGACGCGGTCTATGAGGACGTCCGCCAGCTCACGGCCATGAACCTTCCTCCTCGTGGCAGATGAGCATCTCGCGGATCTCGCAGCCCGCGGGCTGTGACAGCACGAACAGGATGGCCTGGGCAACGTTGGCGGGATCGTTGAGGCGGGAATCGTCCTGCGGCTTGTACTGCTCCGCACGGTCGTCGAAAAAGCGTGTCTTCATGCCGCCCGGGATCATGGTGGTCACCCCGATCTCGCCACCCGTTTCGGCAGCAAGGGAGTGGCTGAAGCCCACCACCGCGAACTTGGAGGCGCAATAGGCCGTGGCCTCAGGGAGCGCCCGCTTGCCCAGCGTGGAGGCGATGGTCACCACCCTGCCACGGGAACGCTTCAGATACGGCAGAGCCGCCCGGACCACCGACACCGTCCCCAGAAGGTTGACGCCGATGACACGTTCCCATTCATCCGCGTCCACATCCTCGAGCTTTCCGCAGCGGTCAATCCCGGCTGCTGTGACCACTGCGTCCAGGCCGTCCAGCGTTTCTGCCGCCTGGCGAACAGCCTCGCTCACCGCCGCACGGTCCGAGACGTCAACTTCGAAGGCCTTCGCCGCCGAGACGTTCCGGATATCCCGGTCCAGCACCACCGGGGTCCCGCCCGCCCGCAACACCGCATCTACGACGGCGGCCCCCAGGCCGGAGGCCCCGCCTGTGACCAAAACGCGGCCGGGCCGAAAAGTCGATTCATTCATGGTGTTCCTTTCGTTCGGGACTGTTTCAGGTTTGTCGTGTTCCTCAGCTGACCTTGGCCAGCGCGTCCGCCAGGGCAGACGTGGACCGGGCCTGATGGAACGGCACCGTCACGCACCGCCCGCCCCAGCTTTCGACGAGACCCGCTTCGGGCAGCTGCGATGCCTGGTAGTCCCCTCCCTTCACCCAGATGGCCGGGCGCAGGAGATCCAGGCACGCCTGCGGGGTGTCCTCCTCGAAGACCATCACGGCGTCCACGCATTCGAGGGCAAGGAGAAGCTCGGCCCTGTCTTCCTGGCTCACGATGGGCCGCTGCTCACCCTTGATTCTGCGGACGGACTCGTCCGAGTTCAGGCACACAATTAGGCAGTCCCCCAGATCCCGGGCCGCCGCCAGGGTTCGGACGTGTCCGGCGTGCAGCAGGTCGAAGCAGCCTCCGGTCGCCACCACGGTTCCCCCGTTCGCGCGCACCCTCCGGGCCAGGGCATGGGCATCCCCGTCCCGTCGGTGCCGCCAGACCGGCCGGTGGCGGTCCGGAAGGGAGGCGACTCCCCCTGCACCCAGGAAATGTGCGGCCTCGTGGATGGCAAGTTCAACGGCGTCGTCGAGGCCGCGGCCTTCTGCCAAGTGCACCGCCAGGCTGGCAGCAAGCCTGTCACCGGCACCGCAGGGATCGCTGACGTCGGTCGGCGGCGCCGGGACGATCCGCGGCGAGCGATTCCGCGTTTCCACCAGCAGTCCGCCCCGCTCCCCCATGGTGACGAGCACGGCCTTGACCTGCCAGCGGTCCAGCAGGACACCCCCCGCTTCGGCAATTTCCGCAGGCGTGGCCGCCGCACTGCCGGCTGCCTTGGCCGCCTCGGCCAGGTTCGGCGTAGCCACCGCCACACCCGGCACCGGCACCGCACCCAAGGGGTGCGGGTCCCACACGATCGGAACGCTGACTGCCAGGGCCGCGAGGAGGGACCGGATTTCCGGATTCGCGGCCAGGCCGCGGCCGTAGTCCGCAACGATAATGACTTCCGCCTGTTCAATGGCCGTCAGCATGCCCGCCGTCGCCCCCGGAACGGCCGGGCGACCGCAGTCCTCGTCCACGCGGACCACAGGGTGGCGGCCGGCCCGTACCCGCGTTTTCACCGGCGTCCGGGCACCCGAGGGTCCGGCCACCACCCGTACACCGGCGAGCGCGCCTTCCAGCTCCAGGGACGCGCCGTCGTCGGAAAGCACGGTCACCAGGGTGACGCGGTGCCCGTCATGGGCGAGCATTCGGGCCACGAGCCCGGCGCCGCCCGCCCGCCGCCGGACTTCAGCGATGTCCACCACCGGCACCGGCGCGTCCGGGCACAGCCGGGTCGCCTCGCCGTCCAGGTCCACGTCCAGCAAAACGTCGCCTACCACTGTGATCCTCATCCGCGGTCAGCCTCCAGACCGGGGACGCCGCGGCTCTTCCGGGTGACCTCGGCCTCGAACGCCCGGCACATGGCATGCAGCGCAATCAGATGCCCCTCCTGCGCGTTGGCTGATACGGCGTCGATGGCCACAGCGTCGTCGCAGCAGGCGGCCAGCGGATTTGGCGCCGGCCCGGTAAGCGCCCAGGTGGTCACGTTGAGCCGGGCAGCCGCCTCGGCGGCGCGAAGCAGGTTGGGGCTCTTGCCGCTCGTGGACAGCAGCATGAGGACATCCCCGGACCGCCCGTGCGCCCGCACCTGGCGGGCAAAAAGTTCTGCGTAGCCATAGTCGTTTGCGATGGCCGTCACGGCAGAACTTTCGGCGTGCAGCGAGATCGCCGAGAAGGGCACCCGTTCGCCGTCGAACCTGCCCACCAGTTCGGCTGTCAGATGCTGGGCCTCGGCAGCCGAGCCGCCGTTCCCGGCCGCGAGCAGCCGCTGCCCGCTGAGCAGCCGCTGGGCCAGCTCAACACCCCAGGCCGCCAGCCGGTCGGCCTGGCTTTCAAGCGACCGCAGCGCCGGCAGGACACTTTCCAGATGGATTCTGACAGCCTCCCGGGAGGCCGCTGGGACGGTGATGTCCGGATCCAGTCTCTTCCCTGTGTGCGGGAAACCCGCAGGCCCGGAATCCACCGGCGGCAGGGACGGAAGCTCAGCTTCCTGCAGGGACCATTCCGTTGTCACAGTGCCGCTCCTTCCATCGGTTCCAGGCTGCTGGACTGCGCGGTTCCGGCTATGGCCAGCTGGTACGCCGTTTCAGTTTCCGCCGCGACCCGGCTCCAGGAGTAGCGCGCCTTGGCCCGACGTTCGCCGTTCTGTCCCAGTTTCCTGCGGAGCGCGGGGCTGGACAGTAGGGCTGCCACGGCCCCGGCAATGGCCTCCGGGTCCTTCGGCGGCACGTGCAGGCCAGTTGCGTGGTCCACCACGCTGTCCGTCAGGCCGCCCACAGCTGCCGCCACCACCGGGATTCCGCAGGCCATGGCTTCCAGCGGGACAATGCCGAAGGGCTCGTACCAGGGCGTGCAGGCTACGGCATCCGCGCTCCGGAAGATCCCCGGCATGGCTTCCCGCGGCACCTGGCCGCGGAGCTCCACCTGGTCCGCCACACCCAGGTCCCGGGCAAGGTCGAGCAGGCGGCGTGCCTCGGGATCCTGGCCGTCCGCCCCTGCGCCGCCCCCGACGATGAGGAGCTCGACGTCGTCGAAGCCGGCTTCCCGAAGGTACGGCAGGGAGCGGATCACCAGGTCCACCCCTTTCCGCGGGACGAGCCGGCCCACCGACAGAATGCGGTGGGCGCGGGTCCGGGCATCGGCCGGACCTTCGCTGGAGAACAGCTCCAGGTCCACCCCGCACGGCGCAATCGAGACCTTGCCGGTAGCGATCCCCATCGACTTCAGTTCGAAAACCTCGTCGGAGCAGGTGGCAATGATGCGGTCCGCCGACCGCCCCACGGACGGCTCGAGGAAACTGCGCTCCGCCGGGCTCGTGTCATCCGCGCCCTGATACCGGCGTTTGACTGTCCCGAGGGCATGGAACGTCTGCACCACGGGGACCCGGAAACCGGCCGGCCCGCGGCGCGCGGCGTCCAGCGCGGCGATTCCGGACATCCAGAAGTGGCCGTGGACCACGTCCGGCGGCTCGCCGCCCCAGTGAAGGACCACACCGTCGGCGAGCGCGCCCATGAAAGGCAGCAGTTCGTCCTTGGGCACATGGGTGGCGGGACCGGCGTCCACGTGGACCACCTCAAGCCTGGGCTGCACCCGCACCGTTGCGGGCAAATCCGGCGAATCGCGCCTCGTGTAAACCGTTACCCGGTGGCCGCGCCGGGCCAGGGCGATGGAAAGCGCAGCCACGTGGACGTTTTGGCCTCCCGCGTCCACTCCGCCAAGCGCCGCCAAGGGACTCGCGTGTTCCGAAATCATTGAGATCTTCAATGGGTAGTCCTTTCTCGCGCCGGGGTTAAAGCTCAGGTCCTGAGTTCGGCCAACACCTTGTCCCAGTCCGCCAGGAAACGGTCAAGACCGTAGCGTTCCAAGGCGGCCTCCCGCGCTGCCTTGCCCCGCCTGCGCGCCTCTTCGGGATCGTTGATGAGCAGTTCGGCGCACCGGCAAAGCTCCTGAACGTTGGTTGAGATGCCCCCAGCCTCGGGCGGAACGGCCCGCGCCGCCTCGGTGGTGGCCAGGGCCAGGACCGGCATACCGAGGTGCATCGCTTCCAGCAGCGCAAGTCCCAGCGACGTCCACCGGAGCGGGTGCACGTAGGCCCGGCAGCGGGCCAGCTCCCCGTGGAGTTCAGCGGTTTTCAGATCGCCGCGGATCCTGAGCCTCGAGGGCGGGATGCCGGTGCTGGCGTGAAGGCCGTCGCCGCCCATCCCGAAGACCTGGAGCGGGGCGGCCGCGGCGAAGCCGGGCAGCAGGTCCGTTCCCGTCACGCGCCCCCGCCGGACCGGCTCGTTCACTACGACGCCCAGTTCCGGAACTTCGCCGGTGTAGAGGTAGCCGGGATCGGGGATGCCATGCTCGATGACCATGGTCGGCGCCCTGCCGCTGTCCCAGAAGAGCTCGTTGAAATGGGTCACGTGGACCACGGGAATCTCACGCTGGCCGGCGAGGGGATGCAGCGTAAAGGGGACATCGCCCTTGGGCGTGTTGTGCTCAACGTAGACGGCGGGCAGCCCGACGCCGGGGCGCCGTCCCAGCACGCGGGCCACCTCGGCGGCTTCCTCGGGACGCTGGAGGACGACGGCGTCAAGACCGTCCGCGTCGAGCCCCGCCAGGGAGACCTCCCGGACTGATGCCGGCCAGTCCCGGCCAGCGCGGCCAAGACCCCAGGGGCCGCCGTCGGGCAGAACCGGCAGGAGGTAGTCGTGCCGTCCACGGACGAAGGCATCCGTCCAGGAGCCATGAACATGCCAGAGGAGAATTCTCATTGGCTACGGACCTTTCTCCGGGTACTGAGGGAGGAGACACCGCGCATCAGCCGTTCAACCGCCTCCACCACCTGTTCCGGCGACACCGAACCCAGGCACGGGTGCCCCGGTACCGGGCAGATTCTTGCGCGGCTCAGCCGGCATGGCGCATTTTGATCGCCGAGCAGTTCCAGCGGAACGCCGTACGGCGCCCAACGGACCGCTGGCACCACAGGTGAGAACAGGCTCACCACAGGTGTCCCGACGGCGGCCGCCAGGTGGGCGGGACCGGTGTTGCCAGTGACCACCGCCGCCGCGTTCGCCAGTACGCCCGCGAGAGTGTCCAGATCCGTCTCCCCGCCCAGGTCAAGGCCGGAGGGGCCGGCCACCGTTGCCGTGAGCTCCCGCTCTCCGTGTCCCCCGGTCACCACCACCCGGTGGCCGGCACCCACCAGCAGTTCCACGGCGGCGGCATGGTGCAGCGGAGGCCACGCCCGCGCCGGGACTGCTGCGCCAGGATGCACCACCACGTACGGGCCCTCCCCCACGAGGTTCCGGACGTCCGGCGGCTCCTTGACCATGAGTTTTCCGTCGTCGCCTGCCGTGAGCTGGAAACCTGCCGCCCGGGCGATGCCCAGCGCACGCACAGCTTCCGGCTGGTCCTCGGGAAAGTCCTCACCCGGCTTCAGCCGGACATCCAGGAGCGATCCGGCGTAGTCCGTCGAGGCCCCGGTGATGCGTCTCACCCCCGCAAGCCGCAGGAGCAGCGCCAGCGGGAGCGGGGACTGGTGAAACGACGTGAGGATGACAGCCTCGGTGATCCGGGAATTGCGGACAAAGTTCACCAGCGTGTCCGTGTGTGGACCGGTCACGGTCGGGGCGGGATTGGTGATCCATGGGCTGTCCCACGTGAAGACGTCCGCAACATCAGGCAGCAGCGCGGCTGCGGGCCGTCCCTGCGGCCCGCAGAGCACGACTACGTCGTTGCGGCTGCCGCCGTCGGCTCTCCTGCCGTTTGCCACGGCCCTGACGGCGGGGCCAGCCAGCAGAACATCGCCCGCGCTGTCCAGCCGGGCCACCAGAACCCTGCTCATGCCGGTCCCAAAAGCAGCAGGGCGACAGCCTGCTCGAGATCCGCTGCGACCTCAAGGGCCGCAGCAACCTCCTCGTTCAGTGTCAGCGGCGTGGGAACAAGCACGCCCCTCGCTCCGGCGGCCCGTGCTGCCTCGACGTCGCTGCCGATGTCGCCGATGAACGCCACTTCCGATGCATCGATGCCGAGCCGGCTGCACGCACTGTGGATCATGCCCGGGGCCGGCTTGCGGCAGCGGCAACCGTCCTCATCAGCGTGCGGGCAGACTTCCCACACATCAAAGGGCCCCAGAAGGTCCTCCACCCTTGCGTTGACGCTCTCCACCTGCCCCCGGGTCAGGATGCCACGTGCGATGCCCGACTGGTTGCTCAGGACCCCCGTTGCCAGGCCGCGGCTGCGCAGTTCGTCCAGGACCCGCCGCGCACCGGGAAACGGCCTGACCTCGGCCGGATCGCCGTTGTAGGGCACGTCCACAACGAGTGTGCCGTCCCTGTCGAACAGCACAGCCTTGAGCGGGGAAACGTTGCTCGCCATACCCCCTCCGTTCCCCTCCCGGGGAGACCTAAACAACCGGCAGTCCACTTCTTCGGACTAGACTCCTCGTCAGGCGGCCGGCCCGGGCGGCCTTCAGCCGAGGAGGCCAGCAGTGGAAGCAATGCACGCCAATCCTGGACAGCCGGTCCTGTTGGTCCTGCGGGCGCTGAAACTGGGCGATCTGCTGGTAGCTGTGCCGGCGCTCCGTGCGCTGCGCCGCGCCTTCCCGGACCACCGTCTGCTCTACGCGGCCCAGGGCTGGCTGGCCGAAGCCGTGGACCTGGTCGGCGGGTACGAACTGCTCCCCACGCATGGCTTGGATGTTCCCATTCCGTTGGAAACCGGCCGGGTGGACGTTGCGGTGAACTTCCACGGCAGCGGCCCGGAAAGCGACGACCGGCTGGCTGAAATGAGGCCCGGAACCATTCTTGGCCACCGCGCCCCCTCTAGGCCCGGACCGCACTGGATCGAGGACATCCATGAACGTGAACGGTGGACCCGCCTGGTGCGGTGGCACGGCATCGAGGCAGACCCCGCTGACTACCGGCTGCTTCAGCCGGCGGTCCCCAGTCCCTGCCCGGGCGCCACGGTGCTGCACGTGGGCGCGGCATACGGCAGCCGTCTCTGGCCCGTGGAGAGGTTCGCCGAGGTGGCCCGGAAGCTGGCGGCCGACGGGCACGCGATAGTGTTCACGGGCAGCTCGGCCGAGCGGTCCCGGGCCTTGGATGTTGCGCGTTTGTCCGGGCTCGGAGAGAACCACGTCCTGGCCGGTACGCTGGGGCTGTCCGAGTTCGTGGCAGCCATTGCGGCGGCTGGACTCGTGGTCTCGGCCGATACCGGAGCGGCACATCTTGCCTCAGCTTATTCGCGGCCCTCGGTTGTGCTGTTCGGACCCGCACCGGTGGAAGTGTGGGGACCGCCGCCGGGACCGCACGTTGTGCTTACGGATGCTCAAGCCCGCCGGGGGGACACGTTCGCGGCGACGCCGGACCCGGCTCTCCTCGCTGTTTCAGTGGAGGACGTGCTCGGGGCCGTTCGGGGGCTGCTGCTCTCCTGATCCTCTTCGGCCAGCAGCCGGCGCTGCAGGCGCACAAGAATGCGGGACAGGCGCCGCGACACCTGCATCTGGGAGATCCCGAACCGCCTGCCCAGTTCCGATTGTGTCTCTTCGAGGAAGTAACGCCGGTAGAGCATTTCCCGGTCGTCAGGGTCCAGCTCCTGGATCGCATCACTCAGGCAGACCAATTCTTCCAAATGCTCAATGGGCGTGTCTTCTGCGATCAGCATTTCTGCCATGGGCGGCCCGCCCCACGGATCCGCGGTGTCGAGTGAATCGGGATGCATGCTGCTCGCCGCGGCCTGGGCTTCCCTGACGTCCTCAGCCGAAACGCCCAGTTCACCTGCCAGCTCGTGAACGGTGGGAATATGGCCCAGGGATTGGGTCAGGTCTGGAGCCGTGCGCAGCAATTGCGTCCGGACGTCCTGCACCCGGCGTGGGGGCCGCACGGTCCAGCAGCGGTCCCTCAGAAAGCGCTTGAGCTCCCCGCTAATGGTGGGGGCGGCATAGGCGGGAAAGCTTTCGCCCTTGTTCTCATCGAACCCCCTGGCGGCCTTGACCAGTCCCAGGTACGCCACCTGAACCAGGTCTGCGCGGTCCCTGCCCCGGGTGGCATAGCGCGAAGCAAGGGACTCGGCCAGGTCCAGGTAGTTCAGCACCAGATGGTTCCGGAAGGCATCGTGGAGGCGGCCTGCCTGAGGGGCCGGCCCCTTGCAGGCGTGCCCGGCAGACCCGTGACGAGTTCCTTCGATCTGGAAGTCACCGCTGGACACCGCTGACATGTCCACAGTGGTGAGGGGAGGATTCTCTGGCATTGTCGGGGATTCCTTCGACCTGGATCTCGAGAAAGCCTTCGGCAAGACTTAGAAGAAGGAAATCATAAGCGTGCTTATTACACAATGGCTTTGCGGACGCCGTGGTGCATTTGGCCTGGCAGATCCAGCCCAACCGCGACCTCGCGCTGCTCCACCGGACCGACGTCACGGGCACAGCCAACTCACGGACACCGCGCGAGCCCGCAGCTAACTGGGATGGGAGCCCCGGTCGTCATCACTGGAGGCCATCAAGGAAGTTATATAGGGCATGACTAAGGGTGCCGGCGTCGTTCCGTCCCCGCCACTCAAACCGCGTCGCGCGCTGCCGACCGCCGCGCGGGCATTGCTCGGCCGGGGGCGCCGGGGACGGGACTAGCCGGACTGTATTGCGTGCGGTCCGTCACTCCCGCGGAGTGTTCCGGCGCGGATCGGCCGGGTTTGCCTCTGCGTCGGTCCGCGGATCTCGTCCGGCGTCTGCGTCGGCGCGGGGATCACGGTCACGGTCAGCCCCCATGTCACGGTCAGCCCTCATGTCACGGCCGGCATCAGTCCGCTGATCGGGGTCAACAACGGCCCCGGAACGGCGGCGACCTTCATCGTCCACGTCCGGGTCCAGCGCGTCAGCCTTGGTCAGGTGCTTCTCCGAATCGCTTCGAAGGCCCTGCGCCTCGGACTGCCGCTTCTCGGCCTCCTGGCGGAGCCGGGCAGCCTCGACCTGCGCCTTCTCTGCGTCCGACTTGGCACGGAGCGCGTGGGCCTCATTTTCACGGGCCTCAAGTTCGGCATTCTCCCCCTCCCTGCGGATTTCCGCAGCGTGCTGACGGTTGGTTTCATCGCGCTTTTGCCTAAAGGCCTCCTTGCGCTTGCGGCTCGTCATGAGGAGCAAAACGATCAGGGCAACGACGACGATTCCAACAACGATCCAAATCCAGGCATCCACCGTGGATCCACCTCTTTCCATTTCCAGCACGGGCCAGCCACTGTGTCGAAGGCCGTCTTGCAGGCCTCAACTCGCGGCCGATTGAACTAGCGGCAATCGGGGTACTTACTATCTAATAGTAATCATGCTTACTATTTTACCGCCAACAAAGCCGGTTGTGATCAGCAGCCCACCTTCTTTGAAAGAGAGCGATGATGACAGAAAGCCAATGGCCTCAGGATGGGAGCGATCCTGAAACCGCGGCCGCGCAGCACGCGGCCCCGCAACACCTCGCCGACCAGTCCAGTGGGGGCGAACAGGGCACGGCATCCTCGAAAAAGGAAACAGCCAAGGAGGAGGCGGCGGGCGTCGCCCGCATGGCTGCGGATTCTGCCCGGACCGTATCCGAGTCGGCGACGACCGAGGCTGCCCATGTCGCAGCCGAAGCACAGTCCACCGCCCGGGACTTGCTTCACCAGGCCAAATCCGAGCTGACCGGCCAGGCCGTCAGCCAGCAGCAAAAAGCAGCATCAGGCCTTCGGACCCTTTCGGAGGAGCTGCAGGCGATGGCGATGGCATCCGATCAGCCGGGGGTTGCCTCTGATCTGGTGAGGAAAGCCGCTGAACGCTCCTCGGCAGTAGCATCCTGGCTGGACGGCAGGGACCCGGGGTCAGTTCTCGATGAAGCAAAGTCGTTCGCCCGTAAGCGTCCAGGCACTTTTCTCCTGCTGGCAGCCGGTGCGGGTGTCGTCGCGGGAAGGCTCGCGCGTGGCCTAAGCGCCGGGGCACCTGAGGCTCCCGGAAGCTTCGTTCCCGCGGCCGGCACCGCCATACCGCCACCCGCGGTGGACCTGCCTGGAGCCGAGGCCGCGTCCGGAAGCTTCGTTCCCGCAGCCGGTATCGCTGTACCACCACCCGCTGTGAATCTGCCGGGTCCCGACGCCACCACCGCCGGGTTCTCCGGAGTGGCCCAGTACCCGGCCGTAACCCACATGCCCAGCCCACTGAATTCACCCCAACTGGCCGAGGATGCGCGGTCCAGTACACAGATTGCGGTCGATCCTCTGGCCGGCAAAGACCTTGCCGACGAGCCACTGGGGAGCGACCCGCTAACGCGCGATCGATCCCATCCCACGTAAGCGGCCGATGATGAGTGGTCTACCACGGAACGCAGAAGCCAAGGCCAACGTCCACCAAGCCTGACCCAGTTGACTGCAGGCGGCAAATACTCCAATACGGGATCTTGCCGGCCGCAAAGTGCCCGAAAGGATGGCCCCATGGCCACGAACGAAGCCCCGGAAACCAGTACAGCCAAGGCGTCCACGGCGCCCGCCCCTGATGACGCCCGCAAGCCGGACAGCCCCACCGATGTCACCAAGCCCTCCTGGAAGTACATTGCCAAGAAGACGCTCCGGGAGTTCAGCAAGGACCAGTGCCCGGACCTCGCCGCGGGACTCACGTACTACGCCGTTCTATCGCTCTTCCCGGCGCTGCTGGCGTTGGTTTCGCTGCTCGGCATCTTCGGCCAGGCGGAAAAAACAACAGCGGCCCTCCTGGACATTGTGCAGGGCATCGCGCCCGGCTCCACCGTGGACATGATCCGTGAGCCCATTCAGGAACTGACCAGCTCGCCGGCCGCCGGCTTCACCCTGGTCATCGGCCTCGCAACAGCGCTGTGGTCCGCTTCGGGCTACGTGGGCGCGTTCGGCCGCGCCATGAACCGGATTTACGAAATCGATGAAGGCCGCGGCTTCGTCAAGCTCCGCGGAACCATGCTTGGCGTGACCTTCCTTTCGGTGGTCATTGTTGCGCTGCTCGCGGCGATGCTGGTGATCAGCGGCCCGGTCGCGGAAGCTGTGGGCGGCGTCCTAGGGCTCGGCGGCGTGTTCCTTGCCGTCTGGAACATTGCCAAATGGCCGGTCATCATCCTGCTCGTCATCGTTGTCATCGCCATCCTCTACTACGCCACCCCGAACGTCAGGCAGCCGAAGATCCGCTGGATGAGCATCGGCTCCCTCATCGCCCTGATCGCGTTCGTGCTGGCCTCGGTGGGATTTGCGTTCTACGTGGCCAACTTCTCCAATTACAACAAGACTTACGGCGCAATCGGCGGCGTGATCGTCATGCTCCTGTGGCTCTGGATCCTCAACATGTCGCTGCTGTTCGGCGCCGAGTTCGACGCCGAGATGGAACGCGGCCGGCAGCTACAGGCCGGCATCGAGGCGGAGGAAACCATCCAACTGCCGCCCCGTGACACAAAGAAGAGCGACAAGCTCCAGGAGCAGGAGGAGGAAGACATCCGGCACGGGCGGGAGCTTCGCGAGAAGCACGCCGACCAGCAGAACGGGCAGTACCGCGCCGACACCAAGTGACGCACCCGCCTTCAGCGGAAGAACTTCAGGGGAAGCCGGGGCCGGCGGCAGCCGCTCCCGGGCGTGTTGGCTAGCCGCTGCGGAGGGCGGCGGCGGTCTCCACCCCGAGCGCCCGCAGGTAGGCACCAAATCCGTGCGGCGCCCGGGCGGAGGTCCGCCCCGAGGTGAGCACGCGTGTGCTGTCCGTTGCCACGACGGCACAGCCACGGCGCCGCAGCCGGTCCACGAGTACCTTGTCTTCCGCGGAGCGCAGTTCCGGAAATCCACCGGCCAGCAGGTAGGCCGAAGCCCGGACACCCAGATTTGCACCGTAAACGTGAGGGTGGTCTTCCTCAAACGGGTGCTTGACCCGCCACCGCCGGAGGAGCTCCGGGTCCACGTCCCCGGGGTCAGGTTCCACGGAGCCCAGCACCACGTCCCAGCCGGCGTCGGCGAATTCGAGCTGGCGCCACAGCCAGCTCTCGGGGACGCACGAGTCAGCATCGGTGCTGGCGAGCCAGGTGCCCGCCAGTTCTGACTGGCGGCCGCGCAGCGCCGCCGAAATTCCGGCGGCCCTGCTTGCGCCTGCGTTGTGGAACCGCTGATGCATCATCGTGATCCGGGGGTCCAGGCTGGCAAAACGGGCCACGATCTCGGCCGACCTATCGGTGCAGTGGTCCAGCACAACGGTAATCCCGACGACGGTGGCCGGCTTCCGCTGCACTACGGCCTCCACCGCCGCCCGGAGTGCGTCAAGGGCCTGCTTCAAGTGGCGCTCCTCGTCGTGCGCCGGCATGACCACCTCAACCCGGCGGATCAGGGGACGGGCCTGCGAACGGATTGACTCAGGTGCCATGCGCCGGCTCCGGGTCCTGCTGAATCACCGGCGCGAGGAACGTCTCCAGCACGAAATCGCGCTCCCGGTAGAGTCCTGCGGTTGGCCAGCGCAAGCGGTCCCTGGCCAGTGCGTGGACGGCGTCGCCGTCGAGCTCCCAGCCGGAAACCGGGTGCCGCCAGTGGCAAAGCAGCAGCGTTCCGCCGGGCGCCAGCGCCCCAGCGATGCGCCCGAAAAGCTCCCCGAGTTCGGCGGTCGTTAGGTAGTAGCCCACTTCCGAGACCACAATCAGGTCGAAGTTGCCGTCCGGCCATTGCTGCGGAAGCGTCAGGTGCCGCGCCTCCGCGCCGGCGAAGGGTGCCAGCCGCCGTGCCGCCCGCACCAGCGCTGCGCTGCTGGCGTCGACGGCCAGGAACCGCCCGCACCGCTGTGCCAGTTCGGCACTCAGGGTGCCGATCGAGCAGCCGATTTCCAGCCCGGCGTCGTACTTTGGCTCCGGCAGCGCTGCAAGCGTCAAGGCGCGCTTGCGCTGCTCATACCAGCTGTCCTCGTACCCCCACGGGTCCGCCGCCCCGAGGTGCACGGCATCAAAGATGCCCTCAGCGTCCGCGGCGCCCCGCCTTCCGGAGACCGGGGGCTGCCAGGCAAATATCTCGAACGCCCGCTCAAAGTGGCCAAGGAACCGGTCCGTGAGGAGCACTTCGTCGCCGCGGCGCTCCGACAGTGGCTGGACCTGCGAGGAGTGGGACCGCATGGCGTCACGCTTTGCGCGCTGCTCGCCGTCGCTCAGCGGAAGTCGAAGCCAGTTCTGCCAGGCCTGGTGCTCCGGCGCTGCCCAGAGCCAGTACCAGATGGGGTATTCCAGCAGCCCGTGGCCGCCGGCCGCCGCGAGCTCCGCTGCCACAGCCCCCAACGTGTCGTGGTCGATGTGCCCGTCGCCGCGGTAAGGGGCAACCAGCGCCAGCCGCTCCGGAGGTCCGGGATGACGGCCAACGGCCTCCGCCAGGTGCCGCGCGATCACCGCGCGGTCCTGGGCGAGCTTGCCGTCCGCCAGCTCCAGGAACTGCCAGCGCCCGGCCAAGCCGAGCCCGGACATGGCAGCCGCAAACTCGGCCAGCCGGACGGCCGCAAGCTGCTCCGGCGTTGTGGTCGGAGAGCCCGGGTGGGAGGCCTCCCCTGCCGAGCACAGCAGCACCTCCACGTCGGCACCGGCCCCGGCCAGCCGGGAAAGGAGGCCGCCCGCACCGAGCGATTCGTCATCGGGATGGGCAGCGAGCAGGATGAACGTCATATCACCCAGCTCGCCGGAATCCAGCGGAAGTTCGCCCAGGCCCCCGAGCCCGCTTGTCGCCCAGGCAGCCTCATCCGTGCCGCTGTCCGTGTGGGCGAAGGTCACCACGCGTGATCCCCCTTCAGGGTCAGCGCACCGAGCTGGGCGTCATCGCGCATCGCGTGATGCTGGCGGACGTACAGCGACAGGTCCGCCATGCACTTGCCGTACCGTTCGTCGAAGGCCAGCGGCCCCGGCCCCAGGTTTTGGCTCACCAGGAGCTGGACGCGTTCGACGGCGGCAGCAACAGTTCCGCGGACGCGGAGCGCCTCGCCCCACGCACCGGGCTCCTGACCGGCCCCAAGCTCCTCCGGCGACGTTTCAGGAGACTCGCTGGCTCCACGCTTCCCCGCGCTGCCCAGCAGGCCGCGGTCGACCAGCTCAGCGGTTCTGGCGAGATGCCCGATCGCTGACGTGAGGATACGGTCCACCTCGCCAAGGCTGGCGAGGGCCACCTGATCGGGCTGACGTTGGGACTGGGTCCCCCCAATCAGGGCGGCCTTAAAGTACCTGCCCACCGCTACTGCACCCCCCAGCCAGCATGCCGCCACGCCCATGCCGCCCCAGGCGAAGCCCGGCCGCTGGAAGTACCACCCCTCGTCGCCAAGCGGCACTCCGGCCACCCGGTCGAAATGGACAGTGCCGCTGGGAATTTCCCTCAGGCCCAGGCTGGTCCATTCCGGATCGGCGCAGGTCACGCCGGCATCCCTGAGGTCAACGGCAAAGGCACCGCGGCCGCCGGCAGGAGTGTGCGCGGTGACCACGGCGTGGTCCACGAATTGTGCCAGCGAGCACCATGGCTTGGACCCGGTGAGGTGCAGCTCTCCCCGCGCGTCTCCGGACTCCGCGTTCAGCCGCGTGCCGGCGCCTTCGGCAGCAAAGACACCCCAGGTTCCGGTGAAGGAACCGGCCTTTCCTGCCTGCGCAAGGATGGCGCCGGCGTCCAGGTGCGGTTCAAGGATTCGGCCTGCCGCCACGTCGATGGAGGCAACGGAAGCCAACAGTTCCCACAGCCTGGCTGTACCTCCGTCGCCCGGCTTCGGCGCGGTCCGGCCGGCCTCGTGGGCTGCAGCCAGGAGCGCGGGAACGTCCCCTACGGCGGCGGCAAATGACTCGAGGGCGGGAGCAAGTTCGCCGAGCTGCTCCGGCGTGGAGCTGATGCGGACGGCCTGCCAGCGGCGGTGCGGCGGGCTCATCAGGCTGCTCAGTCTCCCGCCGGTGAAGTCACCGACGCCGTGGGGGTCATGATTTCCGCGTTCACCATCCATGCCAGCTGCTCCAGCCGCGTGATGGCCGCGTGCAACAGGTCGGCGCTGGTGGGGTCTTCTTCGTCCACCTCGTCATGGACGTCCCGCATGGTCTTGACGGTCTGCTCCAGCCGCGCGGTGATGAGCTTGACCGTGTCCTTCGTGGAAGTCAGGCCGCCGGGGAACTGTTCCAGCCTGGTGTCCGCTGAAACTGTCGAGCTTCTGCCGTCCGGAAGGGCGTGCAGGGCACGCATGCGTTCCGCCGTCTGGTCCGCGAACAACCGTGCACTGGCGATGATTTCGTCCAGCTGCAGATGCAGGTCCCGGAAGTTGGTTCCCACCAGGTTCCAGTGCGCCTGCTTCCCCTGCACATGGAGTTCGATCAGGTCGGTGAGGACCTTCTGAAGGTTGCTGGCCAGGGTCTGGGACGCTTTCATTTTCTTCCTCCGCTGCTGTTGCCCGGCACCGGCCGCGAGCGGCCGGCCAAGATGATTCCAAGCATACTTATCTTCCGGTGGGCGCGGGCACGGCGTCCTGCCTTCCAGAGGGCCGGGGGGTGCCGCCGTTTTCGGACTCCCACCGATCCCAACGTTGCCAAAGGTTTTCACAACTCGGGCAACGTTTATTGGTTGCCATCAGCGCCATACCTGAGGAGATATACCAATGGCAACCAACCCACCCGATGGCTCAGTCCATCAGCTGAATCCGCGGTTCTCTCCACCGTTCGCCAGCCCGATTGCCGGGCGGTTTGGCGGCCGGCGGACCATCGCGGCCGCGGCAACTGTCCTGCTGTCGGTGACAGGCGTCACCTCGGCCGTGGCCGCGACCCAGGTGACCGAACAAAATCTGGCCACCAACAAACTTGTTTCTGTCGGTCCGGTCAATGCCGAGAACGGCTTCCCCTCCTGGTACGAGGACCGGTCGGGAACACGCGTAGAGCTCTGCCTCGACGCGGAAAACCCGCTGTGCGGCTTCCTGCCTGGCGACATCCCCAATGACACAGCGCCCATTTCGTTCCCTGACAACTTCCCCGAAGAAGCGTTCTACATGCTCGCCAGCTCCGGCCTTGACCTTCCCGGCGGTGGAAAGGCCACCTTGGTGCTCGGCCTGGAGGCCGCGTTCGCCAACACGGTCACGGACGGCGACCAGATGGTCTTCGGCCGTCAGAGGATTGTGGTGAAGGGCGGTCCCGCAAATGCCACCCTTACCTTCCAGCATCCCTACGGCACCATCACAGTCGACACGGACGGCACGGGAGCCGGCAGGCTCGTCGAGGACATCTCCCCCGCCGTGGGCAACTTCACCACAGCACTTAAGAGCAACATCGGCCCCTTCCTCAAATGGGATCCGGCCACCGCCCCGGCAGCACCTGCCGGGTACCTTGGAGATCCGAACCAGGACCACACGGTGACAGGCGGCCTTCGTAACACGTTCTCCGTCAGCGGCGGCGGACTCAACCTGTCAACCAATCAGTTCACCCTCCAGGGAAAGATTGCAACCAACAGCGGCGTGAGCGCCGATTCTGCCGTAGTCAACGGGAACATGATCGATATCTTCGCCAGCAGCAAGCCCGCGGCCCAGCTGCAGGTCGAGGCACAGGCAGGGAAATTCGCTCTCACGCCGATGGCCACGGATGCGGACTCCGGCCGCTTCTACGCCCGGATCCCGTTCACCGGAACCGCACCAACATCGGTCAAGATCACCAACATCGCCGACAAGCCCGCCAGCAGCGGCACCATTACCGTGACCAAGCCCAGTAGCATCACGGTCACGAGCGCCACCTTTGACGGGGCGAAGCTCAACGTAGCAGCCCTCTCCAGTTCAGGCGACCCACTGGAAGTCGTCGGAGTCGGACCTTTGGTCAACCCCGCAGCTGGCGGCGCGCCAGCCCAGGGCTCCTGGACCCTCAATGCGCCACCCGCCAAGGTAACGGTGAAGAACGCCGCCGGGGACACGGCATCCCTTGCGGTGAGCGTCTCAGGCGGCACTGCCACCCAGGCAGGACTTCCCCCGCTGAGCCCAACACCCGATCCCGGTCCCGTAGTTGACACAGGGACCGGCACCACGCCACCAGGCGGCGGCACCACCACGCCACCGGGCGGCGGCACCACCCCGCCAACCACGCTGAAAGCAGCGGCGACGCCGGCATCAGCTACGGTAGCCCGCGGCGCAAGCGTCCAGCTTGACGGCAGCACATCAACCGGGGGCGTCAGCTACAAGTGGTCGCAGGTGGACGGCCCGGCCGTAACGCTGGCCGGCGACACCACGGCCAAGCCGACCGTTGCGGTTCCGTTCTACGCCAAGACCACGGACACTGCTCCGCTGCCGGCAGCAGTCGCAGGACCTGCCCATATCAAGCTGGTCGTGACAGCCCTGGACGGCAGCACGAGCGAGACAACTGTTGCGCTGACCATCCAGACCGACGCTGTGGCAATCGATGCGGGCTCCCGCCACCGCATTGGCACCGAGCTCCGGATCACCGGCACATCCGCCCTGGCGGGGAGCACCGGCGTTCTGACCCCGGCCACGTCGGTCGTGATCTACGACATGACCAGCGGTACCGCGGTGAAGATCGGCACCGCACAGGTCGACACCCTCGGCGCCTGGTCCTACAAGGCCAAGCCCGGACCGACCAGGCAGATCACCAGGGTCATGGTCCAGTCCACTCGGGGAGGCACGGCAACGTCAGCCATCGCCACCCGTTGATCCGCACCGGCTGACACGTCAGCGCACAGCAACAGGGCCCCGTCCACACCGCGGACGGGGCCCTGTTGCTGTGCGGGGACGTCCTGGCAGTCGGACAACCCTTGGCAGACCAACGACCCTGACTTACCGACAACATAGGAAAGCGGCCCCGGGCTCTGTGAACTGCTGCCCGGGACCGCCTCCCCATACCTGGCGACCCTACGTCTGTCGACGCATTGTGCCTGTTGCCGCTTCCGCCGGCCCGGCAGGACGCCTAACGACCCGACGGCGGCCACAGCACGGTCGCCTGCACGTTCTCCAGCGGGACGCTGCCGTAGATGCGTGAGTCGATGGAGCCGGACCTGTTGTCGCCGAGGACGAAGAGGTGGCCCGCAGGTACGGTGACAGGACCGAAATACGTGCCGTCAATCCGGCTTTGGTCGATTCCCGGCTCAGGCTGCGGCACGCCGTCCACGACGAGGACGGCGTCTTCGATGGCAACGGTCTGGCCTTGAAACGCGATGGCACGCTTGAGCGCCGGATGTCCGTCCTCGGGGCTGGTGAAGACTACGAGAGACCCGGCTGTAAGACTGCCAAGGGCCGGTCCGGCTTTGTACAGCAGGATCGTGGAGCCCCGGGGCACCGCCGGTTCCATGCTCTCGGAGCTCACCGTCATGGGCTCAAGCACCCACAGCCGGGTGGCGAGCAAACCGGCGGCCAGCACGGCCGCCGTCGTGGTTTTCTTCCCCCAAAAGCCCTGCCGGGAAACTCCGGCAGGGCTTTCGGTTCTTGCTACTGGCAGGGGGGCTAAGCGTCCCATTGGGGAAGTGCCGCCGTCATGGGGTCGCAGGGATCGTAGTCGTCTTCCTTCAGGCCGACGCGGAACTGGACCATCATGTCGTGGTCCTCATGGGGAAGGTTATGGCAGTGCACCATGTACCGGCCCTTGTGCGGACCGAACTTCATGAGGAGCCGGACCGTCTCGCCTTCGCCCACATAGACCACATCCTTGGGACCGAGTTCCTGCGGGAACGGGGCCCTGCCGTTGCGGCTCAGGATTTTGAAGTCAACCAGGTGGATATGAACCGGATGGAACCAGCCTCCTGACTTGTTCTCAAACTCCCAGATCTCGACGGCGTCGAGGTCCACTTCCGCGGAAACCTTCTTGTAGCCGCTCGCGATCACGTCGTGCCAACTGGTGTCATCGATGGTCCACATGTTGGTGGTGTGGTTCCGCTTGACCCTGAAGCGCCGGACCTTTTTAGCCTGCTTCTCGGTCAGGGCCATGACCTCATTGCCCGGAGCCAGCAGCGTGGGCATGGTGTTCCAGGTGGCGTCGGCGGTGTCGACGGGCTCGTCGGTGACGTCAAAGGCCATGACCTTGTTCGTGAAGTCGTAATCCACGTTGTTCTTGTTGGACAGGTTCCGCAGTTCAATCCGCTGACCGGTCTTGTATTTGCGGAAATCAATCAGGACCTCATACCGTTCCGCGCCCGCGTGCCGGTAGTTGGCCACGCTCTGCGGCTTGGGCATCAGGCCGCCGTCGGTGGCCACGACCACCAGGGGATCTCCCGTGCTGAGCGTGAGCTTGAGCGAACGGGAGATGCTGCAGTTCAGGATGCGGAAGCGGTAGATCCGCTTCTGGACCTTCATGACCGGCCACGGCTTGCCGTTGACCAGGATGACGTCCCCCCACAGGCCCGAGTGCGTGTTGTCGTCATAGCCCAGGGCACCGTTGGCCGCGAACATCGCGTCGGAAATTACCAGCGGCACATCGTATTTGCCCTGCGGCAGGAGCTTCCGCTCAACCGGATCGTGCATGTGGTACTGGGCCGCCAGGCCCGAGTAGGCGTTCTGGGCCGTGAAGTGGACACCGTGGTCGTGGTACCAGAGAGTCCGGGCCGGCTGGAAGTTGGGGTAGTTGTAGTCCTTGAAAAATCCGGGATGGGTAATGTCGCTGGCGTACCCGTCATACTGCGGCAGCGAAGCCGATCCGTGCAGGTGGACCGACGTTGCCAGCACGTGGCCATCGTTGGGGTGCGTTGCCGGCAGCTGGTTGCGGACACGAAGCACGGCCTTGGTGCCCTGGTCGAGGCTGATGGTGGGTCCGGGAAAGATGCCGTTGTACCCCAGGATCGGAGTCTTAAGCCGCGGCAAAATGGAGGCCATGGCCGCTTTTTGAGTCAGGGTGTAGTAGTTCACAGGCCCGCCGTCGGCGGGGTCCACTCCCACCCGGTCCTGCTGGAGGACCGGGGGCTGGACAAAGGCTGACTGGAACGGCTTGGGCATTTCTGCACTGCTGAGGCGACTGGCCGACTTGGCTTCCACTTCGCGGGACGGAAACGAAAGCGCGCCAGCCCCCAGGGCACCTAATCCACCCAGCAGCAGGACTTGTCGTCTTGACACGGTCATTGCCAGGGCTCCTTTCGAATGATTGCTCCGAGCATGCCGGGCGATTCTTGGGAAAAGGTCCGAACAAGTGACTCCCGGGTAACAAACAAGGTCCAACCACCCCTATTCGGGCCCCCTCAAATCGATGGCCTAACCCCTCACGCCGGGCGCGGGCCCCTTGCGGGGGGCGGCGGGTGGGCCCATACGGGGCGCGGCCCAGCGGGAAATTCCCAAGTCCCGGCAGGCAGGCTGAAGCAGGTCCAAAACCGGAGCTTGGCCTGCGCGGACAGGGACCAGGGCTGCCGGACCGGGCACCGTATCCCCTGCGGCGCCCGAGCCGGCCGCCCGTCCCGCGGTGCCGGAGCCGCCCATTTTCACCATCGGTTTTGTCCGACGTTAATCCAAGGTGGGTGCGCCATTCTGGCGGTGGTTGGGAATGCACCTCCCGATCTGGCCTTGTTGGTACTGGGGGCCATAAATCGAGTGTCCATAAGGAGTCACCATGTTCTCGCACGCCGTAATGAGGCCCAAGATGCCCGACGGAGCACACCGTTCAGGGCCGGCCCACCGCCGGTCCGCCACCACCGCAACTGCCCGCATTGCCCCCGTTGCCGCCGGCGCCTTGCTGGCCACGGCCCTCGCGCCGCTGGGCGCCCTTCCCGCCAGCGCCGAGACCGCCGGCATGGGGCCGGTGGATTCTGCCAACGGGTTCCCCACCTGGTATTCGGACGGATCGGTCAAGCTGCAGCTCTGCTATGAGGCCGGCAAAGGCTGCCTCTCCGAGCCGCCCGACCCGAACTCGCCGGCATCCTATCCGGACAACTTCCCGGAAGAAGCCTTCTGGTTCCAAGCCTCCGCGACGGGCGGCAATCTCAGCACTTATGAGGCGGCACTCGAAGGAGCCCACGTCAACGGCCCCGTTGTTCCGGGAGAGCAGATGGGCTTCGGCCGGCTGCGGTTCATAGTCGATAACCTCACTCCCGGCGCAAGCTACACGATTACACACCCGTACGGCATCAACACATTCGTTGCCGAACCGGACCCAAAGGTAGGTGGCCGGATCAAGCAAACCATCGACGCCGGCGTCTGCGCTCCCTCGGCCACAGTGCCCTGCGACTGGGCCGGAGTAGGCGCGGCCTTCCTGGGTAACTACGCCACCGGCACCACCGCAACGTTCCTCCGCCAAGTCGGAGCAGCTCCGGGAACTCTCGGCGACATCAACACCGCGAGGCCAGTAACCGGCGCCCCGTCAGGGACCAATGCTGTCACCATCACGGGTCCCAACGCCGGCGGCCCCGGGGTGAACACCCTCACGGTGAACACTTTCACCGTCCAGGGGCTTATCGCCGACGGGTCCGACGGCGGGCCCTCCACGCCTGACCTGGCAACGGCCAGCGACAGCGGCCGTTCCGCGACCGACAACATCACGCGGGTCACCACGCCGACCATCATCGGCACCCTTCCGGCAGGCGCTGCGGGACCCGTGCAGCTGATTGTCGACACCGGTGCCCCCCGGGCCACAACGCTCACCGGCTCCAGCTACTCCGCCACGCTGGCCGCACTGGCCCAGGGCGTTCACAGTGTGCAGGCCCGCATCACCAACCCGGCCTTCGCCGCCGATCCCACGCAGCCACAGTTCCTGACCTCGGCGAAGCTCACCTTCACCGTGGACACCGCGGCGCCCGCCGTCTCGGTGACCGCACCGTTCCCGTCCTCGCCCAGCCTGGACAGCACGCCCACGTTGAGCTTCACGGGTGAGGCCGGGGCCCGGTTCGAATGCCAGCTGCTGCCCAGCAACGCAACCTGGGATCCCACCTGCGCCTCACCAAAGACGTGGGATGCACAGGTCAACGGAACGTACGTCTTCAACGTCCGGGCCACCGACGCTGCCGGCAACGTCAGCGCAATGGCTAACCGCACCGTGCAGATCGGCACGACTGTCACCGCACCAACGACTAAGCTGCAGGACTTCAACAGCGACGGCAAGGCGGACGTCGTGTCCCGCGATTCCGCCGGTGTCCTCTGGCTCTACCGCGGCAACGGAACCGGCGGTTTCCTGGCGAAGACCAAGATCGGCGCCGGCTGGAATTCGATGACGGCCATCGTCAGCACCGGCGACTTCAACGGTGACCGTAAAGCCGACATCGTAGCCAGGACCTCCACCGGCCTGCTGTATCTCTACAAGGGCAACGGTGCCGGGGGCTTCTCCACCAAGGTCCAGATCGGGACCGGCTGGAACTCTTTCAACAGCCTCACCGCTCCCGGTGACTTCAACGGAGACCGGAAGCCGGACCTGACCGTCCGCGACGCCACTGGCAACCTGTTCGCCTACCTCGGCAACGGAACCGGCGGCTTCACCGGGCGGATGCAGATCGGCACCGGCTGGAACGGCATGAACGCCATCGTGGCTCCCGGTGACTTCAACAGTGACGCCAATGCGGACCTGGTAGCCCGCGACGGCGCCGGAAACCTCTGGCTCTACCGTGGCGACGGTTCCGGCGGGTTCCTCGCAAGGGTCCTGATCGGTGCCGGCTGGAACGGCCTCAGCATCGTAGCTCCCGGTGACTTCAACGGAGACCGCAAGGCCGACCTGACGGCCCGCGACTCCCGCGGAAACATGCTCCTCTACCGTGGCAACGGATCAACCGGTTTCCTCGGCAAGTCCCTGATCGGCACTGGCTGGAGCTCCATGAACGCCATCGTGTAGTTCCCTACTTCAACCAAGGCACCGCCCGCGTACACCCGGTACGCGGGCGGTGCCTTTTAGTTTTGCTCAATGCTTGCATTCGGTTCTAGCGGACTACCGCAAGCGCGAATCCGTCCCAGCCTTTGGAGCCCACCGTCTGGATAACTGTGGCGTCCAGCCGGCTGTCCTCGCCCATCATTTTCAGCGCACCGAGGATGCCGGGGGCGTTGATCTCGTCCATGGAGGGGTCCAGCACTGCGCCTTCCCAGACCACGTTGTCCATCACGATGGTGGTCCCCGGCCTGCCAAGGCGGATGGCCCAGTCGAGGTAGTGCGGATTGTTCTCCTTGTCCGCATCGATGAAGACGAAGTCGAAAGGGCCTCCTCCTTCTGCCTCCAGGACAGCAAGCGTCTCGAGTGCGGCGCCCGTGCGGATGTCCACCTTGTGGCCGACGCCCGCGGCGTCCACGTTCGCGCGGGCAACCTCAGCATGTCTGGCGAGGTATTCGCACGTCACCAGCCGCCCGTCGTCGGGAAGCCCCCGGGCCATCCAGATGGTGCTGAAACCTGCCAGGGTGCCGATCTCCAGTACGCGGCGGGCGCCGCAACTCATGACCAGCAGCTTCAGCAGCTTGCCGGCGTTCGGGGTCACCTCGATCGGCGGCATCCCGGCCTCGACGGCGGACTGCACCGCGCGCTTCAGCGCTCCGTCGGGATGAACGACGGCGGCGGACAGGAACTCTTCTACGGCCACCCACCCGGGCTGCGGCTTATGCTCAAACATGGCCCCAGTCTCGCAGTAACAGGACAAGCCCGGCTAGGGCCGGTCCGGGGCCGCGACCCTGTCAGGGCCGGTCACCGGCCGGTCCGGGTCAGGAGTCCCCGGCGATGACGTTTTCCAGCCGCTCCACCTTGGCTGTCAGTTCGCCGGAGAAGCCTGGCCGGATGTCGGCCTTGATCACCAGCGAGACCCTGCTGCCGTACTTGCCTACTTCCTCGGTGGCGCGCTTTACGACCGCGAACACCTCATCCCATTCACCTTCTATTGTGGTGAACATGGAGTCCGTCTGATTGGGGAGTCCCGATTCCCTAACGATTTTGACTGCGGCGGCTACGGCGTCGTGCACCGAGGCGTCCGCGGCCCCGCGCTGGTGCGTCGGATCGGCAGGAGTTCCGGACGGGGCAACTGAGAATGCAAGCAACATGGGTCCAGTCTGGCACGCCGGGAACCTCGCCGGCGGGGTGTCCTGCGTCATATTCGAGGCTACCAATCGGTAACGAAGTCGGCGGGAGACTGCGTTGCTAACCTTTTAGATATGAACCTCGCAGTAGAGCGCAAGCCCCTCCGTGCCGACGCTGCGCGCAATGTGGACAAGATCATTAACGCAGCCCGTGAGTGCTTCCGCGACTACGGCCCGGATGTTCCGCTGCAGACGATCGCCGCCACTGCCGGTGTGGGTCCCGCGACGCTCTTCCGGAACTTTTCAGACAAGGAACAGCTGGTCCTGGCAGCACTGAACCGCCAGCTCCGTCTCACCGTTGATCCGGTCATTGATGTCGCACTGGCGGGGCAGGATGCTGCCGAGGGCCTTTTCCGCGTGATCGATGCCATCATGGCCGCCGCAAGTGAGAACGCCAATCTGCTTGGTGCGGTGGCCGGGCGTCGTGACCTGCTGACCGGCATCACCGGCAGCCTGATCGAATCGGTGGGCGTGCTCCTGGGCCGGGGACAGGGCCAGGGCACCCTCCGGGTGGACATCTCGTTGACGGACATGGTGCGTCTGCTCGCCATGCTGATCGGCGTGGTGGACACCATGGAACCGGGCTCCGATGCCTGGCGGCGGCCGGCCGCCCTGGTCGAGGACGCCATCCGATCGGAACGGCCGGGCCGGCCACTGCCGCCCCAGGTGCCGCTCCCGGGCACGCAGTTCGAGTAGGCGGAGGCTCGGCTTTTGGCGTTCCCGCGAGGCCACGTCCGATGCTGTAAAGCTGCGCCGGATATTCCGCTGAAGTGGCTGGCACAGTAAGCTGATCAGACCAGTGGTTAGGCAGCCAGCCTCGGTACATTCCTTCATGGAGCGAACAATGGCACTCTTCACGTGTGAATATGTCCGGCTGGCAGCGTCATCATGAACCGCTCACAACTTGCCCAATTCATGAAGCACACCGGCGACCCGGAAGTGACCCTGACATCCGCGTCCACCGAGGAGCTCGGCATCATCGTGGACGCGCTGTACCGGAACCTGGACACCCCTAAGCCAGTGCTCGGCGCCCAAGACTGGTACGACCTTGCCAGCGAAGAACTGGCCCGGCGCTCGTTGCCCGATTCTCCTGATGCTTACGGTGCCGCCTGATCTCGCTGCCGCCTGATCACCTAGCAGGGCGCACCTCGGCAGGGGCGCACGTCCGTGACGTCTTGCGCTTGGCGTGCGTCTAGGAATCGTCACCGGTATCGTCGGCCCGCCCGTGCGCCTTCTCATGGGCCTGCTCCGCCTCATGGGCCTGCTCCGCCTCATGGGCATGCTCTGCCTCATGGGCGTGCTCTTTCGCCTCAATCAGATGCTGCTGCAGCTTTTCCTCCGCCTCGCGGCGGCGGCGGGACGTATCGCGGAGCTCCCTGGTGGCCTGGGAGCCGCCCACCTCAATGTAGGGGGCTCCCGATTTCTCCGAGACTTCCCTGGTGGAGGCTGTTTCCTCCTGGGCTGATTCGTCATTCATGGTCGGTCCGTCCTCTCCGAAATTCAACAACATTGAGCGTCACTCTACGGTCTACTCATTCACACCCAGCCTGACACGTCAATGCCGGGGCAGGCCGCCATTTCAGTTCCAGCCCGCCAGCCGCAGCAGGGCTGCTGCCCCTGCCCCGGCCAGGACTACCACCAGGAAGGGGGCGCGGAAGAGGAGCGCAACTGCGGCCGCGGCCAGCGCCCCGAGCCGGGCATCGAGGATCAGCGACTGGCCTGACGCCACAGCGTTGACGACCGTCAGCGAGGCCAGCAGCCCGATGGTCATTGTTCCGGCGACCCGCGACATCCGGGGATTCTGCAGGAGCGAAGCCGGCACCAAGTAGCCCAGCAGCTTCCAGGCATATGCGAAAAGGCACGACAGGAGCAGCCATCCCCACAGATTCATGCCGCACCCCCGGGGGCCGTTCCGGATTCCCGGTGCGGGCCATGGCGGCGCCCGGTGTAGGGATCGATGTCGGGTTCCAGCCCTTCATCCTTGGGTCCGTGGCTGAACCATCCGATGAGGGCGGCCACTACCGCAGCTATCAGGATGGGCACGCCGGCAGGAACGAACGGCACCGCCAGCACGGTGGCCAGCGCGCAGACGACGGCGATGGCAACCGGTTCCCTGCCCTTCAGCCGGGGCCAGAGCAGGCCAAGGAAGGCTGCCACCGCAGCACCGTCGAGCCCCCACTGCTTTGGATCGCCCAGCGCGCCTCCGGCGAGGGCACCCACGGCGGTGAAAATATTCCAGAGCACAAAGACGCCGATTCCCGCGGTCCAGAATCCGCGGTGCTGTTCGGCGGGATCGGTCTGGCCGGTGCTCGTAGCCGTGGATTCGTCGATGGTCAGTTGGGCGGCGACAAGCTTTCGCCATCCCTTCGGGTGCAGCAGTACGTTGAGCTGCATGCCGTAGATTCCGTTGCGCATCCCCAGCAGCGTCGCGGCCCCCATGGCTGCCAGCCCGGACCCGCCGCCGGCAACCACTCCGATGAACGCGAATTGCGAGCCGCCGCTGAACAGCAGCAGGCTCAGGGCCATCGTCTGCCAGAAGTCGAGGCCGGAAGTAACGGAAAGGGCGCCGAATGACACACCGTACAGGCCTGTGGCCACACTGATGGACAGGCCTACCCGAACAGCCAGAGATTGCAGGAGCCGGGCCGGCCAGGTGATGGGCATGGCACCACTCAATCACAGCGGTGACGCCCGGGCGAAGCCGGCTACAGCTGGGCGAGTACGAGGGCAGGTTTATTGGTGGTGATCTCGTGGATCCCCAGCCCCTGGCACAGGGCTACGTCGTTCGTGGCGTCCACAGTCCAGACCCTGAACCTGCGGCCCGAATCCAGCCAGCGCCGGACTGTGCGGGAATGCTCGCGCACGTAGTCGATGCCGGGCCCGGCCATGCCCACTTCGCAGTCGTTGAGGATCCGTTCGCCCTCCAGCTGGGCGGCCTTCATAACGTTCGCCACTGCGCCGCCGGTCAGCGGACCAAGGCCGAGTTCTTCCCGGATTTCCGCGACGTTGATGTCGTCCACCAGCTGGCAGATGAATTCAGCGGGAACCGTCTTGCACAGATGACGCACGGAGTCCGGGCTGAAGCTCATGAATGTGACCCGGATATTGCCCAGCCTGGACGTCCGCGGGTCCCATCCCTCCGCCCTCAGGACTTCCAGCACCCGGTCCTCGAGTTTCAGCTGGTACGGGCTGGGGTGTTTCAGTTCGATCGCGAGGCCGATGTCCCGCCCGGATTCCCGGAGAAGGTCCAGCAAATCGGGAAGGGTCAGGAACTGTTCCGAGCGCGCCCCGTAGGCCTCGGGAATACGGACACCCTTCCATGACGAGAAATCCAAGAGCCGCAGTTCGTCAATCGTCCTTTCCGCCACCGGGCCGGTGCCGTCCGAGGTGCGGTCCAGGTTGGCATCATGCAGCAGAACCACATGTTGGTCCCGGCTCAGCTGCACATCGCATTCCACGCCGTCCGCCCCGTCAGCCAATGCGCGGAGATACGCAGCTCGGGTGTGCTCCGCGAAGTCCGCGCTGGCACCACGGTGGGCGTAGACCAAGGGACGGGCTGGAACTGACTCGTCGGGTGTCATGCTGACACGTTAGCCGACGACAGACCGGGAAGCGGGGCTAGGCTGGGCACATGCAGGTGAACTCTGAGCCAACCACGCAGCCGGCCCCTCCGCCCGCCGGCCCTCCCGTCCAGGGCCGTCCGGCCCAGGCGGGTCCCGCCGTCGCCCCGAACCCGCTCGCTGCAGGTGACGCTGAAAAGGCGGCCGCCCTGCGGAAAATGAAGCTCGTGGCCCTCGCCCTGCTGATCGCCATGGCAGTTGTGTTCGTCTTCGCGTTTGCCCTGCAGAAGCAGTACCCCTGGCTCGAATATGTCCGGGCCGCGGCCGAAGGCGGCATGGTAGGTGCCCTCGCGGACTGGTTCGCAGTAACAGCCCTGTTCAAGTACCCCATGGGCCTGAAGATTCCGCATACCGCCATCATTCCGCGGCGCAAGGACCAGATCGGGGCGTCGCTCGGTGAGTTCGTGGAGACCAATTTTCTCTCCGAACAGGTGGTCCAGGACAAACTTGCCAGCATCAACATTTCGGGCAAGGTGGGCCAGTGGCTGTCCGGACCGGGCGGCGCCGAACGCGTCGCCAAGGAGGGCGCCGCAGTTATCCGCGGCGCCTTCAAGGTGTTGAATGACGACGACGTCCAGGCAGTCATCGAGGGCATGGTGCGCAAGCATCTGCTTGCTCCGCCGTGGGGACCTCCGGTGGGCCGGATGGCCGAGCGTATCTTCGCTGAAGGTCACCACCACAAGCTTGTTGACCTGCTGGTGGACCGGGCGGCGGACTGGGTGGCGGCCAATCACGAGACGGTCAGCCGCCTCGTCACCGAACGATCACCGCAATGGGTGCCCAGCTTCGTGGACGGGATCGTGGGAGACAAGGTCTACGTTGAGATCCTGAAGTTCGCACAGGCTGTTCAGTCCGATCCACAGCACCAGGTGCGTCTGTCCATCGACAAATACCTCACGGACCTTGCGCAGGACCTCCAGTTTGATCCGGCCATGATCGCCCGCGCCGAAGGCATTAAGGCACAGGTCCTCGGAGATCCGGAGGTTCGTGAACTGGCCTCGCGGACCTGGGCGACCATCAAGGGCGCGCTGCTCACCGCCGTCGACGATCCCGACAGTGAACTGACGGTGAAGTTCAAGGCCGCCGTCCGCGACTTCGGGACACGCCTGGTCAACGATGACGAACTCGCCGGCAAGGTCAACGCCTGGATCGGCGACGCCGCGGGCTACCTGGTCCGGACTTACCGGTCCGACATTGCCGGGGTAATCACCGATACCGTGGCGCGCTGGGATGCCGAAGAGACGTCGCAGAAGATCGAACTCCAAGTGGGCAAGGACCTGCAGTTCATCCGGATCAACGGCACTGTGGTGGGCTCCCTGGCCGGCCTGGCCATCTTCGCGGTGGCACACCTGGCGTTCGGCTGACGTTCGGCCATCGTGAACCGCAGCCCGCTACTCAGCGCCGGGAAAAAGCGGGACTCTTGACAGGAGGGGCGGCCGAGGCCACCTTGGTGTCTACAACGCACCCTTGGTCTCCCGCCGGCTCATACGGTTCCGTCGCGGCGCGGGCCCTGATCCGGCACTGCGGCGTTGCCATCGTGGAGTTCCGAACGAGGTGCCATGAGTCCCAACCCAAAAGAACCGACGGCGGTCCGGGCCGCCTTCGCCCGTCCCGCCCACCGCAGGCCACTGCACCGCACGGGCCTTTTCCTCGCGGCACTGCTTCTGGCCGCTGCGCTCCCCGCCCAGTTACTGACTGTCCAGGCCAAATCTGCGTCGGCTGCGAAAAGCCCGCCTGCAGTTGACAGCTTTGCGCCCGGCTCCCCCGGCCTGGGCGATCCCTATTTTCCGCTCGACGGCAACGGCGGCTATGACGTCCGGAACTACCTGCTTAACCTCAGCTACGACCCCGCCACCGGCCTGCTCGCCGGCTCGGCCACCATCAGCGCCCGCGCAACGCAAAACCTCTCCGCATTCAATCTGGACCTCGACGGCCTGACGGTCCGCTCCGTCAGAGTGGACGATGAACCCGCGGCCTTCAGCCGAAGCGGAGCCGAGCTCACCGTAACACCGCAGGACGGCATAGCGGACGAAGATGCTTTCAAAGCCATCGTGACCTATGACGGGATTCCAAAGGCCATCAACGACCAGTTTGGCACCTCAGGATTTTTGCACACCGACGACGGATCGCTCGTGATCGGGCAGCCCCACGTGGCCGCTACCTGGTTCCCGGCGAATGACCACCCGCTGGACAAGGCGTCCTTCACTTTCCGGATCACTGTTCCCGACGGGCTGGAAGTCGTGGCGAACGGAGTGCTCCGGGAAAAGGAATCGGAGCATGGCAAAACAACGTGGACCTGGCGTGCTGAAGCGCCGATGGCCACCTACCTCGCCACGGCCAACGTGGGCCAGTTCAACCTCCGCCAATACCGGGACGGCGGGATCAGCTTTGTGGACGCCATCGATCCTGACCTCTTCACCCCTGTGGTGACTCCGCGGACAGGAACCAACTTCGCGTGGTCGCACAACGGCAACAGGTCCTACACGCGTCTGACAAAGGTCATCAGCGTTCCGCCAGGCGGTGCCCGGCTTTCCTTCTGGCTGTGGCGGAACATTGAGGCAGGGCGGGACTTCACCTTCGTGGAAGCCCACACGGCCGGCGCCCAGGACTGGACCACCCTCCCCGATGCGAACGGACACACCGCGGCGGATACTGGACGCGCCTGCCAGGAACTGCTGTCCCTGCACCCGTTTCTCACCCATTATCAAACCGATAACGGCAAGGGGGCCTGCCGGCCCACGGGCACGTCAGGCAAATGGTGGGCGGCAACCGGGCAAGGTACGGGCTGGGAGCAGTGGGCAGTCGACCTCGCCCTCTTCGCCGGGAAGAAAGTCGAAGTCTCCGTCACGTACGCCAGCGACGCTGCCATTACGTTCGACGGTGTGTCCGTAGACGACGTCGCCGTCTCCACCGGGGACGGCACCACGTCGTTCGAGGACGACGGAAACATCCTGGACGGCTGGGCGGCCTCAGGACCGCCGGCTGACAGTCCCCCGGGCGAAACTCACTGGACGGCAGGCACGGAGGGGCCTCCATCGCTGGGCCAGAAGGTGCAGTCATCCTTCAAGCGGCAGCCCGAAATCATCCGCTTCCTGTCCGGGTTCCTGGGGCCATATCCCTTCACTGCGGCCGGCGGCATCGTGGACGACGTGAAGAACCTCGGTTTCGCGCTGGAGAACCAGACCCGGCCCATCTACTCCAAGTTGTTCTTCAACACTCCAACGGGCGGCGACTCGGTGGTGGTCCATGAACTGGCGCACCAGTGGGTGGGCGATGACGTGGCTGTCAGGGCGTGGCGGGACATCTGGCTGAACGAGGGTTTCGCCACCTACACGGAGTGGCTGTGGAGCGAGAGCGAAGGACGGGAGACACCGCAGCAGATCTTCGACTTCTACGCCACGGCGATCCCCGCGGAAGCGCCGTTCTGGTCCGTGAAAATCGGCGACCCCGGAACGAAGGCACTGTTCGACTTCAGTGTCTATGCGCGCGGCGCCATGACACTGCACGCACTTCGGACGCGGGTGGGCGACGACGTGTTCTTCGACATCCTCCGCGAATGGACGGAGTCCCACGCCGGCGGCAACGTCTCAAGCGAGGACTTCATGAACCTCGCACAGCAACTGTCCGGCCAGGACCTGCGGGCCTTCTTCACCACGTGGCTGTTTTCGCCGACCAAGCCTGCGGAACTCAACACTGTGGTGCGGAAGAGCGGCCCTCCAAGCGGCACCCCCGAGACAGCGAGGCTGCTGGAGCAGCGGCTTGGGGCGGGACTCAAACCCCGATAAAGCACGGAGGCCGCTCAGGCGAAAGGCTCAAGCTCCACACCGGCTTCTTGCAGCCCTGCGCGAACGGCGGCGGCCATGCCCACGGCGCCGGGCGTATCACCGTGGATGCACAGCGAATCCGGATCGACCCGCACCACCGTGCCGTCCACTGCCACTACCTCGCCTTTCAGCGCCAGCCGGACGGCCCGCTCAACGATTGGACCGACGTCGTGCAGCACGGAACCTTCCTGCGAGCGCGGCACCAGGGTGCCGTCCGGGAGGTAGGCGCGGTCAACGAACGCCTCGCGGAACACGGGGTGGCCGGCTTCCTGGGCGTGCTTCAGCAACTCCGAGCCGGGGAGCCCGAGAACCGGAAGTCCCGGGTCGTAGGCCTGGACGGCCGCCACGACGGCTGCCGCCTGCTCGGCATCGCGGAATGTCCGGTTGTACAGGGCTCCATGGGGTTTGACGTAGTCCACGGAGGCGCCCACTGCATGCGCCACTCCGTCCAGCGCGCCCAACTGGTACAGGACATCCCCGAAAAGCTCGTCAAAGGACATGTCAAGGGAGCGCCGGCCAAAGCCCGCGAGGTCCCGGTAGCCAACGTGGGCCCCCACCGTGACGTCCAGTTCGAAGGCCGCGCGGCAGCTGTCCAGCATGGTCACCGGATCACCGGCATGGAACCCGCAGGCCACGTTGGCGCTGGTGACGAGCTGGAACATGGCAAGGTCATCGCCCATGGTCCACGAGCCGAAGGACTCGCCCAAGTCAGCGTTCAGATCCACCGTTGCTCCCTTCCAGCGTACGGTTCAGCCGCGCTGCCGCTTCCGGCGATGCACCCGCTGCGGCCGTCAGTTCCCCGGGAATGGTGTCCGGCATAGGGCCGAATGCCTCCTTGGCATTCGCCACGACCGCCCGGCCCATCATGAGGTTGCCGGCGCCGCCCACCACGGCGCCGATTCCAAACGGCAGTGCCCGGCCGAACAGCGCCGTTCCCTGGCGCTTCAGCAGGCTCCGCAGAAAGACTTTCTGGACGCGCTCCCGAATGGCGCCGAAGCCATTGGAAGGCATCTTGCGCGCCAGAACGCTTCCCCAGGCCTGGGTGGCGCCCTTTCCCTTGCCGAGGGCCTGGCCGCTCAGCGAGCCAAGCAGCGCCGTGCCCTCTTCGCCCAACATCACGGCCATGACCATGGTGCTGGCTTTGTCGGGGTCGGTCATCCTGATGCCGTGGAGTTCCGCCAGGGACGTCGCGTAAAGCGCCGTCGCTTCGAGGAAGGCCACGGTGGCCGCTGCGGAGAGACCCAGCGAGGCGATGGTTCCGACCCCCGGGACCACGGCCGTTGCGCCCACCAGGGCGCCGCCGCCAGTGACTGCAGTGAGGTAGTCGCGTTCCAGCCTCGCCGCAAGCTGGGACGCAGAAGCATGGGGGTGACGGCGTTGGAGCCTGCGGATGTTGGCCACGACGAGTGGTCGCTGGATATTTACCGCGCGCAGCAACAGGTTGTGGACGCCGGGCTTGGGATTGCCGTGGGCATCGAACACCGCATTGTGTGCTGTTTCCTGCGCGATTTTCATCGCCGGGTTGCGTCTGTTGGCCATCTTCACCTCTACCTCGGAACAATTACTTCGGAACAAATCGACAGCCGGTTGCTGTCGCCTAGGCCTTAACACTAGGCCACGGCCCTGACCCTGTGGGCCTGGGCCGGGCCTGGGCCGGGACGCAGGCCGGGAAGCAGGCCGGCCCAGCGCTACATCACCCAGGATTCGGCGACGGCCAGGTAGGCGGACGAAGAAGGCCCGCGCGGCCCGGCATAGACGGTGGGGGCGCCCGGCCACTCAACACCGAATTCTGACAGCCGGCCCGCGCTGCACGGCAGGTAGACGTTGCTGAGGGAAGCGCTGGCCCGTCCGAGCTGAAACTCAGGTGCGGAAAACTGTCGGCGGTCCAGCACGCCGGAGATTTCGAGTGCTGCCCGGCGCCCGGTGGCCGTGAACCCGCGCTCAAGGTCGAGGTGCATGTCGAAATCGTCCTGGGTGTGGCTGATGGCGTTAAGTGGAAAGCGGGCGGCTTCCGGTAAATAACGAGTCAGCTCGGATGCGAGGGTTTGGGCGAAGTACTCGCTGGGGCCGTAGCTGCGCCAGCCTTGGAGCGTGGCCACCAGCAGAGCCGTCCCTGTTCCCCATTTGGACCACTCGGCCTTCCAGAAGGAAGCGAAACAGCTGGCCGGCTCACCGGGAATGTGGACGCCATTCCCGTCCACGGGATGCAGGGCAAGGCCGCAATTGGTCCCGATCAGCGCAACGCTGCGCCGCCATGTTCCGGCGGGTGTGTTCCCCATCCCACGAGCTTATCCCGCGGCGCGCGTTCCCCCACCGGGAGGCTCGGCCTAAAATTGCCGTGTGCCCCTCCCCCGAGCGCTGCGCCCATTTTCCCATCGTGAATACCGCGTGCTGATCACGGCCCTTGCCGTGTCCATCTTCGGTTCGGGGATGTGGGCTGTCGCCATGGTGTACCAAGTCATTCAGCTTCGCGGCGGCCCTCTTGAGCTGTCCCTCGTGGCCACGGCCGGAAGCGTGGGGCTGGTCGCGTTCGTCCTCGCAGGCGGCATCGCCGCCGACCGCGTGCCTCAGCGCCTGCTCATCATTGCCGTGGAAGGCGCAAATCTGGCCGTGATCGCAAGCATCAGCGGCCTGGCAATGGCGGGCTGGCTGGCGCTCTGGCATCTGGTGGTTGGCGCCTTCGTGCTCGGTGTGGGCGCCGCCTTCTTCTTCCCTGCCTACTCCGCGATCCTGCCGAGGCTCCTGCCACCCGAGGATCTGCTGGCGGCCAACGGCATGGAAGGGACCATGCGCCCCATACTGCAGCAGGCGGCCGGTCCGGCAGTTGCAGGCATCGTGGTGGCCGGGCTGTCGCCGTCCCATGCCGTGACGGGCGTGGCGGCGTGCCATCTGGTGGCTTTCATCATTCTGAATTTCCTCGGCCAGCACGCCCTCAGCGCTCCTGCCAACGGCGCGGAGCACGAAGGGAACCCGGTCGGGAGGGACGCCCAGCCCGGCGCGGCCGGACCGCACGCGGTCAGGCCACGGAATTCCTTCTTCCATGACCTGCACGTGGGCGTCACCTACACCTTGCGGACACCGTGGCTGCTCTGGACTCTGCTCTGGGCCTGCATCTCAGTGCTGTTCCTGATCGGGCCAATAGAGGTACTCATGCCCTTCGTGGTCCGCGACCAGCTGGGTGGGGACTCCACCATGTTCGGCTTCCTGCTGGCCGTGATGGGAATCGGCAGCGCCGTTGCCGCGCTGGTCACTGCCTCGTTTAAGCTCCCGCGCCGGTACCTGACAGTGATGATCGTGTCCTGGGGTGCAGGCAGCCTGCCGCTGGCCGCCGTGGGACTCATGGACAATTTCTGGGTCCTCGCCCTGGCGCTGTTCATTTTCGGCGCCACCGGCAGCGTGGGGATGGTGATCTGGGGAACGCTGCTGCAGCGGCGCGTGCCGGCTCATCTTCTGGGACGGATCTCAAGCCTGGATTTCTTTGTGTCCCTGGCGCTCATGCCCGTTTCGATGGCGCTGGCCGGACCGGTCGCGGCCGTGCTGCCCCTCTGGATCATCTTCCTGGTGGCAGGCAGCGTCTGCCCTGTGGTGGCAATCGTGGCGATGCTTGCGGCCCGGATGGCCGGGGACGAGATAACCCACCCGCTGGAACGGCAACACGGCATCTCCGCGGACGCCGACGTCAAAAGCCGCCGACAATAACTGCGGCCGGCTGCCC
>NZ_JBFTZQ010000009.1:0-227943 GCF_056406715.1 Arthrobacter sp. P1_B11
AAAGCGGCGGCTGCCCGATTTTCGGATGCCAACGTCCCAGTCCTTGGCAGTGCGGGCATGCACACCCACGGCCCTGGCTGCCTCYCGGCGGCTGACCCCGGCCTCGCGCAGCTCAAAGAATTCATCCCGGCCAGGATGGGGACCGGACCCGCGTTTCCCGCGGCCCTTCAGTCCCGCCTTCCGGACCCAGCCTGCACAGGTGAACCGGTTCAACCCCAACTCTCTCGCGGCCGCTGCCGTACTCCCCAAGCGGTCAAACACCGCGAAAAATGCATCCTTCTGATCCTGCGAGTACCACCCGGATCCTGATGAATCACCGCTTAAACGAACCACGGTCGTTGCAACTCCCAAAAGTCGGGGTGTTGCAACGACCGCTAGAACCCAAGCTTTCTCCGTGGGGCTTAAGTGTTCGTTCGGGCTCGGCGGCGGAGGAGCCCTCTCGCCAGGGTGAGGCCTTGGCCCACGTTGATCGAGGGGAGGTAGGCCCGGGTGACCGCATTGGCGATGGCAGGCAGTGCGGCCGCGTCGGGGAAGAGCATGTACATCGGGATGTAGCTCGGCTTGAACTTCGACTTGAACGCCAGCAGGGACCTGAATCCATAGACGGGCTCCAGGGATGCGCCCAGCCAGTCGAGAAGGCGGTCCAACGCCCCGGCGGTTTCCGGCGCCAGGTGCGGAAAACGCGGGTCATGGGGTGGCCGGGCCAGAGGCGCTCCGGAGAGGCTCATGAAGTCGTAGCCTTCGTCCTGGAAGCCCAGCGCCGCCGAGGCGATGAGGAAGTCGATGCTTGCACGGAAGCCGTCGCTGCGCCGGCGCATGAAATCCAGGGTCCAGCCGATCACGTGGCCGTTCCGGTAGACGGGCAGCCAAGACGCGACGGCATGGACCGTGTGATGGGCGTCGACGGCGATCAGGCAACGGACTTCGGGGTCGTCCAGCTCGTCCAGGCTGCCGAGGGTGAAGCCCATTTCCGGGACTTTCTTGTCGGCCACCCATTCCTCGGAGATGGCCTGGATCTGGCCCTGGACCGAGATCGGTGCGGCAGAGTAGGTGGTCCACTCGGCGCGGATGCCTGCCTTGGCCGCGTTGTTCATGGCCGTGCGGATGTCCTGGAACTTCTTGCCCCGGAAGGACACGGCATGGAGGTGCAGCACGGTCTCCTGAGCAACCTGCACGGATCCCCATCCCAGGGCGGAGGCGTGGCTGCGCATTTCCTGAGCCACGAAGTAGAAGCACGGCGTCCACCCGCTGAGCCGGCAGTGGCGGGTGAACTCGGCGAAGGAGGACTCCCGGTCAGGCTGGGGACCCACCGGGGCACCGAGCGCCAAGGCCACCCCGGCAATCACCCGGTAGGCGACGAAGCTGTCGCCGGAGGAGGAGAACCAGTAGCTGTTGCCGGCCCAGGTGGTCTGCCAGGACAGCGAGCCGCCACCGTGCGCCTTGAGAATGGCCCGGGCGCGGTCCTCGTCCGCACTGTGCTGACCGTGCGCCGGGCGGAGGAAAGTCCGCAGCAGCAGGACCCCGGCCACCGCCCAGAACACCACGCCCACGCCTTCGTAGAGCAGCACGGCCGCGGTGCTCTGGGGAAAGATCGCGGGGGACAGGTCCACCAGGAAGCCCAGCGGCAGGAACCGGTCCGGGACGTCCTTGACCAGTTCGGCCAGCCCGGGGGCGGGCGTAAAGCCGGACGCCAAAGCCAGGCCAGCGCCGACGTAGACCGCGCCAAGGAGGGCCGCGGTGACAAATAGGCGGCGGCCCAGCCGGCGGTACGTTCCGGGCGGGGCGGACACTAAGAAAAGCTTCCGGCCCGCCAGCAGGAGGACGGCGAGGAGCACGGGGACCAGCATGGGCAAGACGAGGCTGAGCGGGTGCAGGCCACCGGAGGTCCCAGCCGCGCGGATCCCTTCGCCGGCCGCGGTTTCCGGTACGTCCGGCAGCAGGACCCGTGCAACGGTAAACCCGGCCAGGACGGACAGGGTTGCCTGGATGAGCAGCACCGCGGCCCAGGCGAAGCGCCGTCCGCGCCGGAGCCCGTCCGCGAGCAGCAGCAGGAGGAAGGACGGAAGGATGGACATGAAGATTCCGCCCGCGCCGGCCCGCAGCTGCAGCTGGGCGGCGGCGCATTCCTTGACCTGCGCGGGCCCGAAACACAACACGGCAAGGGTCTGCGGGTCCACCGGCTGGATGTTCGTGAACAGGAAGCGCAGCACCGAGAGCGGACCCACGGCGTGCGGGGCCAGGCCGGCCACCACGGGGCCGATGGCTGCCACCGCAACCAGCAGTGCCACGAGGACGCGGGCTTCGTGCCGGGACACGGCAGGGCGGCCGAGCCGCGGCCGCCGCCCCAGCAGCAAGGGACCCAAAAGCGCACCGGCAAAGGCAGCCCCGAGCCGGACCAGGTCCTCGAGGCCGCCGGCGAAGAGGGCGAACAGCATCAGGGTGGCAATGATGACCACCCGGACGCGGCGCCGCCACAGCGTGGGAATGGCGGCGGTTGCGGCCATGGCAGCGCCGCAGGCCATGGCACTCGGCCCCATGAAGAAATGCCCGCCCATGTCCCGGGTCCAGTTCCCCATCAGGCCTTGGGCCGCGGCCAGGAATCCCAGCGCGGCGCCGACTCCCAAAACCTGGGCGGCGAGTGCCGCCGCCGCCAACTTCAGGCTGCCAAGCCGGCGCTCCAGGGGCAGGCCCACGAGCAGCACCAGGAGTGTGCCCAGCACGTACCCGGTGAGTTCGCGCTCCCAGAACGCGGACGCCAGCACCGCCCACCACGGACCAGCCAAGGAGTGGACGCTGGCCGCCACATGGGGCTGCAGGGCAGCAGAGGGTCCGGAGAGAAGACTGGAGGAGAAAGCGCCCAGGGCCCAGAAGACCACCACGAACCCGAGCGTGGTAGGGGCGCCGCGCAGTAAGGCGACCCATCCGCGCGGCGTCCGGAGGTCGAATGGCAGCCAAGGGCCCTTTTCCGGCTGCGGCATGGGTGGCGGGACTCCTTTTAGTGACGGCCCTTCGATTCTTCCACATGCCGTCACAGCGCACGGTGCCGGGGAGGCGTCCGCCGCTGCCCGCCGTCGTAACGCATTCCGATCAGGGCCGCGGAGCTCGGATTGGTGTTTCCGGGTACGTCGCGGATGGTCGGTCTAGACGAGGGTCGCAGCCTGGTTCCCGCGTTTTGCCGACTTTCCGGCTATGGCTGCCGCGGTGCTGCGGACCGCGATGGCCATGACGAATGCTGTTGCGAGGGCCAGGATGGTCCAGGCATAGATTTCCCGGCCAGGAAGGCTTGATGCCGCGAACCAGCGGACGGCGTAGTTTGCCGTGGTGGCGACGGGGAAAGTGAAGACCCAAAACAGGGGACTGAAGGGCAGCTTGCGGTAGTCGCCTATGAGCATTACCTGCATAAGAAGCATCATGACGAGCACTCCGGTGAGGCCCAGCTGCACGGCTCCCATGGGTCCTGGGTGTGAAACCATCCAGGCAACGCTGGCTGTGGCTGGCGCCGCAAGGTATGCCGACAGGCCGGTCTTGGCCGATGGCGGAAGCGCCTCTGCGGTCATCAGCCGGACCGTGACAACGGTCCCCACGACCAGCCAGAAGAACGCGCCGATGCCGAACGCGGCCAGGGCGGCGTCGTGGGCGTGCACGCTCGAAAACCCGATGCTTGCCACGAAGGATCCGGCCACTACCGGCAGGAAGTAGCCCGGATGGATGGATTGCATGGACACTCCGCCAGTGACCCAGTGGGCGAAGAGTTGGGCTGCGACGACCGCGAGGGCGGCTATGAAGGCAACACAAACCCACCTGCCCAGCCCGGGAAAATACTCGCTGTAGTGGGCTGATAGCAGGATCCCCAGCAGTGGAATGAATGACGCAAACGGGCCGGCTACCTGGTGCTTCAGATCGGTCCGGAAGGCTCCTTTGCGCCTGAGCCCGCGCAGTACGTAGATCGCGGTCAGGATGAGCCAGATGGTGCTGGCTGCTCCGTAGAGAATATCCTCCGGCCAGGACGGCGATCCGAGGCTGGTCCGGGCTGCCGACCATGCGGCGCCGAGGCCGGCAAGGCCCAGCGGTATGCCGAACAGGCTCAATGGCAGCATGCCCGAAGGGGCGGCGGGGGAAGGCACGGCAGCTGCAGGAGCGGCAGCCGAAGGGGCAGCCGATTCTGCCGGTACCGGCTCAGTCCTGATGTCGGTCACCGTCATGGCGTACTCCTCGAAGCTGGTTTCTTGGTGGATGGAAAGAGCGCTGTGCGGTGAACGGCAGAGGGTTGGTTTGTTCCGTTGCAAGGCGTAAGCTCACCGTACAAGCTTTCTTTAAGAAAGTAAATGAACTTGCTTTAGGAAAGTAAATTGGACTTTGGAAGGACTCCTGATGCCTCGCACGAGCTGGTCAGACGACAACTGCCCCATCGCCCGGGCCGCGGACGTGCTGGGGGATCCGTGGTCTCTGCTGGTGCTGCGGGAGGTGTTCATGGGCAACAACCGCTTCGACGGCATCAAGAAGGAGCTGAGAGTCGCTGATAACGTCCTCAGCGAACGGCTCCGGCGCCTGATCGATGCGGCCGTTCTGACGGCCGAGCCCTACAGCGCGGGAACCCGCCCCCGGAAGGAGTACCGCCTCACGGCGGCCGGGACGGACGCGCTGCCCGTCCTGCATGCGCTCACCGTGTGGGCCCAGAGGCACACTCAGTCGCCGAGTGGAAAATCGCTGCGCATTATCTGCACAACCTGCGGGACCGACTCCGTCTCCGGTGCCTGGTGCCAGACATGCGGTGCCGCAATCACGGTCGCCAACACCGCATGGGACCACCCGAAATCCCCCGGCAACTTCATCGAGCTGGCTAGTGCTGGCGCTCGCAGCCAGCACAACAACTGACGCTGGGCAAAAGAAGGCCCTCGTTCAGAAGTATCTGAACGAGGGCCTTCTGAAGAGGAGGCTAGTGCCCCGCGTGGGCGGCGGCGTCGGGCGCCGTCTGGGTGGTTCCGCCGACTGAGCCGTCCTCGTTGAGAACGCGGTAGCGGGTGAGCATGCCGGCGCTGATGTGGTCGTTGACGTGGCAGTGGAAGAGCCAGGTTCCCACGTCGTCCGGGACCATGTCAGCCACCACCATGCTGGCCGGCAGGAGGTTGACGACGTCGGTGCGCATGCCCAGCGCCGTCACCGTGTTGCCGTGCCAGTGCGGCGTGTGCAGGTCAACTTCGGTGCCCATGCCCATGAGGTACCAGCGGACGTGTTCGCCCTTGCGCATAGTCATCGACTCCAGCGGCTGGTTGCCGTAGACGTAGCCGTTGATCGAATGCATCAGGTTGCTCTCGCCGAAGTCCTCGTCGTCGGTTTTGACCGTGGCGGGCTTGCCGGCGTACTTGTCGATGTTCCGCTGCAGGTAGGGGCTGGAGTTCTCGTCGCTGACCTTGAACTGGAGGAAGAACTCGCGGTCCACGTCGTTCGGGGTTCCGTCGGCGCGGGCGGCGCTGGCCTTGGTGATGACCATGGGGCCCACCAGGCCGGAGTAGTCGTCCGCCACCTCGTCGGTGTGGGAGTGGTACATCCACATCACGGAGCTGCCGTCCATGGGCCCGGGGCCGGCGCGCTCGGGCACCTCGTAGCTGTAGCTGTAGGTGCTGCCGGGGGCCACGCCGTCGTCAACTTTGGCGGCCGCGCCGGTGCCGTCGTTGTACGGCGCGCCTTCGCTGCTCTTGTCGTAGAACACACCGTGGACGTGGACCGACGCCGGCCGGTCCAGGTTGTTTTTGAAGACCACCTTGATGGTGTCCCCCACGACGCCGCGGATCACCGGGCCCTGGAAGCCCAGGTGCTGTTCTGCCGGCGTGCGCTGCTTGAGGGTCTTGAACGATGAGTCGGTGTACTCCTGGTACAGCGACTTGATGTAGGTGCTGCCGATCCGCTGCGGCCCCTGCTTGGTGAACACCTGCGCGGCCTCGTCGAACGGCTCACCGGTGATCTGGTTCTTGCCGGTGGGCGCATAGTTCCATTGCACCTCGTCGGCTCCGATATAGTACGTGCGGGTCTGCGGCACGTAATTGCTGGCGGCGTTGGCTTTCACCGCTGCCGGCCCGGTGGCATAGAGCCCCGGCGCCACCACAGCCAGAATCGCCAGCAGGATGATTACAAGACCCCACCAGGGCGAGACGGACAAGAAGCCGCGCCCCCTCACAACAAATCCATGGTTGCCCATGTCGTTCCTCCCCGTGAACGTTGGATTTTTGGCTGGCCGGATGCGGCCCAGCCCGAATAGGAGCACGCTAGGTCCGCCCAGTTGTGAATACCTTGGGGGAGCCAAGGCGGGTGGGGCGGTCACCACCCGTGTGGGGCGTCTGCCGGAAATCCGCAGGGTTTTTACAAGGGGAGGTCCCGATAGTTGGCAGCAGCAACCACTTGGAAGCCTTTGCTCCCCGGCAAAAAGTCATAAGCCTCGCACGCTTACACGCAAGTCACCCACCCTCATGAGCGCAGAGATCCAGGAGTGAACTCCCTCTGCTTCCCACAGTCCTGAATATGGATACCGGCATCTCCGAGAGGACCAGCCATGAGGACCCTTCCAGTAAGTCCCCCAACGCTTCGTAAAGTCACCATCCTTGCCGCCGCGGCCGCCCTGGTTGCGACAGGTGGAGCGGGTGCTGCCCTGGCAAAGGGCGGCGGCACTGCCAAGCCGCCGAAGGGCATCGTTTCCCCCTGGGTGGTGCCGACCCTGGCCACGCCAGGATCGGCCGCCCAGGCCCGCGGCTTCGACGACACCGGCTTTGCCAGCAAAGCCACTGTCAACCCAGACAACACTTCGTGTCCCACTGTGACGGATCCGGCCTATTACGGCGGCACCGTGACCATCAACGGCATTCTCATCACCATTCCGTGCAACCTGGTGGTCCAGATGCCGGCCAACACGCTGACCTGGGCAGACTTCGTCCATGGTACGGGCGGCACTGCCCCGCTCGGCGTTGACGGCCTGGAGCTGCGGGCGGTTGGCAATATTGTGGGATCACGCCACATAGCAGGCCTGGCTTTCGTCTCCCAGCAGTCGGCAAACAGCGGCCGGGGTGAAATCACCGGCATCGACTACGCCAACGGTGCGCTGAAAGTGGCTGACGCCGCGGGCGGCACCGTGACTGTGCAGCTGAACGACCCCAAAATTCCTAACCTGAACGGCACCGCGGCGGGGACCGGCCGGTTCAGCAACGGCCAGTCGCCTGACTTCCGCTTCAGCGTTGATCAGGACAACCCCACCATCCACGCCGCCACGGGCTACCCCATGTGCATCCCGCGGACGGATCCCGCCGTCAAGGATGACCCCCTGTGCCCGCAGCGGAACCGGCCCCTGGCACCCACGCCGTCCAACATCCTTATCCCTGCCTGCCGAAACTTCAGCGTTGCCGGTGTTGTCCCGCCAGCCAGCGGAGAGCTCAGCCCTGCGGCCGCCGGCCAGAAGTACTGCTCGCAGTATGTGATGCCGGTGCCGGGCGTCAGCACCACCGCCCCGGATGCCAACCAGCAGGCTCCCTTCGAAATCGGTGACATGGTGGACTACTCCGGAACCCTCATCCACGGGACGCCGGACTACATCTCCGCGCACACGGTCGAGGCGAATCTCGGGATCTACACCCAGCCCGGCACCCAGCCCAGCTACCTGGCGATCGGCGAATTCGGCGTGGGTACCGCAGACCCCCTGGCCACCGCACCCAACGGTGTGGCACAGGAGACCCAGGACAGGATCTTCCTGGAATCCGAAACCACCGACGTCAAGACTCCGGTGGACATCTACTACGAGGACCGCAAATCCGACGGTTCGGTCTTCAACCGGTGGATCACGCCGTTTGAAATGACCGGAGAGAATGGAGTCCCGCTCACCGGACCGACCGGCGGCATCACGACGCAAAACACCGGCCCCCAGCCGCAGCGGGCCCGGCTCCGTGCCACCAAGGCGCCCACCGGCCTCCTTAGCCAGCCGGACCGGACTGTCCGCGTCGGCGTGCGCACCTTGTGCATGCCCACACCCGTCAACACCACCACAACCACCATCAACCAGGCTTCCCTGGATAGCTGCTTCAAGAACGCCCCCACTAAGGCCAACGGGCTTCAGCCCGGGCAGTACATCGCCCCGGTCTTCGAGTACATCTTCCCGGAGAACGTGAAGCCGGGAGACGTGATCGTGCCGAACGACCTGTACCACCTGCCGTTCCTGGTCAGCGGTGAAGGCGCCAACAATGCCGGCGCTCTGGAGCCCTCCCCGTGGTAGGGGGCTAGGCAGACGGCGGCAGTGCGGTCTGAGTGAACGCGCACCCCAGCCTGTGGCGGGGACTCGCTTCGGCGGTCCTCGCCACGGGCGTGCTCGCCGGCTGCACCCAGGCACCTTTGGTGCCGACGGGCCTGCCGGCCCCTTCAGCTGGAAGTACACCGGCAGGAAGTACTGCGGCAGGAAGTACGACGGCGGCCGGGTCACCGAGCGCTTCGGCCGGGACAGCTGCTGTAGGGCCTAGCCTGCCTCCGTCGGGGGCGAACGCCCGCGGCCGCCACGGCGGCGGGGGAGCCGACGGCGCGGCCGGTCCAGACCGTTCCGCGCCCTCACTGCCCGCCGACTGGCCGGCGGCAGTTCACTTGCCACCCGGTCAGCTCCAGGGATCAACGGGCGTGTCACCCCACTGGAGCGTCATGCTGCTGGTCCCTGGCGGCGCTGACGCGGCTCTCGCCGGTGCCGTCGGGTTCTACGAGGCCAACGGGTTCAAGAGCGAAGGCGTCGCCCAGCTGCACCGCGGAACCTACCGGATCGTCATGGTGGCCATGAACCGCGACCACTCTGCCACGGACACCAACGTCACGATCGCCCTCAACCTGGGGTGAATGCACGAAGAGTGCCCCACCTCGACCTTGCAGCGGGGTGACCCAATCTGGGGGAATGTTGCTGCCGGCAACGGTGAACCTTCCAAGTTTTTCCACACCCGCGTGTCGCATGCTGGTTCGCGAAACGACACTCGCATCCCAAATCTTTGGAGGACCTCATGGCAACAACACGACGGGACGTGCTGAAGCTGAGCATCATGGGCGGCGCTGTTGCCCTCACCGGGACCAACGGGGGCGCCGCCCTCGCCGGTGTGCCGGCAAAGGGCGGCACAGACGCCGCAACCACGCCCATCAGCACGCCGAGCCGGCTCGCGGCGAAGAACATGCCGATTCCCTTCGCCCAGGCGTTCCGCCGGCCGCCGGAGCTGATCCCCTATGAGCAGGGCTGGGATCCGGACGGCCAGCCGTTCGAAAAGTACTGCCTCACCCAGAAGACGGGGACAGCCCAGATCGCCCGGGGCCTGAACACCACCCTTGCCGGCTACAACGGAGTCTTCCCGGGCCCGTCCATCCGGGTCGAGCAGGGCACCCGCACCGAACTGCGGATCAGCAACCGGCTTTCCACGAAGGGCCTCCTGTATCCCGATCCGTCCAACACGGTCACGCACCTGCACGGCTCGGCTTCGCTGCCGCAGTACGACGGCTACGCCAATGACCGCACCGCCCCCGGCAAGGTAAAGAACTACCACTACCCCAACTGGCAGGCAGCCCGGACGCTCTGGTACCACGACCACAACCACATGCTCACCGCCCAGGGCGTGTACTCCGGACTGGCCGCGTACTACTCCATCACCAACGAGCAGGAGCGGGAGCAGCTGCCGCAGGGCGAGTTCGACGTGCCGATCCTGGTCTCTGACGTGATGCTGAACGCGGACGGTTCCCTCGGCTACAACGACAACGGCCATGCCGGGCTGTGGGGCGACATCGTGATGGTCAACGGCGTGCCGTGGCCCACCATGAAGGTCAAGCCCCAGATTTACCGGTTCCGGTTCCTGGTGGGCTCGATTACCCGGTCCTACCGGTTCGCCCTGTCCAATAATGCTCCTTTCTACGTGGTGGGCACCGACGCCGGGATGACGCCGAAGGTCCAGGCGGTCTCATCCTGGCGGCAGGGCACTGCCGAACGGGTCGAGGTGCTGATCGACTTCCGGAAGTACAAGGCCGGGCAGACCGTGGAGCTCAAGAACCTGAGCAACAAGAACAACGTGAACTTCGCCAACACCGGCAAGGTCATGAAGTTCCAGGTGGTGGAGGATTCGCCGTCGCTGATGCCCGGGTCCCATTCCATCGGTTCGATCCCTTCCAGCCTGGACCCGGGCGAGCATCCCACCAAGGACAGCGGAGGCCTGGACCCGATGTCGCTGACCCCCGATATGGCCGTGGCCAAGAGGATCCTGCGGGTTCAGCGCCAGGGCGGGGAGTGGACCATCAACGGCGAGACCTGGGATGACGTGGAGAGGTCCAACTTCACCCGCTGCTTCGCCAACCCGCAGCGCATGCAGGTGGAGCAGTGGACCATCGTCAATGAATCAGGCGGTTGGTTCCACCCGGTCCACATCCACCTGATCGACGGCAAGATCATCGGCCGGAACACGAACGGCGGCAAGCCGTTCGCCTGGGAGGGCGGTCCGAAGGACGTGTTCTACGCGGGGGAGAACGAGTCCGTCACGGTCCTGATGCAGTTCGACACGGGCAAGCACGAGGGCGGCCGCTACATGGTCCATTGCCACAACCTGGTGCACGAGGACCACGACATGATGGTCCAGTTCGCCGTGGGCGATCTCAAGAACAACGATCCCATCAATGCCGACATGCCCGTCGGAGAGACAGAGGTCGAGGGGCACTACGCGTCGAACTACAAGGCCGCCTACCCGGCGGGCACCTGACACTAGACACAGGACACAGCCATGCACCGTCCTTTCAAGAAGTACGACGCCGGTTCGGTCACCTCCCAAGGTGACGGGGCCGGCGTCGTCCGTCCTTCCCTGACGGAAGCGGGCGTCGGGGCGGGACCTGCGGGGATGAACGCCGCCGGCTTCGGCCTTGAGACGCGCGGTTCCGTTGAGGGGATCACGGCCCAGCACCCGTGGAGCAGGTTCGTGGCCATGGGGGATTCGTTCACCGAAGGGGTGGGGGATCCGGAGCCGCGCAGCCCGGGCGGACTGCGGGGCTGGGCGGACCGCGTGGCGGAAGAGCTGAGCGTGGGTCACGACGATTTCGCGTACGCCAATCTGGCGGTTCGTGGCCTGCTGCTGGAGCAGATCCTGGACCAGCAGACGGAGCCCGCCCTGGCCCTGAAACCGGACTTGATCGCCGTGTCAGGCGGCGGGAACGACCTCGTCTTCCACGGCAGCGATCCTGACAAGCTGGCCGCCAAACTGGATGCCGGCGTGGAGCTGCTGAGTACCACGGGAGCCACGATCGTGCTGTTCACGGGGCCGGACTGGGGTGGGACCCCGGTAATAGGACACAACCGGGCCAAGGTGGCCATCCTCAACGAGAACATCCGGACCATCGCCCACCGGCACGATGCTGTGATCGCTGACCTGTGGGCATTGCGGGAGCTGACCGACGCCCGGATGTGGGACCCGGACCGGCTGCATTTCTCCCCGCTGGGCTACCACACCATCGCCATGATGGTGCTGGACACGCTGAACGTCGCGCACACGCTGCATCCCCTGCGGCCCAAGATCCTGCCGGACAGCAGCTGGCGCCACGCCCGGGCCGAGGACCTCGTCTGGGCACGGAAATACCTGTTCCCCTGGGTGCTGCGGCGCATCATGCACGAGACGGAGGAACAGCTGCGGGCGAAGCGGCCTCTGGCGGGCCCGGTTTTTGGTGCGGGGATGCCGCCGGGAACGTTCATCGGGACGAACCCACAGGACCACTGATACGGAGGCGTCCAATTCCTTGCCTCTACCGCCCTTCAATGCCAGTGTGAAATTTGTCAGAATCCTCATCGACCCCCACAGTCGGCTGCAGACGTCCGGCACCGAAGAACAGGAACTGCAAATGATCGAACACCAGACCTCGGCCGACGGCACGAAGATCGCCTTCGAGCGGACAGGTGAAGGACCAGCCCTGATCATCATCGGTGGCGCATTGAACAGCCGACGTTCGGCCGACATGCTCGTGCCCCTGCTGGCACCGCACTTCACCGTCTACGCGTATGACCGGCGGGGACGGGGCGACAGCACGGACACGCCGCCCTACAGTTCGGACCGAGAAATAGAGGACCTGACGGCTCTCATCGATGCCGCGGGCGGATCGGCCTACACCTATGGCCACTCTTCGGGTGCCATCCTGGCGCTTGAAGCTGCGGCCACCGGGGCACCCATTTCCAAACTGGCTGCCTATGAGCCGCCGTATCTGACCACGCAGGCCCCTCACGAACCTTGGGAAGCCTTCCGGGACCGGGTCCAGGCGGCGGTGGATGCGGGAGACCGCGGAGCCGCCGTCGAACTGTTTATCCGCCACACCGGTTCTGACTTCGACGAAGGAATGACGAGCATGCCGTGGTGGCCTGCCCTCCTCGGCGTTGCGCACACCTTGCCCTATGACCTCACGCTCACGAGGGACGGCAGCGTCCCTGCCGACAAGCTGTCGGCCATTCAGATCCCTACGCTGGGGATCTACGGGGGTGCGAGCCCGTCCTGGGCGGGGGCCGCCATCAACGCCGTCGCCGCAGCCGTTCCCGGAATGAAGCAGGAAAAGCTGGATGGCCAGAACCACGCCGTCGCGAACGAGGCTGTTGCCCCTGTGCTGATCAACTTCTTCAGTTAGACTCCAGCCCGCCTTCTGCAAATTTCCCCGGTCTTTTGGAATGCATCAGGAAACGAAAGCGTTACTTCAGTAACGCCCCGACGTGCTGGGGAGCCTGCGGGCGGCGAGGGAGAGGATAAGGCGATGGACGCCGTCGGCCGCTTTGAACTCAGCTCGGGCCGCAATGGAGCAGCCCCGCACCCGTGGAGCCGGTATGTGGCTTTGGGGGACTCGTTCACGGAGGGGATCGGTGATCCCGAAGAGCGCAGCCCGGGCGGTTGGCGCGGCTGGGCTGACCGTGTGGCGGAGGAACTGAGCGTTGACCATGAGGATTTTGCCTACGCGAACTTGGCCGTGCGCGGTTTGCTGCTGCAGGAAATCCTGGACCGGCAGCTGGCGCAGGCGCTGAGGCTGAAGCCGGATCTGATCACCCTGTCGGCCGGCGGAAATGACATGGTGTTCCACAGGAGCAATCCGGACAAGCTCGCTGCCAGGCTGGACGCGGGCGTCGAGCTGCTGAAGACCACCGGAGCCACCATTGTGCTCTTCACCGGGCCGGACTGGTGGCACACTCCCGTGCTGAGCCGGAACAGGGCCAAGGTAGCGATCTTCAACGAGAATATCCACGCGATCGCCGCCCGGCACGACTGCGTGGTGGCTGATCTGTGGGCTCTGCGGGAGCTCCGGGATCCCCTGATGTGGGATCCCGACCGGCTGCACTTCTCGCCGCTGGGGTACCACACCATTGCCATCATGGTGTTGAATTCCCTGAACGTAGCCCATTCGCTTCAGCCCCTGGAGCCCCGGGAGCTGCCGGAAAGGAGCTGGCGGGAGGCAGGAGCCGGCGACCTGGTCTGGGCCAGGACCTACTTCCTGCCGTGGGTCGTGCGGCAAATCCGGCACCAGACGGCGGAAGAGCTGCGGGCGAAGCGGCCGCAGGCTGCGCCGGTGTTCCGTGCCGGAATCCAGTCGCAGCTGCACCGGATACCGCCGGCAAGCCTCGCCACCGGCACGGAGCCCGGCTACCAGGCCCGGCTGAAGCAGGCGTAAGTCTCTGGGCGGGAGCATCGTCGTTTGTAGGGCGCTGCTAGTTGATCAGGGCCACCGCGTGCGCGATCACGAGGGCCAGCAGCACAAAGCCGCCGGCTGCCTCGAGGACCATGAATATTTTGGCCCGCGGGGACAGCGGCATGGTATCCGTGGGGCTGAAGGCCATGGAGTTGGACGCCGAGAAGTACAGGTAGTCCACGAAGGAGGCCACCCAGCCCGTCTTCACGGACGACCTGGTAGCCACCTCCTCGACGGCGTCGTGGTCTTCGTCCTGCGGAAAGCGGAAGTCGGCGGGCGGGAGGTCTTTGCGGTCGGCGTGCCGGCGGGAGACGGGCCCGCCGCGGTCCAGCTCCCAGTAGACCAGGGCGAACCCAATGATGTTGGTGACCCAGACCTGAAGCGCCGCGAGCAGGAGGGTGGGTCCGTCCTGTTTCCCGGAGGAGGTCAGCAGGATGATCAGCTGGACCAGCGCCACCTCGTTGGCGGCCACCAGCAACAGGGCCTGGCCGGTGGCGAGGTACTTGGACCAGCGGGTTTGCCGCCGAAGCCGGGCCGGGTTGAGCGCGATCAAGGGAATGAGCATCAGCAGCCCGACGGCCACCACCGCGTACCGGAGCGCCGGAAGGAAGCTGCTGGGCAGTGTGGCGTAGAGACCCAGTGCCAGGAGCAGTGCGATGACGGCGGGCCAGCGGTGTTCGGCCCTGGCGTCAGGTTTCTTGTCGAAAGACATCTGATGAGTCTAGGGACCCGGAGTGTCGGCCCGCGGTTGCGGCGCAGTCGTGTCCACCTCGAACAAGCGCGAGGTCGTGGACGGTACCCGCAGGCCGAAGACATTCTCTCCTCATATTTCCTCGCCGCTACCCTGGGAGGCCGTGGCCACAGACTCCCGCGGGCCTGAGCGGGTTACTGGGCCACAAGTGCATGTGCCGCCCTTAGAAACCGACCGTGGGAGTGGCCCTAAAGGCGTTGACAGCCCTGTCTGCGATAACTTGGGCGTCACTTCCGGAATCAAGGATCGTATTGCGAGCTGATTCGGAATCGACCATGACGGCCGTAACGGCGAGGACTTCCGAAGCCTCGGTCGTCAACAGAGCATCCACCTGAGCCGAGAAGCAGGAGTCACTTGACTTGGAGTGAACGTCCATCGCCACGACGTGGTTGTTGGAGACGAAGTTGCCAACCCCCGCCATCAGCCGGATGATGACAGGCGTCGCACCTGCCGGCCGGATGCTCTGTGAGTCGATGATCTGGGAGAAGTGATTGCCGACAACAGAGTTGTTGCTGCCGCTGACACAAAGAAGTCCGTTGAGGTCGTTCAGTCCGTTGTCGACTCCCAGGAAGGGCGTCCAGGGCTCATGGTCACGCAAGAAGTGATTCGTGGCCACGAGGTTTTCCGAACTATTCGCTGCGAGAATCAGCATCCCGGGGTAGAACGAATGCAAACGGTTGTTGGTGACGCTTGAACGCGTGACGCCGTCGAGATGGACGCTGCTCGCACCACGGGGGAAGACGTTGTTCGCGGTTATCAGGAGCCCGCCATGGTTCTCGGCGTAGATCGAGTGACCCTTGAAGCCTGCTCCGACCAAGTTGTCGGTGATCTTTGATGCCTGTCCCCACCCGCGCAGCTCGATGCAGCTTCCGCATTCAGCGATAAAGTTGTCGTGAATGGAAAGCGCGTCCGCGTTGTAGATAGTGAGTGCGTTCTCGAGGTAGACGAACCCCATGCCGTTTACGCGGAATGAGTCATTGGCGTTCGCGACATAGATACCGGTCTTGCCGTTGACGTACGTGTTCTCCGGATGCATCCCCGAGCCATCCGAGTTGAAGTGCAACCCGTCGATGCAGAAGTTGGAGAACTCGACCGAGCTGATCCGCGGGCTCCCGCTTCGCTCAACGTAGAAGGCGGCTCCCTTGGATTCCTCCCCGTCTCCGCCGAGGGGAATGTCGACGATAATGCGGCTCCCTCCGGGCCACAGCTCATGCAAGTCGGGCCATTCGTCTTCGGGAACGTTGAACCGGATGCTCGACGACGTAAAGCCGTGTCCCGAGCCATGGATCCTGAGGAAGCTGACGTCGATGACCACCTGCGTACGAAGGTGGTAGTCCCCGGGCGGAATGTAGATCACCGCGCCTGGCTTTCCTCCGTTGTTCGCATCGCTGACGGTCTGCCGGTCCTTGATGTCAGCGATGATGCTGTTGATCACTTCACCGACGTCCTCGGACGGATTGCCGACGGGCCACGTAGTCACGTCGTAGTAGTTGTTGCTTGACATAGGTTCTTCCCTTTGTGTTGTGGTTTCTCTAGGACAAGGCCGTAACGGCCAGTTTCCGCACAATGGCCGTGCCGCCCTCCACGCACACTTCGGTGCCCAGGTTCCCGGACACGGGGAACACCAGATCGCTTAAGACAACCCTGCCGCCTTGGGCGAAAACCTCCACCGAGCAGTGGTCGACGATTACACGGAGCCTTAGCACGCCGCCGTCGAGCTTCACCGGCGCCGACTCAGCCGACGCGAACTTTCCGTGGAAGGCGGTGTTTCCGGAGTTGCGGCGATCCAGGGTTAGCCGGCTCGTAACGGCATCGAAGCTGAGAACCGTTGCGGCGGTCCCGCCCGATGCGCCGAGAAGCCTGAAAGCAACGGTCCGTGCCGTGCCGGGCAGGATCTCGGCCTCGATCAGCTGGGCTGATCCGGGCGTCGCGTCGGGCAGTTGCAACAGGGAGTCGTGAAGTTCCACGTCCTGGATGGTGCGGGCCGGCTCCCCACAGTCCAACGGCAGCACCGGGCGCTGCACCAGGCGCGGCAAACCGTCCACCGTCGCGAGCTCGACCTCGCGGGCGAGCGACATCTCGGAGCGCCACGGAGACGTGGGCAAGGAGTTTGCATAGTCCCAGTTGTTCATCCAGCCGATCATGATGCGGCGGTTCTCCGGGGCATTGCTGAAGGAGACGGCGGCGTAGTAGTCACGTCCCCAGTCGAGCCACAGGCAGTGTCTGAGATCCGTGGTCCCGTCGGCATCCGCTGGAACGAGCGAATCAAAGTCGGCGGTGAACTGCACCCCATCGAAGTCGCCGACGAAGTACTGCCCTCCCGAGCCGCCGGCCACGGCACCCGGGTTGATATTGACCACCAGGACCCACTTGACGCTGTCCGGGTCTCCGTCGACGGGGAGCGGGAACAGGTCGGGGCATTCCCATTCGCCTCCTGTGGCGTTTGCAGGGCCGAAGGTGCTCAGGTATTCCCAGTCCTTGAGGTTGGCCGAGCGGTACAGCACAACCTGCTGGTGCTGGGCCTCCACCGCCACCATGACCCAGCAGGAACCGGCCGGTCCCTCGTAGCTGAACACCTTGGGGTCCCGGAAATGGGCCGAACCGCGGCCAAGCACCGGGTTGCCTGCGTATTTGCTCCACGTCATGCCGGCGTCCGTGGAGAACGCGAGAGACTGGGCTTGCGTCCCTTGGTGCACTGAGCCTTCCTTGAAGGCGCTCGTGTAGATGGCCACCAAGGCCGGATCTTCCACTGTGCCGAATCCCGACGTATTGTCGTGGTCCACCACGATGCTGCCGGAAAAGACGTCTTCTTCCTCGTCGCAGGCGATGGCAACCGGATGTTCTGTCCAGTGCAGAAGGTCGGTTGAGGTGGCGTGCCCCCAGGACATGTTGCCCCAGACGTTGTCGAAGGGGTTGTTTTGGTAGAACAGATGGTAGACGCCCCGGTGCCACACGAGTCCGTTGGGGTCGTTCAGCCAAGTGTTCTTGGCTGTGTAGTGAAGTATCGGCCGGATATTAAGGGCGGTGTCTTCGGCGGGGCCGGCAGGGTGCGTTGTTGTTTCAGTCATCGGAGTTCTTTCGGGACGTTTGGGCCAGTTCCAGAGAGTCGATCAGTTCTGCCCGCGTCGGCGGGTTCGCCCCGTGCCGTCCGACAGTTACTGCCGCAGCCAGCGAGGCGGCTGTTCCCAGGCGGGTGAGCTTGCCGTAGTCGAAACAGTCCTCGGGGTCCTCTATGAGGCCCGCGATAAGCGAGGACATGTAGGAGTCGCCTGCGCCGACAGTATCTTTGACGACCACTGGCGGTGCCGGCACTTCGATCTCGGCGGCATTCGAACGCAGATAGGAGCCGGAGGCGCCATCAGTGATGATTGCCAGTTCTGTCCCGAGATCAAGCAGCCGCCGCGCGACATCGTGAGGGGACGTGCCGGGGTAGAGCCACCGGGTATCGTCCGTACTGAGCTTCACCATGGTGGCCAGGGCAACTGTGTGTTCGAAGGTCCTGAGTGCTTCAGTGTGGCTGTGGAGCAGTGTCGGGCGGATGTTGGGGTCGTATGTGATCAAACAGCGGCCGGAGAACAGTTCCAGCAAGGACCGGACTTGGGTTGCTCCGGGTTCCATGAAGGAGGCCAGTGACCCCGTATGCAGCACCTTGGGGAGGAAAGCAGGGCTGATTTGGGGGAGGTTCCATTCGAAGTCGAATTCGTACTCCGCGGAACCGGTGCTGTCCAGAAGCGCCCTGGCGGTCGATGTGCGGTTGAGGTGTTCGGCTCCCGGAAGCAGGCGCACTCCCGCGGTGTCCAGGTGGCGGCGGATGTTCCTGCCGCGTTCATCCCTGCCCAGTGCGGTGAGAAATGCGGTGCTGACGCCTAGCCGGCCGAGTCCGAACGCGACGTTCATCCCCGATCCGCCTGGAAACTCGACGGGCCCTGCGGCGGTGTCAATGATGTCGATTATGGCCTCGCCGACGACGACGACATCCGTTTCAGGGCGTGGGGGAACTGGGGTGCTGTTCATTTGAGGTCCTTGGAGGGTTGGGCGCGTCCTTTACTGGACGCGCTCGAGGTCAGGTGTTGGCGTGTGTAGGCGAGTCCCGTGTCGCTCTACTGGAAGGGTCCTCATGTTTTGGGGCGGCGACGGAATCGCGAAGGACCAAGGGACATGGCAAAACGGTCGGGTGAGCCGCAAACAGCTGCAGGTCAGCTTTTCCCTCGATGGCGTCGATCAGGTTTTCGGTTGCCCACGCGCCCATTTCGTAGTGGGGGAGCGCGACTGTTGTCAGCGCAGGGTAGAGGTTTTCGGCGATGAGTTGCTGGTTATCAAAACCGACGAAGGAAACATCCTCCGGGATCTTCAGGCCCAGTTCCGCCGCCGCCCGGTAGGCGCCCATGGCCATCCGGTCGTTGTAGCAGAAGACCGCCGTGGGCCGGCTTTGGGGTTTCAGGAGGCGCAGAGCCGCCTGGTAGCCCCCGGGCACCTCGGAATGCTCGGACTGGACCAGTTCTTGGTGGAACGGCAGCCCGGCATCTGCCAGCGTGTCCTTGAAGGCCTTGAGCCGGGAGTGGGTTGCCGGCACGTCGTCGGTGTTGTTGAGCATGCCGATCCGGGTGTGCCCGGCGTCGATCAGGGTTCGCACGGCCGACCTTGCACCGCCCAGTTCGTCGGGGATGACGGAGGAAACAGTTTGGCTGATGTCTTCGGAGTCCACCAGGACTGCTGGCAGTGCGGCCAGGTTCTTGGGGACTTCCAGCTTCCGGTGATACATCGTGGCGTACAGGATGCCGTCCACCTGCCTGTCCAGCAGATCGGCGACATCGCTTTCCCTGGAGTCTTGGGAGCTGGTGCTGGTGGAGTTGATGATCATGATGTTGTAGCCGCGGGCCCGCGCCGTTTCCTCGGCTCCGAGGATGATCCTGCCTGCGTGGGGGGTGGTGGCGATTTCCTCGCTGATGAACCCGATCATCCCGGAGCGTTGGGTGCGCAGGGCCTGGGCGAGCCGGTTGGGCCCGTAACCCAGCCGTTGGGCCGCTTCGTGGACGCGTTCCCTCGTTCCCGCGCCCACCCGGGCGTAGGCAACGTCATTGAGGACGTGGGAGACGGTCGTGACAGAGACCCCGGCTGCGGCCGCCACGTCCTTGATGCCGACTGATCTATTGGTCATTGCTCTCCCACGTCCTCATGGTGTTGGTGCTGATTCTACGTGCGGCTTCTTCGTCCCTGAGCCCGTGCTCCGGCCAGCGGCGCGGAAGCCTGTCCTCAACGCGTGGCAGTTCGGCATGGTCCGCGTGCTTTCCGGTCTGGTACTAGTGCCTTTCCAGTTGGGTTTTTCAGCCCTTGACGGCGCCGAGCGTCATGCCTGCGACGATCTTGCGCTGCAAGAGAAGCGTGAGGAGGATGACCGGGATGGAGTACACGGCGGCCAGCGCCGTCATGGATCCCCAGTCCAGGCCGAACTGGGTCTGGAAGTTTGCGATGACCACCGGGGTGGTCTGGGACCGGATGGCGGTCATGAGGAGGGCGAAGAGGAACTCGTTCCAGGAGGCGAGGAAGGCGAAGATCGCGGTGACCGCGATGCCACCTGACACCACCGGGATCACGACCCGCCACAGGGCCCCGAGCCTGCTGCACCCATCCACCGTCGCGGCCTCTTCAAGGTCATTGGGAACGGCTTCGAAGAAGCTGGACATGAGCCAGATGGACAGTGGCAGCGAGATCGTCGTGTGGGCGATGGAGAGAGCGATAGGGGTATCGGCCAGCCCCGCGGAGGCCATCATGGAAGCCAAGGGGATGCCGATGGCCACCGGCGGCACCATGCGGGTTACAAGTGCTGCCATGATGAACACCCGCCCGCTCGGTGTTTTGTAGCGGGTGATGCCGTACGCGGCCGGAATGGCCAGGGCGAGGGACAGGACCGTGCTGATGACGGCCGTCTGCACGCTGTTGATGAACGAGGCCAGAACTCCGTTGCGGCCCAGGGCGTTGGCGTAGTTCTCCAGCGTCCATTCCTTGGGAAGGATCGTGGGCGGCACCGCGATGGTGTCGATCGGCGTCTTGAAGGAAGTGAACAGCAGGTAGAGGAATGGGAACCCGTAGAGGACCATCGCGGCTGCAAGGACGATCCACAGCAGGATGCGGGTACTGCGTTTGCCGGCTTCCAGGCCTTCGGCGTGGTGATTCCTGCGTCGGGGACGGCCCGTGCCCGAGGCTGCCGGAGTAAGCAACACCGGCTCGGCCGGGAGGGCTCTGGTGGGGGCAGCGCCGGCAGTGGCACCGGACGACTTGGTGCCGGTGGCCAGGATGGCAGAGACGACGCCTGAGTGCCGGGGGCGGGAGGCTGCCGCCTCAGCGGCAAAGCGGTCGTTGATGGGGGTTTCGGCGGTGCTCATCAGTTGTCCTTCCCTGGGCGCCAGATGGTAGCGACGGCGAAGAACGCGACGCCCAGCATGGCCAGCAGGTAGATGGTGCCCATGGCGCTGGCCAGTCCCGGATCGCCGAAGCGGATCATGGTGCGGTAGATCAGCAGGCTCATGGTTTCGGATGCGGACTGCGGGCCGCCGTTGGTCTGGATAAGGATGGTGTCAAAGGCCCTGGCTGCGTCGATGCCGCGCACAACCAATGCCACTGCGATGACGGGGCGCAGGAGCGGCAGGATGATGCTGAACAGGAGGGTGGGGGCCTTGGCGCCGTCGAGCCGGGCCGCCTCGATAAGGTCGCCGGGGATGTTCTGGAGGCCGGCGAAGAGGACGAGGCACATGAAGGAGGTGGTAAGCCAGATGTCCGGGACGGCTACCGAGAAGAGGACGATTCCTGGGTCTGACAGCCAGCCGATCTGGTTGGGGTTCTGCAGGATTCCCGCCTGGTGCAGGAGTGTGCCGATGAGCCCGAAGTTGTCGATCATCAGAAATTTCCACAACAGGCCGGCGACGATGGGCGCGATCATCAGCGGGTAGAGGAATACCGTCCGCCAAACCTCGGATTTGCGGCCAAGGGCCGTGAACAGAAGGGCCATTCCAAGCCCAAGGGCGAACTCGAGGGCGACGACCACGAAGGTGTAGGCCAGGGTGCGCCAGCCGGCGCCCACGAATGCTTCGGAGGCGAAGGCACGGACATAGTTGTCCAAGCCGACGAAGTCGCGGGGGCCCCCGGCGATCGGGGAGATCTTGAAGAGGCTGTCTGCCACTAGGCGGAACAGCGGGTAGGCCACAAATACTGCCAGGAACAGGGCCGCCGGCGCCATAAGGTACAGGGCGAAGCGGCGATCGGAGATACGCACGGTTTTCTCTTCCGATGGTTGGGGCCGCGGCCGGCACTTGTGTTCGAGCGCCGGCCGCGGAATCTTACTTGAGGAGGTCCTGGATCTGCTTTTTCGCTGCGGCCAGGAGAGTGGCGGAGTCGCCTCCGGCTACGGCTTTCTGCAGCATGGGAACCAAGGCGGTGTCCACGATCTGCTGCCATTTGGCCGTGGCAGGGCGCGTGGCCGTTGCCTGGCCCTTGAGGGTCTCGATGAGCGGCTTGAAGCTCTCGTAGCCGGCCTTGTCCTGGTACTTCTCGAAGGCCGAGATGCGGGAGGCCAGGCCGAGGCTGGATTCGATGCCCAGGTCGTTGTGGTCATAGGCGCACTTGATGAATTTCTTGGCAGCGTCGCTGTTCTTGGTTGCCTTGGGCACGGAGAGGTACCAAGGGCCTGGAACACCGGCAACGCCGGCGGAGCCGCCGATCATGGGAGCGGCGCCGACCTTGCCCGCGACCGGGGAATCCTTGGGGATCTGGCGGTAGGCGTGGGCCCAGAACCGGGTCATCGCGGTCTTGCCCTGGTTGAACAGGTTCTGCGCTGCTGCCCAGTCGACCTGAGCGGCGCCGGGAGGGGCGGACTTGACCAGGCTGGTATAGAAGTCGAGCGCGTCCTTGTGCGCGGCGTTGTCGATCACGACGTTGTTGTTCTCATCGAGGACCATCGGGGAACCGGCCTGGAGGACGTGGGCCAGCCATTCGGTTTCGACACCGCCCTTCACGTCAGTGCCGTACATGCCGTCCTTCGTGAAGAATTCGGAGATGTCCTGGTATTGCTTCCACGTGGTCGGAGCGGCGAGGTCGTAACCGTACTTGGCCTTGAAGTCGGCCTTGTTCTTGGCATCGTCGAACAGGTCCTTGCGGTACAGGATGATTTCCGCGTTGGTCCAGGCCGGCATGCCGATAAAGTGCCCGTCCACGTTCGCTTCCTTCACGAGCGCGGGGAAGATGTCCTTTTTCGCCTCGTCGGTGAAGAGCTCGTCAATGGGCTGGACCGCGTCCTTGAAGCTGGGAAGCCAGACGGAGTCGAGCGCGGCGACGTCGAAGGAGACGTTGCCGGAGGAGAACTCGCTTGAGAGCCTGTTGAACATGCCGTCATAAGGCAGTTCGACGAAGTTGGCGCTAACGCCTGTATCTTTCTTGCACTGTTCGGCGACGCCTGTCAGTTCGGCGTGGCCGCCGGCCTCGACGAGGACGTTGACGGTGCTCGTGGCGCTACCCGACGTCGCTGCCGGGCCCCCCGCGCCGCAGGCGGTTGCTGCCAGAAGCACCGCGGTGGACAGGCCGCCAATGGCGGTGATCCGGGAAATCGTGGTTCGAGAGGACATCGCTGTCGACTCCCTTTCTTTTGAACGGAATCTACGGTTGGGGTGGTGGCTTGGAAACTTCAAGTCTCAGTGAAAAACCGTTTTGCCAAATCGACTTGGCATCAGATTAGGGCCCGCGGTGGATGCGTGTCAAGCATCACATTTGAAATCTTGTGGACCCTTGACGAGGCTATGGAAGCCGCCATACAGTAAGCCACAACTGACGACAAATCGTTTTGGCACATTTTGGCAAAACGCCGCATGTTGTGCGCCCCGCAGACCATCCTTGGCGTTCGTGCCTCTCCCAAGCTCTCGCACGCTCAGTCGGGGAACCTCGGGTCCTCTCGTCACCAATTCCAAGAGACACATGAAACCCACCCCGGAGATAAGCCGCCGGAGTGTCCTACGCGCCTTCACGGTGTCCGCAGCAGTGGCAGGCACCGCCTTGTCACGGAGAACCTGATGGGTTCCAACCACTTCCTGCGGCGTGTCGCCGGGGCCAACAACTGCGTGATCGGAAACCACTTCAGCTACGACGTCGTCCGGCTCTGTCACGCCGTCGGGCCAGACGCCCGGGCGTGCGCCGCGTCAGACGGCGTCGGTGGGAGCGGCCCTGTGGTCTATCTCGGCGGTCAGCCCGTCTATCCGATCGAGCGCGGCGTTGAGGTGCTCGACGGTCTCCCACAGGGCCGGGTGCTGTTCCCGAACCTCCTCGAGGGTGGAGCCCGCGGAGGTGAGCGCCGCGAGATCGAAACTCACGTTTGTGCGCGCCCCTGTCACCGCTGCCCTCAGGGCACCGAACGCGACGACGATATCGGCGATAAGCGCCGGGTTACCGTTGGAAGCAAGCCACCCCAGATCTCCGATGGCATCGATGGCTCGCTTGCCGAGCACGGCAGATGCCTTGGCGGCGACGACGGATGCCCGGTGTATGGCGTCCTCGCGTTCCGGCCCCAGTTCCAGCCGAAACGCGGCGCCGAAAGCTTTAGAGGCTGACGCGTCGTCATCGGCCAGTCGAAGGGCGACTTCCCGGAGTGAGCGCGCCCGCGCGTGAACATTGGCGAGTTCCCCGCGCTGGTGCTCCTCAGCTTCCGTATATCCGGCCACCATCGATGTCAGTGACGCGGCGATGGCAAGCATCAATCCCGCCCCGGCCCCGCCGCCCGGCGAACCGGCGGATTCCGCCAATGCGCGCGTCCAATCCTCAACCGTCGAACGCTGAGTTGTCACTGCTTCAGAATCAGCCATGACACCAAGTGTGCCCCTAACCTAGGCCGGTGATCCCGTGGCGGTGTCTTCGGCTCGCGACGGCGGGGCATCGTGGTGCTCTGGTGGGCAGAGCCGCTGTACCAGTTCTCTGAGCATGTGAGGGCGGAAGGGTTTGGCGAGGTACGCGTCTGCGCCGGCAGCCATGCCGTCGATCTCATCACCAGGTTCTGCCCACGCGGTGATCATGAGGATCGGTGCCTTCGAGAGTGTCCGCAGGCCACGCGCCGCGTCCAGGCCGCTGAGGTCCGGAAGGCCCAGATCCAGCGTGATGAGGGCTAGGTCCAGTGTTCCGGCTGCCCGGAGTCCTCCCGTGCCGGTGGTTTCGGCGTGAACGACGAACCCCATTCCGGTAAGGATCATGCAGAGCAGGTCACGGATGTCCTGGTCGTCTTCGATAACAAGGCAATGGCGTGAATTCATGTGGTCCCCCCGACCAATTCTGAACCTACTCTATCGGCCTACGCCAGGGAGTCCCGGTGGACTTACGCGCGCCGGGGACCAGCGGGTGAAGGTGCAGTCCGGTTCAGGATCGGCGTGACTGCTTGAACCAGGACTACCAGGACCCTTGGCCCAGCGCGCCTCGGGTCCGGTCAACCCTGCTGACGGTGCTGCTCCAGGACGTCCCGGGCGGTCGTCCATCTCCGGCTGCCGTACCGGTCGTTGTTGATGTGACGCAGATTCGCGTCACCGCTGAACATGCTGGCGAAGTACTGCATGCCCTGCCACGGCGGGAACGGCTCGGTAGAGGCCGGCATGAGGGCTCTGACTGCCCGGCTCATAGTAGTCAGGGAACCAAAACTGCCCGCGTAGAGGAGCCGGAATTGTGTGCCGGTCAGGTCGGTCATCGTCGATGCCAAGGTCCTTGCCGTGACCTGGTCCCCGGCGATCTGGAGGACACGGGGCGCCCGCTCGTCGAGGGCGGCGGCGGCAGTGTAGGTGGCCGTGTCGTCCTTGGTAGTGAAATCGAGCACCTGGTCGGGGTCGGACCAAAAGAGCACACGGTGCAGGGAGAGCAGGATCATTGGTGCCTGCCCGGAGAGCATGTCGGTGAAGGCGCCGCTAAGGATGGATGTGGCCCGGATTTCGGTCGCGTCCAGTTCCCGTGCGAAGTCTCTGCGGAGCTGTAAGTTCCGGTTGCTTCGAGGCCGGATACCACGGTAATCGATGGAGAAGTCGGAAGGGATGAAGCGACGCGAACCCACCGCGGCCGCCGCCTCCAGCAAGCGCGACTGGGAACCAAGGATTGCGCTGTCGAGACCGTTGATCGCAGAGACCACGCAGTCAACATCCGTGCAGGCCCTTCGGAGCCCGTCCGGATCGTCGTAATCCGCCTGAATCACCTCGGCGCCCACGGCGCGTAGCTCTGCAATCCGCGCCGTGCTGGTCTCTTGTCGTGTCAGGACGCGAACGGTGGCGCCAAGGTCGACCAGATTCCGCAGGATCCGCCCGCCGAGATCGCCGGTGGCACCGGCAAGAAGGACGGTGCCCGGAGGGCGTGTCGTCGCGGTCATGGTTCGCACCTCAAGTGATGTCTGGTGAAAGGCGATAGTCGGCTAAAGACTACCAACGGCGGGGCGGAAGCGGTTTCCCGGTCTGACCCAACGACGCCCTTTAGCGAAGGGCCCGGATTAAGCTGACTTTGTGGAGTACAAAGCACGTGAAATACCAGTCCATTATGTCGAGCACGGTGACGGGGTTCCGGTCCTGATGCTGCATGGTGCGGGCGTGGATCACCGGGAGATGGTCGGTGCCATGGAGCCGATATTTGGCGGGCTATCCAATTTTCGGCGCATTTACCCGGACCTGCCGGGCATGGGGCAGACGCCGGCGTCGGTCACGCTCAATAGCGCCGAGGACGTTCTGGACCTCTTGCTCGCGTTCGTCGATGGTGTGGTCGGTGCCGGGCAGTTCCGGCTCATGGGCCATTCCGCAGGCGCGTACTATGCCCGAGCCATCGCCGGCAGGCGCCCGGAGCAGGTGGCAGGGCTCGCGCTGATCTGTCCGCTGGGCGAGAACGTGAGGGATTTGCCTGCGCACCAGGTCTTGAACGCCTCGGTGGATCCGGGCCGGACGCTCGGCCCGGCCGAGGAGAGTGTGTTCCGCGACTACTTCGTCGTGCAGACGCAGGCCACGCTGGAGCGATACAAGGAGTACGTGGTCCCCGCCCTTGGTTTGGTCGACGAAGCCGGCCTCGAGCGGATCGGCCAACATTGGCGGCTCAGCACCAGTCCTGAGGAGGGCCCACCGTACCCCTGCCCCGTCCTTATAGTCGCCGGGCGCCAGGACTCCACGGTGGGATACGCCAGCCAATGGGATCTGCTCGAGCACTATCCGCGGGCCACATTCGCCGTGCTCGACCGCGCCGGCCATGCGTTGCCGCACGAACAGCCCGGCCTCATCAAGGCGCTGACCACGGAGTGGCTCGACCGCGTACGCGAACACCACTCCCGGTAGGGACCCTCAGCGTGCGGAGAGCCGGTATACAGACACGTGACTGGAAGACTCCGCGGTGAAGTCGCTGCGGTCCCAGCCCGCCCACCTGGATTCCAGTTCAAACCCGGTAGCCGCGCCATGAGATCGAGCTCGCTGGGCCAGATGTACCGGTGTGGTGTCCGTCCGATCCGTGCATCCCGCCCATCCGATAGTTCTGGGCCGAACCGCACGTGCGAGATGACGTGCTGGTGCAGCACGTCATAGGTATCGACCAGGAGATACCCGGGCTGACTCACCTCGACTGTCCCGCCGTGTCCGGGTGGCAGCGAACGCAGTTGTGGCACCCAGAGCTCAATGACGAAGCGCCCGCCAGGTGCAAGATGACGGGCAGCGTTCTGGAAACACCGGATCTGTTCGTCCTGTGTCAAGAGGTTGGCGATGGTGTTGAACACCAGTAGGCAAGCGAGAAGTTTTCGCCCGCCGCTGCCTCGGTCATGTCGCCCTGAACAACGGGAATCTGGTCCTCTCCGACCTTCTCACGTAGACGGGCGATCATCGCGTGAGACAGTTCTACGCCGCTGACCTGGACCCCCGCCTCTGAGAGGGGGATGGCGACACGACCCGTGCCGACCTCAAAAGAATTTCTCACCCACTGTCCTTTTGGCGACATCCCGGTCGTCGTACTGGTGTATCAACCTCTAAAGAAGGAGTCATCGTGGAGTACATGCTGTTTATCTGTAGCGATCCCACAGCGCCGAAATATGTGGCAGCGGAGGACAACATCGTCGAATGGGGGGCCGAAATGGAGGCCAGGGGCGTCAGCCGTCACGGTGACAGGCTGCGCCCTGTCGAGGACGCAACCACCGTCACGGTGCGCGCGGGCGAAGTGGTCGTCTCGGACGGGCCGTTCGCCGAGACGAAGGAATGGATCGCGGGCTATGACATCATCGCCTGTACCGATCTCGATGAGGCTATCGAGGTGGCGTCCAAACACCCCATGGCAAGATTTGGCAAGATCGAGATCAGGCCGGTGTGGCCGCTCGGGGAGTAGCCATCCGCCTGGTGGCCTGTACTGATGATCGAGGGAGGGATGAAGTGGTGCCAGAGCCCTCCGACGTGCAGACCGCCATCGAAACCGCCTCCGCGCTGGAGACCGCGCGAATCACCGCAACCCTCATTCGCGTGACGGGCGACTGGAGCCTGGCCGAGGATTGTGTCCAGGATGCGTTCGCGCGCGCCCTGGTTGACTGGCCGATGCGCGGCATTCCGAGGAACCCCGCGGCGTGGCTGACAACCGTTGCCAGGAACAGGGCGATCGACCGGATGCGGAGTGCGGCCAGCGAAAAGAGGGCGGTGCGTGAGCTCGCTATTCTCACTGCGCTCGAAGGGCTGGAAGGCGAGGCCGAGAGCGATCCGGCGGCCGACGACGACCGGTTGCGGCTGATTTACACCTGTTGCCACCCTGCCCTCCCGCTCGATGCCCGGGTGGCGTTGACCTTGCGCACCGTCGCGGGACTGACGACCGGTGAGATCGCGCGCGCGTTCCTTGTCTCCGAAGCCACGATGTCGAAAAGGCTCGTCAGGGCCCGTGCCAAGATACGGGATGCAGGCATCCCGTATCGCGTGCCGCCGCCGGAGCTGATATCCGAACGCACGGCCGGGATCCTGGCCGTGCTGTATCTGATGTTCAACGAAGGCTATTCGGCCACCGGCAGCAACTCCTTAATCCGCGAGCCGCTTGTCCGGGAAGCGATTCGCCTGACCCGGTTGCTGGCTGCGTTGCTCGACGGGTCCCCACAAGAACCAGAAGCTCTGGGTCTCCTGGCGCTCATGCTGTTCCACCATGCCAGGCGAAGGACGCGAACAGACGCCGCAGGGGACTTGGTGACGCTGGAGGAGCAGGACCGCCAATCATGGGATAGGGCCGCGGTTGCAGAGGCTGTGGCGCTGCTGGCGGCCGCCGATCAAATGGCCATTTCACGCCGTTCCCAGCCCGGAAGTTACCGCATCCAGGCGGCCATTGCTGCCTGCCACATGACAGCCAGCAGTTCCGGCACAACAGACTTCGGCCAGGTGGCCTTGCTCTATGACCACCTGGCGCAGATTGCACCGTCACCGGTCATCGAGCTCAACCGTGCCGTCGCCGTCGCGATGTCCCAAGGACCGGAGGCAGGGCTTGCCCTTATCGACCAGCTTGACCTGACACGGTCGCTGGAGGGCTACTACCTTCTGCCCGCCGCGAAAGCCGATCTCCTGCGGCGCCTTGGCCGAAAGACAGAGGCCGGCCGCGAATATCAGCGGGCCCGGGAACTCGCACCGTCCGAGGTCGAGCGGCGCTACCTTACCAAACGCCTGGCGGAGACTACTGCCGGGTCCCCGTCGTCATCTGAATACAGCTAGAACAAGTGCCCGCTTTGCAAAAGGAACTCAGAGCCTCCGGAGAGTTCGTGGAAGCCCATGAACTCGATGAAGAGGCGAAGTTCGTAAGAATGGACGGCGGCAGGCGCTCTGTGACCGACGGTCCGTTCATCGAATCGAAGGAAATCGTGGCCGGCTACTACATCGTCGACTGCGTGGACATGGACCGCGCCGTGGAAATTGCCGGCAAATTCGGAGAGGCCAAACTGTGGCCGATCGAGGTACGCCGCATCGACCCGGTGACCTGACACCAGGCAAGAAATCAGCGGTAGGTGGGAGGGAACCGGCCCCGTGCCTCGTTCAGAGGGCCGGGGAGCGGCGTACGTCCGGCGAGTCGGCTGGTTCCATGGCCCGGATCGCCACGGGCAAGGTCATAGCTTTGCGAGGATGCCGGCGACGTCGTCCAGGGCGCCGGGGGCAAGGGAGAAGTAGGCCCAGGTGCCGCGCTTTTCGCGGTGCAGCAGTCCGGCTTCGACCAGGACCTTCAGGTGGTGGGACACGGTGGGCTGGCTCAGGTCCAGCGGATCGGTCAGGTCACACACGCAGGTCGCCCCGGAGGATGAGGCCTTGATGATGGAGAGCAGCCGGAGCCGGTTCGGGTCGGCCAGCGCCTTGAAGACCACGGCCTGTTGCTTGGCGTCTTCAGGGCCCAGGGCCGGCGCCGATGCCGGCGCGCAGCATTCATCCGTGGCCGGCTCGAGAATGGGCAGCAAGTTCATGTACCCCATTATGCGCCAATATAGACGTTCATCAATGTAGAGATCCTGGAGCAGGCCGCATGCCTGCCGCGGCCAGGGCTAGGGGCTGGTCTTTTCTGCTTCGTGCGGAAGTACGACGTCGTCGGCGGTGCGGGCTGCCGAGGGGAACAGGAGGAGCAGGAGGCCCAGGCCTGCTGCCGCGCCAATGAGCTGCGCGACGACGAAGCCTGGCACGGAGGCCGGTGCGATGCCGGCGAAGGTGTCGCTGAAGATGCGGCCGACTGTCACCGCGGGGTTCGCGAACGACGTCGAGGATGTGAACCAATATGCGGCCCCGATGTAGGCGCCCACCGCCGGCGCGGCAAGAACGCCCCGCTTCGTGGCGGCAAGTGTGAAGATCAGCAAAATGAGCCCGGCGGTCGCCACAACTTCCCCGAGCAGATGCCCGCCGGTGGCGCGGTCCTTGAAGGAGATGGAGGTCCCCACCTCAAACATGGCATTCGCGAGGACGCTGCCGCTGATCGCACCCAGCGTCTGTGCAACCACATAGGTGCCGAACTCCGGCAGAGTCAGTCCCGAGCCGCTGCGCCGGCCCAGGATCCAGTCCACGAGTGAGACCACTGGATTGAAGTGCGCCCCACTCACGGGCCCGAACATCAGGATCAGCACGGTCAAACCGAGCACGGTGGCGGTGCTGTTCTGCAGCAGCTGCAGGCCCACGTCATTGGGGGAGAGCTGCTGCGCCGCGATCCCCGAGCCCACGACGATCATCACGAGCAAGCTCGTGCCAAGCAGTTCGGCGACGGCGCGGCGCCACAACGGCGGCTGGTTTGAAGTCATGGCACCAAGCTTGACCGATGAAATTAACTCAGTCAAAATTGAGTCAATGAAGACTGAGTCAGTGGATGCTTTTCAGGCGCGGGTGGCCAAGCATGCGGCCCTCGCGGATCCTGCGCGGCTGCGCATCGTCGACCTGCTGACCCTGGGGGACGTCTCTCCGACGGAACTGCAGGCTGAGCTGGGGATGCCCTCGAACCTGCTTTCCCACCATTTGCGCACCCTGGAAGGAGCGGGCCTGGCAACCCGCCACCGCTCGGAGGCCGACAGGCGCCGCAGCTATATCCGGCTTGCCGCCGGTGCACTGGAAGGCCTCGCGCCCGGTGTTGAACACGGCGCCAGGCGTGTGCTGTTCGTCTGCACCCGGAACAGCGCCCGGTCCCAGTTGGCCGCCGCCCTCTGGCCGCAGGTCAGTGGAATCCCATCGGCCTCGGCGGGAACGCACCCCGCGGACAGCATCGCTCAGGGAGCCATCGACGTCGCAGGCCGGCATGGGCTCACCATCGCAAAGCGTTCCCCGCGGAGGCTGGACCAGGTGGCCGGTGACGGGGACTTCGTCGTGACCGTGTGCGACAACGCCCACGAGGAACTTACCGGCCTCGGCGGCGTCCACTGGTCGGTGCCGGATCCGCTGCGGCTCAACACTGAGGAAGCCTTCGAGAACGCCTTCGCCGACCTCTCCCACCGCATTAGCGACCTGGCACCCCGGATGCACGCCGCCTAGCCCCGGGCGGTCTCCGGCACAGAACGGCGAACTCTGGCGGGCAGGACCGGCAATAAACCCGCTTCGCCGTGAATATTGACAATCATCAATCTATTGTCCGATACTCCATATATCGATCAACATCAATATCTTATGAGCGACGCAAAGGCTTCGGGCGTGACGACCTCAAGCAGACCCTCTCGCCCATCCCTAACTGATTCCAGGAGAAACAGTGAGCACCGAATCCGCCAAGAAGCCCTCCGTCCTCTTCGTGTGCGTGCACAATGCCGGCCGTTCCCAGATGGCCGCCGCCTTCCTGACCAGCCTCTCCAAGGGGGCCATCGAGGTCCGTTCCGCCGGATCCCAGCCTGCAGACAAGATCAACCCCGCCGCCGTCGAGGCTATGGCCGAGGCGGGCATCGACATGTCCGCCGAGGTCCCGAAGGTCCTCACCACCGAGGCCGTGAAGGAATCGGACGTCGTGATCACCATGGGCTGCGGGGATGAATGCCCGTACTTCCCGGGCAAACGCTACGAGGACTGGGTGCTGGAAGACCCGGCCGGCCAGGGCGTCGACGCCGTCCGTCCGATCCGTGACGAGATCAAGACCCGCATCGAGGGCCTGATCGAGTCCCTCATCCCAGCTGCCAAGTAACCGGCCCGGGACGACGCGGACAGTATCGCCGCGGCCTTGGTGGAGGAACCCACCCACGCCTGAAACCCGGACAAGGGGAGGAGGTGAGCTGAATGACCACCGGATGCTGCGGCGGCGACTCGGGTTGCTGCGACGACGATCAGGACTGCTGCTGACGCCCCGCTGCCTGCCGGTCCCTTCAAGCGATGGGACCGGCGGGCCCCGCCCGTACTTGAACCGCCACACCCGCTGAACGAAAGAGGACAGCATGGATTCGACAAACAGCCTTCCCGTTGCAGTGATCGGCGCCGGCCCGGTGGGCCTGGCCGCTGCGGCCCACCTGCTGGAGCGCGGCCTGGAGCCGCTGGTCTTCGAGGCGGGACCGACGGCGGGCGCGGCCATCGAGCAGTGGCGCCACATCAGGCTGTTTTCACCATGGCGGTACAACCTCGACGCCGCCGCCCTCCGCCTGCTGGAAGCGTCCGGCTGGGAATCACCCCGGCCCACCGCCCTGCCGTACGGCGGCGAACTCATCGACAACTACCTCGAGCCCGTCGCCGCGCTGCCGGAGATCGCCTCCCGGCTGCAAACCGGCGCGCGCGTCGTCGCTGTGACACGGCAGGGCCTGGACAAGACCCACGCCCGCAACCGTGACACCACACCCTTCACCGTCCGGGTCGACCACGCCGACGGCGAAACGCGCGACCACGCCGTGGCTGCTGTCATCGATGCCTCCGGAACCTGGTCCCGCCGCAATCCGCTGGGCACGTCCGGCCTGCCTGCCATCGGCGAGAACGCCGCAGCGGGCCGGATCTCCGCGCCGCTTCCCGACGTCACCGGCCGCGACCGCGCCGCCTTCACGGGGCGCCGAGTCCTGGTGGTTGGCGCCGGGCACTCCGCCGCGAACACCCTCATCAGCCTGGCCGACCTCGCGAAGGAGGAGCCGGACACCACGATCCTGTGGGCGCTCCGGGGCCAGTCCGCGTCGAAGGTCTACGGCGGCGGTGACGCCGACGGGCTTCCCGCACGCGGCCAGCTCGGCGGCCGGGTCCGGCGGCTCGTGGAGGCCGGAACAATCGAACTGCACACCGGCTTCGGCATCGCTTCCCTCAAAACACTGGATTCCGGCGTGACCGTCGAAGCCGTTGACGGCCGCACCCTCGACGCCGACATCGTGGTGCCCTGCACCGGCTTCCGCCCGGACCTGGACATCCTGCGCGAACTCCGGCTCAACCTGGACCCTGCCGTCGAGGCTCCGGTGGAGTTGGGCCCCCTGATCGACCCCGAATTCCACTCCTGCGGCACAGTCCCTCCGCACGGCGCCAAGGTCCTGGCCCACCCGGAGAAGGACTTCTACATGGTGGGCATGAAGTCCTACGGACGGGCACCGACCTTCCTGCTGGCCACCGGCTATGAACAGGTCCGCTCCGTCGTGGCCGCCCTCGCCGGGGACCGCGAAGCCGCGGACACCGTCCACCTCGAACTCCCCGAGACCGGCGTCTGCTCCACCGATGCCGGCGCCAGCTGTGACGTCCCCGCCACTGGGACAATGTTAGGAGCGGCCTCCGTGGAGAGCGGCTGCTGCGGCACACCCGAACCGGTGCTGGTCGGTTTCCCCACCGGCCTGACCCACGGCCGCTCCGGCATCAACTGACGCAAACCCGTTCCACCCACTTGGTCGACTCACACACAAAGGAAACAACGCACTCATGACCCCTGAAACACCCGGTACACACAAGACCCCTGCCGTCCTCTTCGTCTGCAGCAAGAACGGCGGCAAATCCCAGCTCGCCGCCGGCCTGATGAACCAGCTCGCCAACGGGGCCGTCAGCGTCTACTCGGCAGGCACCAAGCCCGGCAAGTCCCTTAACCCGCAGGCCGTGGAGTCCCTAACCGAACTCGGCGTCGACATCACCGGCGAACACCCCAAGCCGGTCGCGGACGAGATGCTGGACGCCGTCGACGTGGTGGTGGTGCTGGGAACCGAGGCGAAGCTCGAACCCCGCGACGGTACCCGCTTTGAGGTCTGGGAAACAGACGAACCCTCCGAACGCGGCATTGAAGGAATGGAACGGATGCGCCTTGTCCGGGACGACATCAAGGCCCGGGTCCAGAAGCTCTACGCGGAGATCGCCGGGAACTAGCCAGGCCCACCTCTGCAGGGTCACCCCATCGAAGCAGCTATAACTGAGGCTGGAATGTACTTCCCGGTCAGTCTTTCTCGTGACACAGATCCAACAAGGGGATCAGTGTTTCGAGGTCGTTTGCGCGGGCCGCAGCCAGGATCTCCCGGTGGGCGCCTGCCACGCGCTCAAGCTTGGCCTCATCCAGAGGATACGAGCGGCTGATGAGCCGCTGAACCGGGTTATCCCACACGGATTCGAGTGTTTTCAGCAGAAACCCGTTGGGCGCCGGTGCCGCCAGGCCCAAGTGGAACGCCCGCGTGGCGGTAAACAGTTCCTCTGGATCGGCGCTTGCCGCGCCCTCCGCGATGAGCAACTCAAGCCGCGCAAGCTGAAGGTCCGTGTACCTGGCACCGCATTGCCTGATTGCCATAACCTCAAGAGCCTTGCGGACTTCGTAAACTTCCTCGACGGCTGAGCGGGTCAGTGTGGTCGCGAAAAAGCCGGCCCCCGGGACCAGGGTGGCGAGTCCTTCATGGACCAAGCGGTTCAGCGCATCGCGGACCGGGGTGCGGGAAACACCATATTCTTCAGCCAGTTGTTCCTGGACCAGAGGAGCGCCAGGTTCGACCACGCCATTGACGATCTCATTGCTGATCCTGTCGTAGACGTGCTCGCTCAGCGGCCGCATCCCCTTGGCAGCTTGCGCAGCCATTCGCCTCATCCCCTCACCGGTATCAAAACTCATTTAATCCTACGTGCTTTACATCACAGGATTCACTGTATACAGTGAATCCAATCCTACCAACCCCGACGAAAGTTGCCTAATGAGCCTGCACATTCCCCGCATACGCGGCATCGATTTTGCCGCCGCCGGCAAACAGTTGGGCTACCTGGAGATTGAGCATTCGGACAACGAAAATGACGCTGCAGTCATCCCCTCGCCCATCGCCGTCCTGAGCGGCGGAGACGGCCCCACGGTCCTCCTGATCGCCGGCACGCACGGTGACGAATATGAAGGCCAGATCCTGCTCCAGGAGCTCATCCGTTCCCTGCACCCGGACGACGTCACCGGGAGATTGATCATTCTGCCCGCCCTCAACATTGCAGCCGTCCGCGAAGGACGCCGCGTTTCCAGCGTGGACAAGGTCAATCTCAACCGCGCCCTCCCGGGCCGCGCCGACGGCGGACCCGCGGAGCAGATCGCCTCGCTTATCGCCGGGGAACTCATCCCCATGGCGGACTTCGTCATGGACATCCACTCAGGGGGCATCGCCTCCGAATATGTTCCGTCCGCGTTCGTCTACCAGGGACCGACGCCGGAGCTATGGGCCGAGAAGACAGCGGCCGTCGCCGCGTTCAACCCCCCATATTCGGTGGTGGTGAAGCCCATGCTGAAGGCAGGCTCCATCAGCGGCGCCGCCGACCAGGCGGGCGTACCGATGATCTCGACCGAACTCGGTGGCAGGGGAACCGTATCCTTGCCGATCCTCAACAGGGCCAGGACGGGACTTCGCTCGCTGCTTGGCCACTGGGGAGTACTCAAGGACGCATCCTCCGCCGGCGGTTCGTCCGACGCCGAAGCCCCGATCCGGTGGGTTGAACTCACCGCACAATCCCCGGTCCATTCCACGATGGCCGGCCTCTTCGAACCGGTAGTCGACCTTGGCCAGAAGGTCAGGGCTGGCGACCTCGTGGCCCGGGTTCACTCGGTTGAAGAACTCGACCGGCCCTCACAAGACTTCTTTGCACCCATTGACGGGGTAGTTGCAATCGTTCGGCATCCCGCTCTCGTCAATGTCGGCACCACAGTGGTCAACATCGCCGTTGACCACGGAACAACCTATCCGGAAGGCAATCATGAACCGTCCTAGATACATCTCCATAGGCACCCTCCTACTGGCGGCCGCCGTCGGGCTCACCGGCTGCACCACTGCTTCACTCGACGCCGGCAAAGAAGCCGCGGTCAATTCCATTCCCGGCAAAGACGCAGCCATTCCAGCGGCGCCGTTCAACCAGGCCGCAGCGAATCTCTTGCCCGCGGACGTCAAGACCAAAGGCACACTGGTGGTTGGCACGGACCCCACCTTCTCCCCATATGAGTTCTACGCGGCTGACAGCAAGACGGTTGTCGGCTGGGACGCAGACTTTGCGAAAGCCGTTGGCGAGACGCTGGGACTCGAAGCGAAAATGGTTCCGGCGACCTTTGACACCATCCTCCCGGGCGTGAGCTCGAACAAGTACGACGTCGGCATCTCGGGCTTCAACGTCACGGCCGAGCGCAAGCTGAACGCCGATTTCGCCTCCTACCAAAGCAGTGGCTCCGGCCTCGCGGTCAAGACGGGCAATCCCAAGAAATTGGCCCTCGACGCTATGAAGCTGTGCGGCACCAAGGTGGGCGGCGAAAAGGGAACCACACAGGGGATCGAGACCCTTCCGGCGTTTTCCAAGCAGTGCGTCGACGCTGGCAAGGCGCCGATCGACATTCAGCTCTTTCCCTCCCAGAACGAAGCCAACCTGGCCCTCATCTCCGGGCGCGTAGACAGCGTCCTGTCAGGTCTTGTCGGCATGAGCTACGCAAGCAAGCTTTCCGGCGGTGCCTTCGAGCTCGCCAGCAATCAGGACTTCGAACCGACCCCGGTCGGTATCGCCATGCCGAAGGGTTCGGCTCTGACCAAAGCAATAGTTGCGGCCGTCAGGGCGCTGATCGCAGGCGAAACCTATAAGGCGATCAACACGAAGTACGGCATCCCGGACTCCGTGACCATCAGCGCTGACGCCGTGGACGCGAGCGGAGTGAAATGAGCAGCCTGATGAGTCTCCCCAAGGTGGGGACCACCCGCGGACAGTTCACCGTGGTGTCAGCCAGGCACCCGTGGCGATGGGTGGCTGGTACCGCGGTCGCCGCCGTCGTCGTCTTGCTGCTTGTTTCAGCGGTAAGCAATCCCCGTTTCGGCTGGGACAAAGTGGCCCTGTATTTCCGCGACGTCGCCATCATCAACGGGATCGGTATCACGCTGTTTCTGACGGTGGTTTGCATGGCAGCCGGCGTTGGGTTGGGCGTAGTGCTTGCGGTCATGCAGCTCTCGGCAAACCCGGTGGTCAAGGCCTCGGCAAGCGCCTACGTGACGATCTTCCGCGGCACGCCTGTCCTGGTGCAGCTGTTGTTCTGGTTCAACTTGTCGGCGCTGTATCCGGAGATCACCTTCGGCATCCCGGGCGTGAGCCTGGACGCCAACCAGATCATCACACCCCTCGCCGCGGCGGTCCTTGGCCTGGGCCTCAACGAGGCCGCCTACATGTCGGAGATCGTGCGGGCAGGAATCCAGTCTATCGACCAAGGCCAAGGCGAGGCGGCGGGTGCCCTCGGCATGTCCCGCATCCAGACCCTCACCCGGGTGATCCTGCCGCAGGCCATGCGCGTCATCATCCCGCCCACGGGCAACGAGTTCATTGGCATGCTCAAGATGACTTCGCTGGTCAGTGTGCTGGCAGTCCCCGAGCTCCTGTACTCAGCCCAGATCATCTATTCGAAGAATCTGCAGGTGGTCCCTCTGCTCCTGGTAGCCAGCATCTGGTACATCATCGTCACCACGGTGTTTTCGGTGGGCCAAGGTTACTTGGAGCGGCATTTCGCGCGGGGCACATCCCGGTCCGCCCCGCCGACCGCAGCTGCGCGGCTGCGCAAATTCTTCACCGTTCACTCCGCTCAAGGCTCAGGAAAGGCCGGGCAATCATGACCATCAACACAACCATGCCCCTGCCATCGTCACCGGAGCGGCTCCCGCTGGTACGCGCGGAAGGCGTACGAAAAAGCTTCGGGGACAACGAGGTCCTCAAGGGCATCGACCTGCACGTCCAAAGCGGCGAAGTGGTCTGCCTCATCGGCGCCTCCGGCTCCGGGAAAAGCACCTTCCTCCGCTGCGTGAACCACCTGGAGAAGATCGACGGCGGCCTGCTGTGGGTCGCGGACAGGGCGGTGGGCTACCGGATCAAGGGCGACAAGCTCCACGAACAGTCCCACAACGAAATCTGCGCCGACCGCACCGATATCGGGATGGTTTTCCAGCACTTCAACCTTTTCCCGCACATGACCGTGCTGGAAAACCTCATGGAAGCCCCGCTCAGGGTGCTCAAGCAGCGCAAGGCGGATGTCCGCCGTCGAGCACTGGATTTGGTGGAAAAGGTAGGCCTGTCGGAGAAAGCGGATGCCTACCCGCGGCACCTCTCGGGCGGGCAGCAGCAGCGCGTGGCGATCGCCCGGGCGCTCTGCATGCAACCGAAACTGATGCTGTTCGATGAGCCGACGTCGGCGCTGGATCCTGAGCTGGTGGGCGAGGTGCTCAGGGTCATGAAGGACCTGGCCCGAACGGGAATGACCATGATCGTCGTGACGCACGAAATGGGATTCGCGCGGGACGTGGCCGATCGCGTGGTGTTCATGCACGGCGGCCGGATCATTGAGGAAGGTCCCGCAGAGGCCGTCATTGGCAACCCGCAGCATGAGCGGACCCGGGCGTTCTTGTCTGCCGTGCTCTAGTCATGGCGCTGCCGGCAGAACCCGCCGTCGGAGGTGGGCGGTTCCGCCGCCGGCGGGTTCGTCGGGCTGCCACGCGTAGTACCTGGGTACAGGTTGTACCGGCTGGGGAATGTCCCGTCGGCTGACGCCTGTGAAGGCGGGGATCCGTAGCGTGAAAGAGCAACCAGCCACACAGGTTGGCGGCCCCACACCTTCCCCGGAATCGAGACTCATCCATGGTTTCCCGTTCAAAACGCGTTATGTACGCCGCCCTCTCGGTCGGGTTGTCCCTCCTCACGGTAGTCGTGCTGGCAGTCGCCGGCGGAGGGGTGGCGGAGGCAGAAAGCCACGTCGCGCCGCCCATTCAAGGCCTGAACGAACTCCCTGCGAATCGTCCCTCATTCTCCGGCGCGATGGTTGTGGCCGTTGTCCTGGGCTCGTCGGGCACCGTGGGCAGCGACGTTCTGGCTCCCTACGAAGTGTTTGCCAGCTCCCCGAATTTCTCCGTCTACACAGTCGCAGCGCAGTCTGCCCCTGCGCCAATTGACGGAGGTCCGGCGATAGTGCCCACGTACACGTTCGAGGACATTACATCGGGCAGGGCCCGGCAGCCCGACGTCGTCGTTGTCCCGGCCGTCGGTGCCCCGGAGGGGCCAGAGGAAACCGCAATGCGGGAGTGGATCGTGGAGCAATCAGGTCGGGGTACCCGCATCCTGGGCGTCTGCAACGGATCGAGCGTACTGGCCGAGACCGGCCTCTTGAGCGGCCGAAGGGCGACAAGCCATTGGTCACGTCTGGGTGCTCTGAAGAAGAGTCATCCGGAGGTCCAATGGACGGGAGGTCTGCGGTACGTTCAGGACGGCATGATCACCACCACTGCCGGTGTTACGTCCGGTATCCCGGGCGCGCTGAAAGTCATGGAGGATCTGGCGGGGGCTGAGGAGGCCGACCGGGTTGGCCGGCTGGTGGACTACCCGGGCTGGTCCACCGGGGCGGCAGCTGAGATACCCGTCCAGTCCTTCGACGCCGGGGACATTCCCGTCGGACTCAACGCCCTCATTCCGTGGTTCCGGCCGACGATCGGCGTCGGGCTCTTCAATGGAGTAGGCGAAATTGACGTCGCCAGCGCATTCGAGGTCTACAACATGTCCTTCGCCGCCCGGGCGGTGGCCGTCGGCGCCACGAACACGGTCACCACCAAACACGGGTTGGTTCTGCTGACTGTCCCGGAACGGCAGGCACCTCCGGTGGACAGGGTCATTGCTCCCGGGGCGGTGGGGGACCGGGGTATCGACCCGCAGTTGAGGGACTGGGCTGCATCCCGCAACGTGCCCGTCGATGCTCTCCGGGGCACCGACGGAATGTTCGGATTCGACGGCGCGCTCGAATACTTGGCGCGGCATACCGACCGTGCCACGGCGCTGTCCGCGGCGAAGATGATCGACTATCCCACGGCGCATCTGAAGCTTCCGGCCGGAGGAACGCCTGCCCGGGTTCCTGTCTTGCTCGCGCTCGGCCTGCTCCTCGCCATTCTCGCCGGTTCCCTGCCGGCGATCATAGGAACCCTTGTCCGCCGCCGGGCACAGGGGCGGATGACATGACGCCGGGTCCCTACCTTCTTCGGACTAGGACAGCCGGGACGATGATGTCTCTCAGCCATGCAACAATGATCCCGCTGATGGCGGTTGCGATGATTCTCCGCTTTCGCGAATATGCCCGCCACAGCCACAGCCACAGCCACGAGCACAGGGCGCGACGCCGAGGGGTCAGCAAGTGGAGGAACCACCACATCCGCGCACTCAGGGGGAAATAATGATCACCATCGCAGCACCCGCAATACTCGCCTGCGTGCTTCTGGCCGGCCTGACCATCTTCCAGGGCGCGCTTATCGCCGGGGCTCCGCTCGGGAGGATGGCCTGGGGCGGACAACACCGTGTCCTCCCGACCAACCTCAGAATCGGGAGCGCGGTATCCCTAGGCGTGTATGCTCTCTTCGCCTATGCCGCGCTGGCCAAGGCCGGCCTCGTCCCGGCGTTGGTCAGCGAATCCTTTACTTCCATCACCATGTGGGTGATGACGGCATACTTCGCCCTCGGCGTCCTCATGAACGGGATCTCCCGCAGCAAACCCGAACGCCTCGTCATGACCCCCACCACAGCTGCGCTCGCAGCCCTCTACCTGGTCCTTGCACTCCACTAGTTTTCGACGGCGGGCTGCATCACCGGCCACCTGTGTTCAGCCACAGCGGTACACAGCACCTACTTAAGTGAAGACCGAAGGACCCTTATGCACTCCACGCCGGGTAGAGTCCGGAGCATGACCGGGACGGGGGACGCTGAGCGTCGGGCAGCGGTGCCGGAAGTGGCTTTGACGGAGCCGGTTCCGTCGAACGAACCGATTTTGCGAGGCGGATGGCGTTCTCGCCCGCGAACCACAGACGTCCTGGTCGCTGCCTCGTACACAGTGCCGGCCCTGGTGGCAGCTGTCGCCTTTCACGTCGGCGCGACCGACGGGGGCCAGGGGTTTCTGCTCCCAGTGCTCGCTGTTCTGGGTTCGGGCACTGCGCTGCTGATCCGCCGTCGAACTCCCATCTTTTCGTTGGCCGCCACGGCAGGGATCATGCTCGCCACCTTCGCGGTTCCGGCAAGTTTCGCGGCGATGGCGACAGCCATGGCGCTGTACGCCGTCGCCGTCTACCGGTCAGTGCGGGGCGCCGTCCTTGGCCTGCTGGGGACCGGCGGGATCCTCCTTCTCGCCGCGGTCCTCCTCCCCGGGTCGACGGTGGACCTTGGCCAAGCCGGCCAGGCGATCGTCTTACTCGTGATCGCGGCGTTGGCCGGCCTGAACGTACGCACGCGCCGCGGCTACGTGGCCGCCCTCGTGGACCGCGCCGACCGGCTGATGCGTGAACGGGAGCACCTGGCCAGCATTGCCGCTGCCGCTGAGCGCAACGCGATCGCCCGGGAGATGCACGACATCGTCTCGCACGGGCTGGCAGTGATGATTTCCCTGGCCCATGGTTCGGCAGAGATCGCCCCTACCGATCCTGCCCGCGCCGTGCAAGCCATGCGCCAGGTCGCCGAGACGGGCCGCGTTGCAGTGGCGGACATGCGCCGGATGCTCGGAGTTCTGAACGAAGGCGACAAGGGGGAGTCCGCGGGCGCAGTAGCGCCTGCGCCCGGGGTGGGGGACGTCCAGGCGCTGGTAGAGCTTTTTCGTTCTACGGGCCTTCCCGTGGTCCTGCAGTCGGCCGGTGTTCCTCCGGCCGATCCCGGGATACAGCTGGTCATCTACCGGGTCATCCAGGAAGGGCTCACCAATGCGCTTAAGTACGCGAGAGGCGCCACAGAGATCACGGTTGGCATGCAGTTCAGCGCCGAGGCGATTATGGTCTCGGTGACGGACGACGGGCAACCAGGGGGCGTTCCTGCCGAACGTGCCGGGCATGGCATCGTGGGCATGCGTGAGCGCGTCGCACTGTATGGCGGCACGGTGCAGGCAGGTCCTCTGGCCGGCGGAGGATGGTCCGTGACCGCAGGGTTCCCGCCGCAGAAGAGAGCCCCATGGAAACGGTGACCACCCCGCCCGCGCGCCCGATCCGAGTACTGCTCGTTGATGACCAGACCCTTGTCCGAATGGGATTCCGCATGGTGCTGGATGCCCAGGACGGGGTGGAAGTCGTTGGCGAAGCCGCTGACGGCAGGACTGGAATCGACATGTGTCGGACCCTGTCACCGGACGTGGTGCTGATGGATGTGCGGATGCCGGACACTGACGGCATCGCCGCGACCGAGCTAATCGCCCAGGACTGCCCGCAGTCTCGCGTCATTGTCCTCACGACCTTCGATCTCGACGAGTATGCCTTCGCGGCGCTCCGGGCCGGTGCCAGTGGTTTTCTGCTCAAGGATGTGGGACCAGCTGAGCTGCTCGCGTCCATCAGAGCCGTCGCCGGAGGAGACGCCGCCATTTCCTCCAGGGTCAGCCGCCGCATGCTGGACCTCTTCAGCCAAAGGCTTCCCTCCGGTCCCTCCTCCGGGGATGACGAAGCCGTCGCGGCCCTGACACCGAGGGAACTGGAAATTTTCTCGGCCATCGCCGGAGGACTTACCAACACGGAGATCGGGGCACGAATGTTCGTGACCGAATCAACGGTGAAAACCCACGTGGGCCGCATCCTGATGAAGCTCGGGCTGCGCGACCGCGTGCACGCCGTCATCTTCGCCTACGAACACGGCCTGACCGGCGACCGCCGGCCGGGCTGACTGGCGGACGACTGGGGCGAAGCGTCGTTTTGTGTCAACGCAGGACACGCGTAACTAAAGGCGTGCGCTTACTGGCGGCGCCGGCGCATCCCGGCCAGACTGCCGGTATGACGATTACCGAAACCATGGCCCCGTTCGTGGGCACCTGGCAGGGCCACAACCGGCTGCGCATCATGCCCACGGATGAGTTCCAGGAATCCGTGGCGACTGCGACCGTCACCGTGACCGCCCGGGAGTTCGTGACCATCGAGTACACGTGGTCGCATGAGGACAAGCCGCAGAGCGGACTGCTGCTCCTGGGCTCCGGCCCTGCCTCCGGACCTGGTGCGGCAGCGGTGTGGGTTGATTCCTTCCACTCCGGGCCGGAATGGATGAACTTTGCCGGGGAAATCGGCGACGACGGCGTGGTCAGGCTGACCGGCTGGTACGCCGCCCCGTCCGGGCCTGACTGGGGCTGGGAGATCCACATCGAGCCCGGCGACGGCAACAGCGGACGGATCACCATGAACAACCTGGTGCCCGAACGTGATCCGTACCAAGTGGTCGAAGCCGTGTACCGCCGGCAGGCCTAGGCTAGTCTCTCCCATCTATAGCGGCTTGTTGCTTCACTGTGCTCATTGCCGTCAGGCGCTTATGCAGGCGTGCGGCAATGCCGGCATGAGGTCGATGGCCAGTTCGGTTTTCATATGAGACGACTTCGAAACCTGCCGCAGCGAGCATCTGAACGGCCTCTTTAATGGGCCATGAGTATCCGGGGGTATGGCGTGTGGCTGGTTAGTGATGCCACACGGAACGGGATACCAGGAAATCGTGCTGTCGCTTGCTCGATGAACGCTGGTACGAGGTCGACCCCCTCGACGGCGGTGCCGACTGTAGCCCGCAAGCCCAAAGTCGCCAGGTTGCTGCGATCCTGCTCGTTGCCGACGACCTTGAGCCGGCCGCGGCAGAGCAGGAGACCAGTGAAGCCGTGCACCGCCTAGGGCGCATCTTGCCTACTGTTGACGGTATTGTCATCACACCCGGTGGCCTCCACGGATCCGGAACACCAGTCAGCAGCGGTACGAACACCGGAGCAAGGAAAATAGCCGATGTCGAACGACGAGTTCACCTTCCCGCCGACTCCTGGCGCGTCACCCGTACCGGATCCGGGCGGGCCAGGATCACGGCCAAGGGGTCTTGGCAGTGGTCTGCAAAGGCAGGTGGCGGAGGTCATCCGCCATGTGCTGGAGGATCCGGATCCTGAAGGCGAGTGGGCCAGAAGCCAGCTGCGTGAACGCCTCGCCGCCTACCCGGGACACCCTGAGCGGGCGTTGCTGGAACATCTGATCCTGACCAGAAGCCTGACGGGTGCGGCCGAGGACGCGACCGCACCCCGCCCGGGGGAGGGCTCCGCCGAGACGGCGTTCCCGTTCGGCACCCATGACCTTGACCAGGGCTCCTTGGATGCCGGCCGGATACACCGGATTGAAGACGTGTTGGAGAATCGGATGGTGCTGACGGCCCTGCAGCCCATCCGAAGACTGCCCAGCGGAAACGTCCTCGGGTTCGAGGCACTGGCACGATTCGTCAGCACCGACGGCTCCCGCGCTGCCACCTGGTTCCGGGACGCAGCTGCCCTCGGCCTCGGCATGGACCTGGAAATAGCAGCCCTTGAAAGTGCGATCACTGCCGGGCAGGAGATCCCTTCCCCGCTGTTCATCGCCGCCAACCTCAGCCCGGCCGCCATCACCGATCCCAGGGTCCAATACCTGCTGCTCACATCCGCCCTGCCGCCGGAGAGGATGGTCATCGATTTCACCGGGCATGACAGCGAAGGGCAGCGTGCAGGGGAAGACTGGGAAGCCATTAGCGTCGCCCTGGATCTGCTTCGCCGCAACGGCGCGAGCTTGTCCATGGACTTCTCCAGTGAGGACCGTTCCATCCTGCGCATCCGCGAAATCCGTCCGGACATCATCAAACTTGACCGGGATTTCATCAGTGGGTTGGTTCACGGTCAGGCCGGGGAGGCCGCCGCCGCGGTGCGCGGACTGGCCCGTGAAACAGGAGCGGTGCTGGTCGCCGAAGGAATTGAAACGCAGGCCGAACTCGACGCAGTCATCGAAGCGGGCGTGACAGCCGGACAGGGCTTCCTGCTGGGGCGGCCGTCGGCGAACCCCGCTGACTGGACCTCGTGGGTCGCCCTGACGCATAGCCGCCCCGACGGCTCGTCCCCACTGCGCCCCGGCCTCTAGCGGCTCTAGCAGCCAGCCCTCTGGGGTGCGTTTCATATGCGGGGAGGTCCGTACCGTGGCCGCCATGGCCGCCGCTGTCATCTCCCGGTTCCGTCGCCTTGCTGGCACCGCCCTTGTCATCATCTGGTTGGGACGCCTTGCTGGCACCGCCCTTGTCGTCATCTGGTTGGGACGCCTTGCTGGCACCGCCCTTGTCGTCATCTGGTTGGGACGCCTTGCTGGCACCGCCCTTGTCATCGCCAGGTTCTGCTGTGACGGTGGTGCCGCTGCCGCTGCCGCTGCCCGCTAAAGGTTCGGCCACCGGGCACCAACAGTACGGTGATCGACCGGCTTACGGGCGGCGGATTCAGCTGGAGGAGGCAGACTGGTCAGGGCGAGCCAAATCGGCCTGGATCGCGCGGATAATCGAGGCGAGGATTCCGGACGCGAGAAGTCCTGACCCCAGCGGGCCGGCGGAATTCCCACCCAGCGGTGGCAAGCGCCGAAGCGCGGACCGGGCTTCGGCAGTCATGTGCTCGAGTTGCCAGTGGACCTCGTCGTCGACCGTCTGGGGCCGATCGGGCGCTGCCAGTCCGGCCGCTTTCGCGGCATACGCTGCTGCCCCCAAGGCGTGCGCGCCCATGTGGGCGACGGATGCGGCTTGCGTGGCAGACCGGGCGGCAGCCACCGCAGCAGGGCTATTCACCTCGCGTGCGGCACGGCCCGCAACAAACCGCCGGCGGATCTCTTCGGCGGCACTGCGCTCACCGCGAGCGAAGGCCCGGGCTCGGGCGATGGCGTCGCGGGGGCGACCATCTGCCGGTGCCTCTGCCTCAAATAAAGCCAGGACTCGCTCAGCGCAGTCTGCGGCCCAAATCGCGACGACGCGGCGCTCGGCCTCGCTTAGCGTCTGCGGAGAAGCCATATCAGTACCGTACACACCGCTCGCAGACCCATCCCCCTAGGCGACGCCAAGCGTGACACGCAGCCCTGCGGAACGACGCTACGGAGCGCTGGGCTCACCCTCGCCTGCAAGAATGGGCGCATGGCTGAGTCGAAAGGTTCTGGGTCCAAGTTCACCCCCGAGGAGCGGGCCGCAATGAAGCAGCGCGCCAAGGAGCTAAAGGAGCGGCAGAGCGCCGCCGAGGCCTTACAGTCGGTTCTCGACAAGATCGCCTCACTTGACGAGCCGGACAAGAAAAACGCTGAGCGCATTCACTCGATCGTCATGGGGGTCGCCCCGTCGCTGGCCCCGAAGCTGCTCTACGGCAGCCCCGCCTATGCCAACGCGGACGGCAAGCCCGTGCTGTTCTACCAGGAGCGCGCGAGGTTCAAGGCTCGCTACGGCAACCTCACGTTCTTCGGGCCGGCACAGCTCGACGATGGCACAATGTGGCCCACGTCATACGCCATCACCGAGCTCTCATCGGCCGACGAGAAGGTCATCGCGGAGCTGGTACGGAAGGCCACTGGCCAGCTCTGATTCACATCGCCCTGATACCGGGTTGGGGCCGTCTCACGTGGGGTGCCTGCCCGGCAACGAGGAGACCGAGTGAGTGTCCGCAAGCCCGTCCTTCACCGGACAGTCTCTGGACCCTGAGGCCTGGCAATACAGGCCAATTGGGCCGATTCGGGTGTCAGTCTTTCTTCAGTTCCTGGGCGAGCATCACGAGGATTCCGCTGGGGCCGCGGAGGTACGTGAGTTTATAGACGTCCTTATAGGTCGCCACACCGCGTAGCGGATGGCATCCGTGCTTTGCAGCTACCTCGAGGGCCTTATCGATGTCGTCTACCGAGAAGGCCACGCGGTGCATGCCAATGTCGTTGGGCCGAGTCGGGTTCGACTCGATCGCCTCGGGATGGATGTATTCGAAGAGCTCGAGTCGACCATGACCATCTGGGGTCTGGAGCATCGCGATGTTGGCATGGTTTCCATCAAGTCCAACGGCAGTATCGGTCCACTCGCCCTTGACCGTGTCACGGCCGACGAGTGTAAGACCGAGATCGGTGAAAAAGGCGATTGCTGCTTCGATGTCGCGAACAGCGATACCCACATTCTCAAATTTGATGGCCATGCGTTGAAAGCTACCAAAGCGGAGCTATTAGCTCCAGTGGCGAGACGCCACTGTCTGTCCGTTGGCCGATCGGCTAACGGGCGGCCGGGGGTGACATTTGTCGCTGCGATTCACATGACCGCTGTCGGTCATTCCTGTTTTTGGCGGTCGAACCGTGGCGGTTTGACCAAAATCAGCCCATGGTGGGCGGTAAGTGGGCCGCGCGCAGCCTTGCAGCAGCACTCATCACCGACCACAAACGGACTGAAACCGTGCTTGGGAAGTGCCTAAGTGAAGTGTCGCGGGTTCAACGAAGTGGGACGCTTCCATGTCAGCCAGTGACGACGTCTGCCTCCGTGATGCCGTCCGCGTGTCCGGGAGGCCACTCGACCAGCTCGATTTCGTATCCGTCGGGGTCAGTGAGAATCGCCGTAAACGGCGGCCCGTCGGCGTCACCGTGTCGAACCACCGGCCCCGGTTTCAGGCCCGCGATGGTCAACCGGTCCAAGGTTGCCCCTAGATTGTCCACCTGCACCGCAAGGTGCTCGAAGCCGCCGGGGTCCACCGGTCCGGCAGCCGGGCGATGGACCAGTTCCAAAGAGACAGCCGGCTCCTCGGGAAGCTTGAGCAGGGAGAGAGTCGACTCACCATCGAGTTCGACGGTGCTCAGGACCTGGTAGCCGAGGATGGAGTAGAAGGTCAGGGAAGCCTCCCGATCGGAGACCCGGTAGGCGGGAAACAGCGTTTTCAACGGTTGAATCCTCCATGAGATAAGGCTGGGTTGGCGAGGCCGCGGCTGGACTCTATCGAGTGATGTTTCGCAACTATTAGACAAGAAACTAAGAGGTTCCGTCGATAGGTCCGCGCGGGTCCTCAACATGCAGGTGAGTGTTCCGTGTGTCCCACACCTAGCTCCCAGCTCGTATTCCTCGGCCGGGACAGTTGGTGTGCTGCTCGTGTCATTGTCCCCGGCCCGGCTCCTGACCAATAGGCTGGGCTGATGACCTTGGAATGGGAACAGGTGATCGTCCACTCGCTCGATCCGATGACCTTGGGGCAATGGTGGGCCGAGGCGCTCGGCTGGATGGTGGTCCACTCCTCCAATGACGAATTCGAGATCCGCGCCGAGCCGGATCGCCTGCCGGGGTTGGACTTCGTCCGGCTCGATGAGCCCAAGAAGGGCAAGAGCCGACTGCATCTGGACTTCAGGCCGGATGACCAGGACGCCGAGGTGGCTCGTCTCGTGGCTCATGGCGCAAAGCGTGTCGATATCGGCCAGGGTGAGCAATCTTGGGTCGTGTTGGCCGACCCCGAAGGGAACGAGTTCTGTGTCCTCGGCCGACGGCGCCAGTGACGAGCGTCTGGTGCGAATCGCTTTGAGCTGGGGAAGGCTTAACCGCCCACTGATGCTGCTTGACCCGGAGGTGGTCATCTAAGGCTAGGGAGCAGTCCATGTGCGTTATTCGGTAGCCCGCCCTTGACCGCGACCTCCGCGGGAGGTGCCCAAGGCTAGCGGTATGGCTCGGTTTCGGGCAGAGTTTCGGAGCAAGGTCCGGGATCGCCGATGAAGCGTCTCCGAGGGAACAGAGCGGCGGCAATGAAACTGACGACAATGACGCAGATCACCGTTGACGGAGTGGTGCAAGGAAACGGCCACGCGACCGATGATGAGCGCAGAGACGGGTTCGAGCGCGACGGGTGGGCCATGGGGGTCTTCGATGACGAGACCGGGGCGTTTATCACCCAGACGTTCCGGCGCGCCGATGCTTTCTTGTTTGGCCGGCGAACCTATGAGATCTTCGCGGACACGTGGGGCTCGAACGAGCAGATGCGCGCACACCCGATCGGTGTGGCGTTGAACAAGGCACCCAAGTACGTTGCATCGAACACGATAACCGATCCGCACTGGGCGGGCACGACCGTCCTCTCGGGCGACCTTGCGGCGGCCGTCGGCGAATTGAAGGCCCAGCCAGGAGGTGAGCTGCAGGTGCACGGCAGCGGAGCCCTGGTCCGGTGGTTGCTCGAGCACGAGTTAGTCGACGAGCTCACGCTGCTGATTGTCCCGGTGGTCTTGGGTCAGGGCACACGGCTGTTCCCCGAAACGGGCTTGGACGTCGCGCTCGACCTGGTTGATTCGCGAGCCGACACGAAGGGCGTGACGATTCAGGTCTACCGACCGGCCGGGCGCCCGCACTACCACCCTGCGCGCCCAGCCTGAGGGAAGTGGCATGCGCCGGTTGGATCGGAGCCCTTGGCGCAGGACAGAACTCCGGCCGCTTCGGCCGGCCTACTTCTTGCCTGTCTTGAGGTCGGCCACCACCTTGGTGATCCGGCGTGAGCGCGTGTCTTCCGTTTTTGCATCCGCGATCGGCTCCACGTATCGCCGCTGGCTGCTGTAGTTGAGCGTCGCGTAGAACGCTTTCGCCTCGGGTTCGGCATCCAGGGCGGCGGCGAGGTCTTCGGGAACATTGATGACCCGCGGCTGTGTGTCCAATTCGACGTCGACCTCAACAGTGTCTCCGGCCGACGTGCCGGTCAGTTCCCGGTTGGCCGCGCTGACCCCCACCATGTTGTGGCCGCCCATCACCGCGATGCTGCTGCGGTAGCTTTGGCCGTTGATGGTCACGACTACCGGCGGCCGCCTGCCGGCATTGAGTGCGTTGACGATGTCCTCAGGAATCTTAATGCCCGCTTTGTTGCCGCTGCCTTGAATGGTGGTGGTGAATTTCATGTTCACAGTATGCCTTCCCTCAAAATCCATGCATCCGTGGCCCGCCTCGGTGGAGGGCACGACGCGTCTGGGAAGGGGTGATTCTGACAGCACCGACCGAAGCCGGGCGGGATTCTGGCAGCGAAGATTCATGTCGCCGACTCTTGGAGTTCAGTTCGTGCCAATAGCCTCGTCCGGGGATTCAGAGACCAACGACGAGGAGAGTTTTCATGCGTTCAATGACAAGATTCGCGATCGCAACGGCCGGGGCCGTCCTGCTGTCGACCACGTTGCTGGCTCCGCCCGCGCTGGCGGCCAACAACGGCAACGACGCAGGTCAGTTTAGCGGCGACGGGCACCAGGGCAACACCAATGGCTTCAGCTTCGGAGTGATCGGCGACGTGCCCTACGGTGACGCTGAAATCCAGGCGTTCCCGTCCTACATTGAGGACCTCAACGCGCACAAGGAACTGAGCTTTGTCGCACACGCCGGCGACATCAAGAATGGATCTTCCCAGTGCTCTGACCAGTACTTCGAAGCCATCAGGAAGAACTTTGACAGCTTCACCGCACCGCTCGTCTACACCCCGGGCGACAACGAGTGGGCAGACTGCCACCGCTCGAACAACGGAGCCTACAACCCCTTGGAAAGACTAGCCAAGGTTCGGGAACTCTTCTTCCCCAAGGCCGGGTTCACACTCGGTGCACCCATGAAGGTGAAGTCGCAGGCCAAGGAAGGCTTCCCGGAGAACGTCAGCTTCCGCAAGCATGAGGTCGCCTTCACGGCCGTCAACATTCCGGGCAGCAACAACTCGATGCTGCCTTGGACCGGACTCGGCCAAACTCAGCCCACTGCCGCCCAACTGAATGAGGTCCAGCAGCGGACCCGAGCGGATATCGAGGAGTTGAAGGCCACGTTCCGGAAGGCGCAGAACCGCGGTGACCGGGCCGTCGTCGTGATGACTCAGGCCGACATGTTCGACCCGACAATCGCGGCTCCGTCCCAGGCTGATTTCGGTGCTTACAGGACCCTGGTGCAGACCTTGATCGAGGAATCGAACTCGTTCAGCGGTCCCGTCTATCTGATCAACGGCGACAGCCACGTTTACAACCAGGACCACCCCCTCGCGGCTGGCTCTGCGTGGCTATCCTTCTACGGTCAGGCCACAGCGGCGAAGAACCTGACGCGAGTCACTGTGGATGGCTCCAACAATGCAAAGGACTGGCTCAAAGTCACCGTCAATCCGGAGGGTTCAGAGAGCGTCATGTCGTTCGACCGGATCCCGTTCACGCACCCGGCTTCGTAGCGGGTCCGTGAGTGGTTGAGCGGCCACTGCCACGAGGGACTGGAGAAGGTATCCCCGCCGTGGTCGATGATGGTTTTGGTGATCGGTAGTCGAGGATCACGTTCGCGAGCGGTCAGGTGTGGCGGGCTCCACCGGCGTGCTGAAGCGACCTCGCCAGGCCTTCGAGAACCAGGTCAAGCCCGAAGTTAAACTCCGCACCGTAGTCGTAGCCGGGTTTCATGATGTGCTCAATCGAGAACTCGGCGAGGTGCGGGTAGTCCTCGGCGGAATACCGATCCATCATCTGCTCGGCGACTTCGGTGACGGTCTCGGGGCCGTTGATGGGCAGTGTGGCTTCGGAGAGGGCGAACCCATACACGTAAGCGTCCATCAAGGCAAAGGCGTGTGCGGTCATCTCCACCGAGAAGCCCGCCTCACGCAGGGTGCCGATGACGGCGTCGTGGTGCTTCAGCGTCGCCGGGCCGGGGCTTGTTCGCGTCTCCACGAGACCGATCGCCCAGGGGTGACGCCGCATCGCTTCACGGGCGGAGGCGGCCCGCCGTCGCATCTCGGATTGCCAATCGCCGCCGACTGTGGGCAGTTCGATCTCGCTGAAGACGATGTCCACGATGCCGTCGAGGACCTCGTCCTTGTTGGCAACGTGGTGGTAGATCGACATTGGCTTGGCCTCGAGCGCGTTGGCCAGCGAGCGCATCGTCAAGGATCCAATGCCGCCGGCATCGGCGATCGCGACGGCGGCGCGCAGCACCAGCGCCCGGCTGAGCCGGGGGCGGCTCTCGTTCGTTCGTGCAGGCATCCAGACTCCAGAGTTTCGTTCGGGCCATAGACCGTTCGTACTAAGTACGATACATTAAACGTACTTAGTACGGCAAACTGACTGGAAGGTACCGACATGACGAATCCCAGAAGCGCGAAGTCCGCGGACAACACGGCAACCGCCGACACGATGCAGGCCATCGTTCAGGACGGATACGGCCCCGTCGACGTCCTCCGACGCGGCAGGATCGCGCGGCCCGAGATCGCTGAGAACGAAGTGCTGGTCCGCGTGCACGCTGCAGGCATGGACCGCGGGACGTGGCACATGATGACGGGCCGCCCCTACCTCATGCGCGTCATGGGGTTCGGATTCCGTGCGCCGAAGAATCCGGTGCCCGGGTTCGACGTCGCCGGCACGGTCGCCGCCGTCGGATCCGCGGTGTCCCGGTTCGCCGTGGGGGATGAGGTGTACGGGATGGCCCGGGGCTCGTTCGCCGAGTACGCCGCGGCGCGGGAGGACAAGCTCGGCCACAAGCCGGCGAACCTGTCATTCGAGCAGGCGGCGGTGGTTCCGATCTCGGCCGGTACCGCCCTCCAGGCCCTGCATGACGCCGGGCGGGCGGAGCGTGGGCAGAAGGTGCTGATCCTGGGCGCCTCGGGCGGCGTCGGTTCCTACGCCGTGCAGCTGGCCAAGGCCCTCGGAGCGGAGGTCACCGGCGTAAGCAGCACCGCGAAGACCGATCTGGTGCGTTCCCTCGGCGCCGACCATGTCTTGGACTACACGCAGGATGACTTCGCCGACGGAACGCGTCATTACGACCTGATCCTGGACATCGGAGGGAACCCGCCGCTTTCACGGCTGCGGCGCGCCCTCACGCCCACCGGAACGGCCGTCATCGTCGGAGGTGAGGAAGGCGGCAGGTGGACGGGCGGCTTCGGCCGGAGCCTGCGGGCACCATTGGTGTCCCTGTTCGTACATCAACGCCTGACCATGCTCGCTTCCAAGGAACGCGCCAGCGACCTCGAACGGCTCACCCCTCTCATCGAGACCCGCCAGATGACGCCGAGCATCGACAGGACGTACACGCTCGATGAGGTTCCGGATGCCATGCGCCATCTCGAAGCCGGAGACGTGCGCGGCAAAATCGCCATCACCATTCTCACCGAAGAAGGAAAATCATGAGCACGCGAACCCGGCACCCGTCTTCAACCGGCGCGGCGAAGTCGTGGCCGGCCTGAGCATCGTGACGCTGGAGCACAGAATCGATGCGGAAGAGCGCGAACTAAGCATCGAGTCACTGCGCGCGTCGGCGTCGAAGATCAGCGACACGCATTGGCGCCGAACATGTGCTCGGGCCTGTTGACTGAACTTCGGGGAGACTGAACCCAGGCTTTCCGGAGAGGTGGTCATCGTGGACGAAATGCGGCTGAAGCTGCTCGAGGGGTCAGATCGCCGGATGATCTGGTTGACGAGCTGATCGGTGCATTACGGACAAGCCGGGACCGGGCGCTCGTGAGCCTGTACCTGTCCACGGGTGCCCGGGCGAGCGAGCTTCTCGGTGTCCGGCGTGACCAGGTGGACTGGGCCAGGCAGCGCGTCTGGGTGGTTTCAAAAGGGTCCCGGACCCTGGAACCGGTGCCCGCCTCTCCGGAGTCCTTGCAACATTTGGCGGCATATTTCCATGAGCACAGCACCCCTGGACCGGGCGAGCCGATCTGGCGGGCCCTGCATGGGAAGCCGCGACCGTTGAATGACCACGCGGCGCGCAGGGTCCTTCAGCCCGCGAACACGGCGCTGGGAACGGACTGGTCGCTGCATGATCTGCGGCACACAACAATCGACCGGGTGGTGACCGACCCGAATCTGACATTGCACCGTATCTGCGGCCGCGGATTGACGAGGTCTTGCAAAAGGTACAGGAGCACTTTGCCGCACAGCGGCCGGAGCCGACGCTGACGCCCGGCTATGACGCGGACGACTTCACGGTCGTGTCCGGTGGTTAAAGGACTCACGCATCCGGAACAGCGGCGCCTCGAGCCGGCATCGGCCGGAGAACGCAGATCCGCAGCGTCATCACGCCTGCCCCGGCAACCCTGCCCCGGCAACCCTGCCAGCGGTCCGGCCGCGCCCGCAAGGAGACCTGGATACAGCGACTCTCGAGACGATCAGCGGTCTGGTCGATAAGATCTGGCCGCGGTCCCAACCGAGGTGCTCGCTGCGCCGCGCGGGTTTGAGGTGGCTGCTTGGCTACCTCGAGGGGCACCCGGGCCGGTCATGGCAGCAACGATGGGTGGCATCGGGTCTGAACGACGGGGACCGCCGGATCCGGGAACTGACTACAGGGGATCTTCGTCTGGACGGGGAGCTGGGCCATTCGCTCCTGCTGCCGTGCTGCCGTGCGGCCTGCGAGTGATCCGGCCGCCTTTGGCGGCGTTCCGGGTCAACAGCTTCGTGCGCTATCACGAACTTTTCGAGGTTGCGCAGAACGATCCGGATCTGGAGCGGTTTCTGGCGTTGGTCGACGGGCACGAAGCCTCGGGGCATTTCAAGCGGTTCGCCCGCTTCGATGTTGCCGCCGCGCTGACGACCCAGGGCATCGCTTTCGCCGATCTGAGCGCGGAAGCGCTGCTTCATTATGCGATTGCCACCCGCGAGGGCGGCTGGGGGCGCCGGCTACGAGTCCTACGTCGGTCACCTCGCCTGGCAGGTGATGGCCGAGTCCGGTCACTTCCCCGCGCACGTTCCTGCCACGTTGCGCGGAGCGAAGCGTGCCCCGGCGATGACGCCTGCAGAGCTTGTTGACCGGCACAACGTCACCGACCCGGACATTCACGCACTGTTCGTGGCTTACCTGACGCGCCGCAGCCATGACATCGACTATTCGACTCTGCGGGATATCGCAGCGGACCTGTGCGGAAAGTTCTGGACCGGGGTCCGGAAGGTCAACCCCGCACAGGCGGATCTCGCCCTCGCGCCGGAAGATTATGAGAGCTGGAGGGCCGTCCTGGAGATCCGCGGCGACGGGCAGCCGCGTCTGAGCGCGGACGCAGTTCTGACGACAATCCGGGCCTTCTACGTCGATATCCAGGGCTGGGCAGCCCAGGAACCCGAACGCTGGGCCCGATGGGTTTCCCTGCCCCATTGGCAGGAGGGAAACCAGGTCACAGGCGAAAACGAAACGCCGAGGCAAGGAACGCATGGATGGCCGAATACGCCTGCTTCAACCGCTCCTTCCTGCTTTCGTGGCCGCTGTGACCGCCCGCCGGGACCACCTGCATGACCTCCTGAACGCAGCGACCGATGCCGAACCCTACCAGGCACTGACGATCGGAGCGAAGAACTATCGAAGGCTGTTCACCGTCGGTGACGCCCGGCATGCACAGCGTCCCGGCCATGCCAACATTCGGGTGCGGGTGCTCGATGAGTCGACCGGACAGAAACTTAACGTCACGTTCACCGAGGACGGCGCGTTCTGGCAGTGGGCAACCGTTGAGGCCTTGCGGCACACCGGGCTGCGTTGTGAGGAACTTCTGGAGCTACCCCAATTGAGCATCCGCCAGCATGCCCGGCCCAACGGGGAAGTTGTGGCCCTGTTGGTGGTCGCCCCGTCCAAGACCGACCGTGAACGCGTAATCCCGATGACCGCCGAGCTGTTCCATGTGGTCGCGACCATTATCCGCCGCCTCACCCGGAACCGGCGGGGCGCCTCTGGCGACCCGCTGTGACCCGTACGAACGGATCACGAGTGAGCCGCAGCCGTTTCTGTTCCAGCGCACAATCCGGCAACGCACCGAGGTCATCAATCCCGGGACGCTGCGCGCAGAACTCGGCAAACTCAGCGATGTCCCGGCCGTAGAGCACCCGGCGCTGGCCGGATGCCGGCTACCCCACACGACTTCCGCCGCCTGTTCGCCACCGACCTCGTCAACCACGGCCTGCAGATCCACATCGGCAGCCGCCCTCCCTGGACACGTGGACGTGCAGACCACCCACGGCTACGTTACCGTCTTCCAGGAACACGTCATCCGCCACTACCAGACCCACCTCGCCGGCCCCCGGGCGGCCAGGGCCGCACGGGAATACCGGACCCCGACCAAAACTGAATGGGCCGAATTCGAAGAGCACTTCGATAAGCGCAAAGTCGAGCTCGGCAACTGTGGGCGACCCTACGCCACCCCCTGTGAACACGAACACTCCTGCATCCGATGCCCCCTGCTCCAGGTGGACCCTGGTATGATCGGCCGCCTCGACGAGATCAACACCAACCTCATCGCCCAACGCGAGCTCGCCCACACAAAAGGCTGGCTCGATGAGCTCAAGGGCATCGACCTGACCCTCCGATTCCTCCACGACAAGCGCGCAGATGCACAACGGCTGGCCCGACTGATTTGGGCATCCCGGTCATCCGTCCTTGAAGGGGTTCCACTCGTTCATCCCTGGGCGCGGTGGTCGCTGTTTCGCATCCGTGCAGCCACGATGAGCCCGGAGAGGGCAGTCAGGCCGGCGACGACGGCGACGGCTGCCGCGATGCCGTAGGCGTCGGCGATGAGGCCGGAGAGCAGGGCGCCGACGGCGAACCCGCCGTCTCGCCACAGCCGGTAGATACCAACGGATCGGGCCCGCCATTCGGGGTGGGCGACGTCGCCGATCGCTGCTAGCAGTGTGGGGTAGACCATGGCGGTGCCGGTACCGAGCAGGACGACGGCTGCCAGCCAGGTTCCGAAGTCATTCCCGAGGGCGACCATGCCCAGCGCCAAGGCCTGGACGAGCATGCCTCCGATGATCAGCGGTTTGCGGCCGATCCGGTCCGAGAGGGGACCGGTGATCAGTTGCCCGGCGCCCCACACGGCCGGGTACACGGCGGCGAGGACACCGATGCGTTCGATGCCGAGCCCTGCGGCGGCGAACAGGACAGGAAACAGTCCCCACGCCAGGCCGTCGTTGAGGTTGTTCACCATCCCGGCCTGGCTGACGGAGGACAGGGACTTGTCCCGGAAGCTCGTCAGGGTAAACACCTCACGGTTGCTCAGCCCGGCCTGGGTTCCTGCGTGGGCCGGGACATGCCGGGCGGCTTCGGCTTTGGCGTGGTGGTGTGTCTCGCGGACGGTCAGGACCGAGAGTCCGAGGCCGACGGCGATGAAGGCCGCGCCGAGCAGGAAAGGCCCGGGACGCAGTCCGTAGGTGGAGGCGATGTAGCCGGTGGCCAGGGCGGTGCCTGCGACGCCGAGGTAACCGGCTGCTTCGTTCAGGCCCATTGCCAGGCCGCGGCGTCCGGGGCCGACGAGGTCCATTTTCATCATCACGGTGGTGGACCAGGTCAGGCCCTGGCTGATGCCCAGCACCACGTTGGCCGCGACGATCCACCCCCAGGAATCCGCGAAGATCAGCAGCAGCGGGACCGGGAGGGCGATGAGCCAACCGGCCACGAGGACCGGTTTGCGGCCGTGCCGGTCCGAGAGGGTTCCGGCGAAGTAGTTGGTGGCGGCTTTCGCCACCCCGAACGCCAGAATGTAGGTCAGGGATGAGGTGTACTGGTCGAGGTGGAAGACTTTTTCGGCGAGCAGCGGCAGCACGGTGCGCTCCTGGCCGAGGGTCCCGCCGACGAGGGCGTTGACGGCAACGAGGAGCATGAACTGGGCCAGGTTCTGCCGCAGGCCCAGTGTGATGGCATCCCTTTGTCCGGGACGCGGTGGGGAAGACGTGCTGCCGGATCTCACGGATACGCTCCAGGTGTCAGTACGAGGCGGCGGAGGGCACAGCTTGGCGGCGGCCGGGTTTCGGGCCGCCGCCAAGGCTTTCATCCAGGGCTGATGCTGCTTGTGTTTAGTTGCTGGACACGGCTTCGCGTGCCTGCTGCCAGGCCGTCCAGGCGGCGTAGCTGCCGTCGAGTTCGACGACGTCGTATCCGGCGCGGCGCAGCGCGCTGGCGGCTACGGAGTTCCGGACCCCGGACTGGCAGTAGGTCACGATGGTGCCTTCTGTGGGCAGTTCGTCCAGGTGCCATATGACGCGGCCTCCGCTGAGCTGGTGGGATCCGGGGATGTGCCCGGCGGTGTGCTCGGTGCGGTTGCGGACGTCCAGCACCATGGCCGCATCGAAGCAGGCCAGGTCCGCTGGCTGGATCAGCTTGGGCGTGAACGGGGGGAGTCCCTCGATGCTGGTGACGTAGCCGGCGACGTTGTCGATTCCGACGCGGACCAAATGGTCCCACATCTCCTGCGCCTGTTCTTGGTCAGCGGCCAGGAGCACCAGCGGGTTCTTGTCGGTTTCGGGGTTCACGATCCAGGCGCCGTAGCTGGCCACCGACTTGCCGGCCGGAACGTTCAGGGAACCGGCGACGGTGCCTTCGTGAACTTCCGCATTGGGGCGGGTGTCGATGAAGGTGACGTTGTCCTCGGCGAGGTTCTTGGCGACGCCGGCGGGATCCAGCTCGGCCAGCGAGGTGCGTTCGCCCATGACGGCCGGGCCTTCACGGTTTTCGCGCTTCATCCGCCCAAAGTACGCATGCGCGTCGGGCTGGCCGTCGAGGAGTTCGTCGATGAAGCCCTGCTCATCGTTCGCGGCGAGGTAGGGACCCCACCAGGCGTAGAGGCGCTCATAACCAACCGTCGATGACGGGATGGCACCAAGGGCCTTGCCGCAGGCGCTGCCGGCCCCGTGGGCCGGGTGGACCTGGACGTAGTCCGGCAGGGTCAGGAACTTATCCCGCAGGCTGGCGAACAACTGCTTCGCTCCGACGAAGCGGGTGTCGAAGCCGCCGGCGGCTTCGTCGAGCAGGTCGGGGCGTCCCAGGTCCCCGGAGAAGACGAAGTCGCCGGAGAGCAGGTAGCCGGGCTGGTCGCTGAATGCGCCGTCGGTGACCAGGAAGGACAGGTGCTCCGGGGTGTGTCCCGGGGTGTGGACGGCCTGGATGCTGATGTTGCCGACGGTGATCTTGTCACCGTCGTAAAGGCGTTCGCCGTCGAATTCGTACTGCCAGTCCGGCCCGCCTTCACCGGAGACGAAGATTTTCGCGCCGGTGGCGGCAGCGAGTTCGCGGGTGCCGGAGAGGTAGTCGGCGTGGATGTGGGTTTCGGTGACGGCCACGATCTTCATGCCGTTCTTCTCGGCCAAGTCCTGGTAAACGGCGATGTCGCGGCGGCCGTCGACAACGACGGCCGTGCCATTGGCCTGGCAGCCGATCAGGTAGCTGGCCTGGGCAAGGTCCTCGTCGTAAATACGCTCGATAAGCATCTGGTGTTCTCCTTCGTGAGGGGAAGTTAGGTGTTTGTTCTTTACTCATTCTAATACCCCGGGGGGTATGCGGCAATGAGGGATGTGCCATTCTGTTGGGGCTGCGGGTGTTATGGGTGTTGCGGTGCGGCGTGGGCCCGGAGTTCGTTCATGTCCAGGTTCTTCACGGCCTGGATGACTTCTTCGAGTCCTGTGGCGTTGAGTGCTCCGGGCTGTGAGAAGACCAGCGTTTTGTCCTTGAACGCCATGAGGGTGGGAATGGAGGTGATGCTGGCCGCCGCGGCGAGGGCCTGTTCGGCTTCAGTGTCGACCTTGGTGAACGTGATGTCCGGGTGCCGTTCGGCGGCGGCGCCGTAGGTGGGGGCGAACATGCGGCAAGGGCCACACCAGGCTGCCCAGAAATCAACGAAGACGATGTCGTTGTCCTCCAGGGTTTCAGCGAAGTTCTGTTCCGTGATGTCGATGGTTGCCATGAATCCTTCATGTCCTTCCGGTGCTGGGTAAAGCCAATATGTGGTCCTGCCCTTTGTCGCGTGGTCAGGTGGTGGGGAGCCCTGCGCGGGTCCAGGCGATCATGCCGCCGGCCATGGTGTCCGCGGCAAAGCCGGCCCCGTTCAGTGCCTCGGCGACGCGGGCGGAGCGATTGCCGCTGCGGCAGACCGCGATCACGGGCACTGTGGGGTCCAGCTCGGACAGTCGTGCCTGCAGCTGCCCCATGGGGATATGCAACGCTCCCGGGATCATGCCTTCGGCAACTTCAAAGTCCTCGCGGACATCCAGGATCCGGGCCGTGGAACGGCGCTGGTCGGCTTCGTTGACAGTGATTTCAGCCATGGGCTTCTCCTTCGAACGGGTTCGGCTGTTGTTCTTAGCGGACGGGTTGGCCGGCCTGGCGCTAGGCGCCCATGCCGCCGCGCAGGGAATACGCCTCATAGCCCTTTTCAGCGAGCATCCGGGCGGCGGAAGCGGATCGGACCCCCGACTGGCACATGGCTATCACGGGTCCGGTCTTCTGGATGCCGGTCGTGCTGCTGTGGAGCCTGTCCATGGGGACATGCTTGGCCTGCGGGGCCCGTCCGGAGCGCCATTCCTGGACGGTGCGAACGTCGATCAGGGCGGCACCGGAGGCCAAGAGTTCCTTCGCCTCAGCGACGGATACCTTCTTGTAGGGCTTGCTGAAGGCCTTCTTTAGGGAGCTGATGAGTCCCATGACGTTCTCCTTTGTTTCGGCAGGGTGGGTTCTTCAGGCGGTAACGGTGCCCGCAGTGACCCAGGCTGCGACGGCAAAGATGAGCACCGCGAATGAGATGCGGATGTGCTTGTCGTTGAGGTGGCGGGCGAGCCGGGCAGCGAAGAGGGATCCGAGGATCGCCGGGACCGCGAAGGACAGGACGCTGGGCCACTCGATGGTAAATCCAGTGGCGTGGGCACCGAAGCCTGCGGCCGAATTGATCACGATGATGGCCAGGGATGACCCGACGGCTTGTTTCATCCGCAATCCCAGAAACAGTGTGAGGGCCGGGGTGATCAGGAAACCCCCGCCTACACCCAGCAGTCCCGTGAGGAACCCGACGAGGACACCTACCCCCACGGCCTTGGGGGCACAGGAGCGGAAGGAGCGGTTGGGCCCGGTGCTGCACGAACCCTCCGTTTCCGTGGTCCGCATGAGCATCCGGATCCCCGCAATCACCATGATCACGGCGAAGGCGAGCATCAGGATGTTTGGATCCAGCAGCCGGCCTACTGCAGTCCCGCCCCACGCGGCGGGGATTCCCGCGGTACCGATAATCAGGACCACGGGCCAGTTGATGCCTTCGCGCAGCCGAGGGATCAGCGCCGCCAGGGAGGAGATGCCCACCACCAGCAGGGAGGTTGGGATGGCCTCAGCAGGGGTCATGCCCACGCCGTAGACCAGGGCAGGGACGGCGATGATCGACCCCCCGCCGCCGACTACACCGAGAACGATCCCGACGAAGAGCCCCAGTGACAGGGCCGCAATCATGCTGCCGGTGTCTGCCTGGCGTCGGCCACCGGCAGCTGCAGGATGGCGCTTTCGCGAGTGGGTTCCTTGGCGGCCCTGTTCCATGGCATCGCCGAGATGGCCTGGCCCATGGCGCAGGTGTTGGTGGCCGCGGAGAAGGTCAGACCTGCCCCGATGACGCCGGCAAGCGTCCGGATCTTAGGGGAGACGAACTTCCCGCCGGCCAGGCCAAGAACGACCAGGGACCCTGCGGCGAGGCGGACCTGGCGCTCCAGGTCCCAACGGTCTTTGCCCTTGACGACGTCGCCGCCGGCGGTAGCGAATCCGGGGACGCCGCCGGTCAGAACGTAGGCCGTATCGATGCCGGAACCGGCGAGGCGCTGACGTGCCTGCTCGGCGCGGGCTCCGGACTGGCAGACGAGGACGACGCGGCTGCCCAGGCGGGCGGCCAGTTCGTCGGTGTGTTCGGACAACAGCGGCAGCGGAACGTTGTAGGAGCCGCGGATGTGCATGGACTCGAACTCAGCGGCGGAGCGCACGTCGATGACCGCAAGGTCCTGATGCTCGGCGATCCAGCTGCGCAAGGTCTCCGGCGCCAGGGCGGTAATGGCGGTGGAGGGGGAAGGGGAAGTCATGGGGGCCTCTCAAGAGGAGTCGTTGGTGGATACCCCACCGAGTATTGCAGATACCCAAGGGGGTATGCAAAACACCCTAGGGGGTATATAGTGGATGGCAAGACGACCACGCCTTTGGAGACTTCATGCAACTCGATCCGACCGAACTGACCCCTGTGGTCAACCGCCTCAAGCGCGCCCAGGGACAGCTCGCTGCTGTCACCCGCATGCTGGAGGAGGGGAAGGACTGTAAGGACATCGTCATGCAGCTGGCTGCCGTCTCAAAGGCCCTGGACAGGGCCGGCTTCGCGATCATCGCCAGCGGCCTGGAGCAGTGCATCGTCCGCGAAGACACCACGATGGACAAAAAAGAACTGGAAAAGCTCTTCCTCTCCCTCGCCTAAAAAGCAGGGACCCCAGAACCCCCGTGCCGGGGCGATTTCCCCCCAAGCTCCCCCGGCACGGCCCCGACCTGAACCCGGACATATCTGGCACGACGTATGAGGAGCAGGCTCATGAGCTATACCCACACCGTTACCGTCCCGCTGTCCTGGGAAGACGCTGTCCAGCGCACCCGCGAGGCGCTTGGTGAACAAGGCTTTGGCATACTCACGGAAATCGATGTCCGCGCCACTTTTGAGTCGAAACTCGGCACCGAGGCCGCCGACGCCGTCGGCGACTATGTAATCCTTGGCGCCTGCAACCCCACCCTGGCGAGCCGCGCCCTCGCAGCCGAACCGGAACTCGGCGCACTGCTTCCATGCAATGTCGTTATCCGACGAGGCAAGGACGCGCGCGAAACCACCGTCGAAGCCATAGACCCACAAACCATGGTCCAGCTCAGTGACAGTCCAGTCGTCCGGGAGGTCGCCGACGATGCTGATGCCCGACTCCGCAAAGCTCTCGCCGGGCTCGGCAATTCAAAAGACATCTCCAACTGACCAAAGTGTGGGCACTTGCAAAGTGCAGAGAAGAGTTGCTGTCCGGAAAGATCGGTTCGACGCTGCTGCCACGTGCGCGTTGCTCGTCGACCTGTGCTGCAATATGCATGCCCCATGCACCGGGATTACACGAGCATGCTTTCAGATATCTGGGAGTGGCTCGGGCCCACGAAGACGGTCTTGTCCAGCTCCGCAACGGAGGCCTTGCCGACGAAGCCCATGGCCCCCTTCAGTTCCTCATGGAGAATGCCGAATGCGTGGTCAACTGCGGGTTCTCCGCCGGTGGCAAGGGCGTAGGCGAACGGGCGGCCGGCAAGCACTGCCCGAGCTCCCAGTGCCACTGCCTTCACGATGTCGTGGCCGCGCCGCACTCCGCCGTCAAGATAGATTTCCGCCCGGCCGCCGACGGCCTCCACGATTGAAGGCAGGACGGCGATGGTGGCAGGCTGGGAATCGAACTGCCGGCCGCCGTGGTTGGAGATAAAGATTCCGTCCGCCCCTTCGTCCGCAGCCCGCGCAGCATCCTCGGGATCCATGATTCCCTTGATTACGAGGTTTCCCGACCATTCCGAGCGGAGCTTAGCGAAGTCGTCCCAGGTGGCTGCGGGATTCTTGTGGGACGCCATCCAGCTGTTCATTTCATCCATCCGGAGCGGACGGCCGTTTACCTGGTAGTTTCCGTAAGTCATCTGCCGGCCAGTGAGCCAGCGGTACAGCCACCCCGGGCGGGTTGCCGCGTTGAAGTAGTCTGCAACCGGAGGGCGTGGCGGCATGGACAACCCGTGATGGAGATCGCGTTCGCGTTTGCTTGAAGACCCGACGTCGCCGGCGACCACCAGCGTATCCACGCCAACTGCCCGTGCCCGCTTGATGTAACTGGCGGTTTCTGCGGGATCTTTCCAGAAAGCAACCTGGGCCCACAGGTTGTTTGGAGCCACCTTGGCAACTTCTTCAAGCGAGCATCCTGCCCAGGCGCTGTGAATGAAAATCGATCCCGCCCTGACCGCCGCCCGGGCAACGGCAGGATCAGAACCCGGGTGGAATATTGTCAGCATTCCCATCGGCGCCACCATGAGCGGCATCGCCAGGGAGTGTCCAAGCACTGTGGTGGATGTGTTCATCCCCGTGACGTCCACCATGGAACGCTGGCGAAGCATCAGGGCGTCAAACCGCTCCTCGTTGGCCCGCATGGTGGTTTCGTCCAGCGCGCCACCCTCCAGGTAGTCAGAAATCATCCTCGGAAGGTGCTTCCGGGACGCCCTGCGGTAGTCGTCGATGCTGACAATCCATTTTTTTCTCAAGATTCCTGCTCCCAATGTGAAGGTCTAAAGTACTTTCGCCAGAAACTGCTGGGTCCGCTCGTGCCGGGGGTCTCGCAGGACGATGCGCGGATCGCCCTGCTCGACGATGCGGCCGTCGTCCATGAAAATCAGGTGGTCGCTGACTTCTCGGGCAAACCCGATTTCGTGGGTTACCACGATCATCGTCATCCCGGCATCGGCCAGGCCCCGCATGACGTCGAGCACCTCGCCCACCAGTTCCGGATCCAGGGCGGACGTCGGCTCGTCAAAGAGCATCAACCGCGGCTCCATTGCCAGAGCCCGAGCGATCGCTACGCGTTGCTGCTGCCCGCCGGACAGGGAACCCGGATATGCGTTCGCCTTGGCTGCCAGTCCAACCCGCTCCAGGAGGGCCCGGGCCCGCTCCTGGACGACCTTGCGCTTTTCCTTTTTCACCCTGATGGGTGCCTCACAGACGTTTTCGAGCACAGTCATGTGGGGAAAGAGGTTGAACCCTTGGAAAACCATGCCGATGTTCTCGCGGGACCTCGCGGCCTCGGCGTTGCTCTGCGCGTGCACCCGACCCTTCTTGATCTTCACCCCAACCGGCTGTCCTTCAAAGAGGATGTAGCCGCCGTCGAGCGTCTCTAACTGGTTGATACAGCGCAGGAACGTGGACTTGCCGGAGCCGGACGGTCCGATGATGCAGGTGACATCGCCTCTATTGATCGTCAGGTCGATCCCTTTAAGGACGTTGAGGTCGCCGAACTGCTTGGCAACGCCTCTGGCCTCGACCACTGTGTCGTTCACGATTGGACCTCCTGCGCGGCGGTGGTGCGGGACCACAATGCTCTGGCTTTGCGGCGACGGCGGGACATGCGTCCCGGTGTTGCCGTTCCTCTGTTGAAATGCCGTTCGATGTAGAACTGGCCCAGGCTCAGAATGCTGGTGACCAGCAGGTACCAAAGGCTTGCAGCAATGAGGAGCGGGATGGTTTTGAAATTCGCGCTGTAGACGAGCTGTGCGGAGTACAGCAGTTCCGGAAAGGCCAGCACGCTGACCAGGGACGTCGTCTTGAGCATCGAAATAGTCTGGTTGCCTGTGGGCGGAATGATGATCTTCATTGCCTGGGGCAGGACGATCCGCCAGAGTATGGTGACCCGCCTCATCCCGAGCGCCTTGGCGGCCTCCGTTTGGCCGCGGTGGACGCTCAAGAGGCCTGCCCGAACGATCTCGGACATGTAGGCCCCCTCATTGAGGCCGAGACCCAGGATCGCGGCGAGGAACGGGGTGATTATCACGTTGGCGTCAACTGAGAAGAACTCGGGTCCAAACGGAACCCCGACAGCGAGCCGCGGATAGATGGCGGCGATGAAACCCCAGAAAAGGAGTTGGACGAACACCGGCACACCACGGAAGATCCAGACCAGGAAAGCTGCGACCCCGGCAATGATGAAGTTCGGGGCGAGCCTGGCAAGTGCCAGCAAGACCCCGACAATAATACCGACAGCCATTGAGATGACTGTCAACTGAAGAGTGCGCAGCAGGCCGGTAAACAGTCGCTCGGAGGTGAACCAGCCGAAGACGACTCCCCATTCAAAGCGGGGATTGGTAACCAGCGAGTAGCCCACCAAAAAAATCACAAACAGGACAATTGCAGCAGTCAACCACAGCAGCCCGTGGTGCTGATGTGGACGTCCCAGAAGAAGTTGACGGTCTATGCCGTCGTCACTGTCAAGGGCGCTTGCGCCTGACGCCGTGGCTGTGTCGCTCATGACCGTCCTACTGAGCCTTGTTGAACGCGAAGTCCGAAATGGCACCGGTGCCTACACCCCACTTGTCGAGAATCTCCTTGTACTTGCCGCTCTTGGCAAGGGACTTCATACCGAGTTGCACCGCCTTCTCCAGGCCGGCTCCCTTCTTGAACCCGATGCTGACGGGCGACACGTCCCTCTCACCAAGCAACTCAATCTGGCCGCCCTGCTTGATGGCGTATCCGAGAGTAGGGCCGTCAACGTACACGGCATCGATGCGGCCGGCAGTGAGCGCAAGGTTGGGTGCCTGCATATCGGGGTAGGTCATGGCTTGGATGGCTTCCTTGCCCGCGGCTGTGCATGCTTCGGAGAGCGCCGGAAGCCTCTTGAGGTCCTGGAATGATCCCTTCAGCACGCCCACGCGCTTGCCGCACAAAGTGTCCACGGTGAGGTGCTGGGGATTTCCCGGGGCGACACCGATCCCGCTTCCGGACTGATAGTAATCGACGAAATCGAGCACCTTCATCCGTTCGGCAGAGGGCGACATCTGCGAAATGGCCATGTCGAACTTACCGGCGGCGATGCCGGGAATGATTCCGTCGAACGGTCCACTGACGACCGTGGTCTTGAGCCCAAGTGTCTGCCCCAAAGCGGCCGCGACTTCGGGGTCCACACCGACGGTGGTGGTCCCGTCTCCGGCCATGAAGTGAAGCGGCGGCGAACTCTGACTCATGGTCACCGTGAGCGTTCCCTTGTCGCGGGCGGCCTGAGGAAGTGCTGCTGCAGCGGCGGCGTCGGTTTCAACCGCCGCGGTGGAGCCCGAAGTTTTTGCCGCTTCTGGAGCAGTTTCGCTGACCGTTGAAGGGTTGGAGCACCCCGTGAGTAGTGCGCCTGCCAGGGAGACTGCAGCGAGGGACAAAAACGTAGTTCGGAGCTGATTCATCTGCACACCTTTTTAGAGTCGAGTTCATGCCGAGTCGGGAAGGACTAAACCACGAGGCCAAGCGGCCGATCTTGCCGCAGCAACAACGCCGTCTGTGTTCCAGATCACCTTGGCGCTTGATATCCTGTACCGTACATCATGCATGATCGTGAGGCAACGGGTCGCAGTCGCGTAGCCTTCAGGCAAAGACGGGCTCCGTTAGCGCCCTTCAATTGAAACCAGAACGATTCGTAGAGGATGTCCACATGAACGCCATGTCGTACGAGGAAGAAGAGGGGCTAATTGCCGCACGGCCGATGTTGGTGGATCAGGTATTCGAGGCCGTCTTGTCCTTGCTGCTAGACGACAAGATCCCCACCGGTTCGCCGCTGAGCATCGACGGCTTGGCCAAGCGCTTCAAGGTGTCCTCCACCCCCGTACGGGAAGCCCTGGCACGGCTCGAGGCAACGGGAATGGTCAGGCGCGAGGCGCTCCGGGGTTACAAGGTTGCGCCGGAACCGACGGCAGCCGATGTGGCCGCGCTCCTGACCGCCCGGGGCATACTTGAGCCGGAAATCACCCGGATCGCCTGTACCAACGTGACAGATGCTTTGGTAGCCGAACTCGAAGAGTTCAATCGGGACCTCGACGCTTCTCGTCTTGGCGGAGTCACCTTCCCCGGCTACCGCGCGTACTGGAAGGCGGATGAGAGCTTCCACCGTCGCATCGCGGAAGCTACCGACAATGAGTTCCTGTTGAGGGCCTACGGTTCAATCGAAGGCCACATTCAGCGGTTCAGGCTCATGGTGCACAACGACATGAGCGGCGAACACACGGTGCGGGAACACCAAGCCGTCATCGACGCCTTTCAGGCACGCGACGCTGGCGCGGCTTTGGCTGCGATGAATGATCACATCGAAGGCATCAGATCGCGCTCGTCAAGCCTCACCAAATTCGCCCAGCAAAGCTAGGCGGCCAGCTTCACCGACTCTGACGTTGCTGATCACACTCGAAGGCCTGGCCCGCACTCCCGGGCGCGCGGGTCCGTGCCGGTCGTCCGGGTCAGTCGGCGAGGATGAGGTAGAGAGCGCGGCGGGTTTCATCCATTTTTTCTATGGCTGCCTGGCGCTGCTCTTCGGTTGCCGCCACGCGGAACTGCTGGATGACTCCCATGAGCTTTCCCACGCTGTGGTGAAACGCAGTCCCGGAGCCGTGCGGGTCGGTGTTCCAGGCGTTGGCGAGCTCTTCGGCGTGTTCGGCAACGTAGGCGCGGCCGTCCTCCGTGAGGGTGAATTCCGTGCGGCGGCCCTCGCCCACGGGGGCAATGAGCTCCTCGTCAACGAGCTGCTGGAGCGTGGGGTAAACAGATCCCGGACTGGGGCGCCACGTGCCGGAGGTCTTTTCTGCGATGGTCTTGATCAGCCCGTATCCGTTGGAGGGCGCTTCGGCCAGCAGCGAAAGAATCGCAGCGCGGACATCGCCCCGGTTGGCGCGGCGCGAACCGCCCGGTCCGAAACCCCGCGGCCCGAAGCCGCCGGGACCAAAACCACCGGGGCCGAAACCACCGGGACCGAATCCGCCGCCGTGTCCGTGGGGTCCGCGGCGGCCCCTTCCGCGTTCGAAGCGGCCCTTGCCTGGCCCGTCCTGAGTGAAACTGTTTTCTGTGAATCTGTTGTCGTCGTGGATGCCTTTCATGGCAGCACGTCCTTTCAATCTGAACCAACATGCCGATAATCGGCGATACTTAACGATATATCGGTAAGTATCGGCCGTCAATGATCAGAATGCCTCCTGGATACCACTGTTCCGGTTCCGGCTTCAGCTCCGGGCCGCCGGCCGCGGACCGGCCGGCCGTGGCGTTAGGCGGCCCCGCTGCTCCCGTGGCTGCGGCCGTGGGCGGACCTTCCGAAGGGTCAGGTCCAGTGAGACGATTCCACTATGAGCGAGAAATCAAGCGGCACTTCGGCGGACCATGGCCCGCACCAGCACGCCCACGCCGCACCGACAACGCAGCAAACGCGTACCGTGGGCCAACGCCGCCGCGACGCAGAAGAGAAGCTGGAACACCATCTCCAGGAAGCCCGCCACAAGGATGATCCGCACCACGACGACGACGGCGACCACGACCACGACGACGACGCCCGACACGACGGCGACGCCGGACAGGAAGCCGCCGGGGCCGTCGATAGCCGGGACGTAGCCGCCATCCAGAACGACGACCGTCTCACCGCAGCCGACCGCGTGGACCTGATCGCCAACCAGGCACTCAGCGAAGGTCAAGACGCCGAACAAAGCCGGGAACCCGACGGCACACCCTGACCAGCGATGACACCTGAAAACCTCAAGGTTCAGGACGACGGTGGCAAAGGGACCTTCCGGCAATGTGCAGGGGGTCGCCGGACCCGGCATTGACGAGGGGGGGAGTGCATTGCCGGGTCCGGCGGACTGATCGGTTGGAGGACACCTAACGACCAGATACCCAGATCGTGGCGGCCCGACCTTCAGGAAAGCCTGCGGGACCCTATGAAATCTCAGACCCCCTCCCCACATGCCACCCCCTCCACGGTCGGTTACAGGAACAAGGCCCCCCATCGGGGGCCTCACCACCCCTGACAACCCCTGCAGGCACCGGGTGTTCACCATGGTGCCGGAACAGGATGCTGGCATGAGACAAGGAGCGTGGTCACTATGGTGAAGCGGGAAATGCCGGCAACGTCGCCGGGGATCTGCACGGGCCCTGGAAGGCACTCGGCACCGGGTCAAGGTATCCGGTGACTGTCGTGGAGCCGTATCCGGCGGCCGAGGATTTCAGGGAAGAACCGGGGCCGCGCACTCCGCCGGCACCCGGCGGGCCTCGTCCTCCCGCCTGGCCACCCCCCGTGCTGCGGCGCCAGGTCCTGAGCATCATCATTGACGTCATCAACGGACCGGACACCGAGCCGCAGGTGCGGCAAGGCCTGCACCAGCATCTGGACGACAACCCCGGACGCCCCGAACAGGCGTTGCTGGCCCACCTCCGTGATTGGCAGGCGCGGGAGAGCCGGTCACTGGAGTGACGCCGGGAGGAACGACGCCGGGCGGCAGCACCCGCCGCCTCGCAGGGGCGTACGCTGAGACACAGGCCGCCGGCGGTCGGTCCACTGGATTCCCCCAATGCCGGATGGACACCCAGCCCGTCGCCGGTCCCAATACCCACCGGCCCGGCGGCCGTAACCGCGCCGGGCACGCCGGGACCCCGCACCGCGGGTACCGGCGCGCCCCCGTGTCAGCTCGCAGACCGGACGCTTACGTTCCCAATCACCAACGTGCCCAACCGCGCTGCTGCGACGATGTCCACAGAGGAATCGCTGATGAGAAGGTTGTCCCCGCCGATGACCAGGACGCTGCCGTTCCCTGCCGCCTGAAGCCACCCGGCATCATCCGGGCTCTCTGGGTCAAGCTGCTCGCGGTACATTGTTTCGCCGCCGACATCCAGGGCGATCAGGCCCCCGCGCGACACACTGAAGCTGCAGGCCTGCCCGGTTTGGCGGGCCTGGTCCAGAATGTCTGAGTAGTCACCGCTCATCGCCAGCTGGAAGCCGTGGGAAAGCAGAATCGCGACCAACGCGGAGGTCAGCTCGCCGCCGTTTTCCCGGAAGCTCACCACGGGGACCACGGTGTATGCCAGCACCGGAACGATTCGTGAAGCTCCCGAATCCGTCCCGTGCGTGAGCATCACCCGAGCTGCCAGAGGCGCCAGCCCTTCCGGCCTGTAGGGGGACTCATGGACCGTCACTGCCGGTTCTCCGCAGTGACGGTGGCAGACCCAGTCGCTGAATGTCCGGTATTCGGTCCCGTCTGGGGCCTTGCTTTCGGTGATATCCACTATCAGCGAGAGAGGCTCACCGGCCCGCAGCGGCCGTCGGCACTCGGCACACCTCGTAGCGACGGCGGCCGCGGTAGCCACGTAGCGCGTCGTGTCCCTGCCCTTATAGGGCTCCAAACGTCCATCCCAGGCAACATTGAGTGTGACCGGCATAACATCAATTCTACCCGCCGGTAACCGTGGGGGGCGGGCTTTGCGCACCGGTTCTGCTAGAGGACGACGGCGAGGGGTTGCGGACGCCGGTCCCGAGACTTGACCGCGGGGCCGGCGCCGCCGTCGGCTTAGCCCGGCTGTTTGGGCCGCCACACGCCAAAGCGGTTGCCCTGCGGGTCAAGGAGGTGCGCGAACTCGATGGCGCCGTTGTCAACGAACGGGACGGCGACGCTCGCACCGAGCGACTCGGCTTGGGCGATCGCGGCTTTCACATCGTCCACCTGCACGTAGAAGATCGCCCAGGCGTTTCCGCCCAGCGAGGTGGTGTCCCACAGACCGCCCTTGTCGCCGTCGACCGTCCGGTATCCGGCCGGCGAGAGCTCACCGAAGGTCCAGTCGAACAGTGAGCCGTAAAAGCTCCGTGCGGCATCCGGGTCGCCCGAGCCGATCTCGAAGTAGTTCACTACGGCGGACATCGCCTTCTCCTTTCCGTACTCAACACAAGCGCTTGGGTGGCCGCCCTCCGGCACCCTCGGCAGCGTCCCCCGAATCGCTAGGGCAGGATCTTGTAGAGATCGACGACGGTCTCTTCCGGCGGCGACGTGAATCCGCCCTCGATGCCCTGCTGCATCCGGGGAAGGAGGATGCCGTCGCGGAATTTCTCCCAACTCTCCTTCGACTCATGGACGGCCATGATCGTCCAACCACCCGCAGAACGGCCTGCAGCATGATAGATCTGACCGTCGGGCAGGCGCCCTTCGCCTGGGTGGACAGCGGCAATCGAGGCCTCGTACTGGTCCTTGGTGCCTCCTGCAAAGAAGTGCACGATTCCGTAAGGCGCGGCGTCCATTTCTGCTCCTTGAATAGTCTGGTTTGTGTTGGACATGCCAAGCAATAGACCCCGCCATGCGGGTTGTCAATGGTGCCCGGTCCGGTGGTGCCCATTCACCGCCAGGGGACCGACCGAACAGGCGGGCGGGACGAGTGCGGCATCAATCTTGGCTAACTCTTGGATTTGTCCTGCACCTATCCTTTCCATCGGATTCCTACTGTTGAAACATGAAAACAAAAGCAGCCCTCGCACTGACCCTCACCGGCATCCTCCTCTCCGGATCCGCCGCTCTCGCCGCCAACGCCCAGACGCTCAACAGCTCCCACACGGGTACCAGCGACGACGCCAAGAACGTCCTCATCACGGACGATTCGGCCACCAGAACCGCCACTCCTGCCACCGCCAAAGTCGTGGCCAAGGCAGCGCCAAAGGCGGCAACCAAGGCCAGCGACGACAAGAAAGCCGACGACAAGAAAGCATCAGCAGCCAAGAAAGCCGCCCGTCCCGCTGAAGCAGGCGATGACAACGGCGGGACCCGGACCACGCCTGAACCCGGAGACGATAACGGTGGGCTGGCCACCGCTCAAACATCCACCGGCAGCGGCTCCGCCGTCACGGCAGAACCGGGCGATGACAAGGGCGGACTGAGGACAACGCCGGAGCCGGGTGATGACAACGGCGGACTGCGGTCAGCCCAGACGTCCCGGGCGGCCCAGGCTGGCGATGACAAGGGCGGAGCCAGCAAGGCGACAGAACCCGGAGATGACAGCGGCGGCCATGGCGGCCACGGCAGCGACGACTGAACCCTGACCCGACTCATCCAGCAACTTCCTGGAACGCAAAGGGTGGCCCTCCCAATAAAGGAGGACCGCCTTTTGGTTCGCCAAAGTCCTGCGCAGCATCGAAGCGGAACCAGTCTTGGACAAGTCTTGGATTTCCCCTGCACCTATCTTTTCCAAAGCCGTCCTACAGTTGGATCATGAAGAGCAGGGCAGCACTCGCACTTTCAATTACCGGCATCCTCGTCACCGGCTCCGCCGCCCTGGCCGCGAACACCTACACGCTCAACAGCTCGCAGACGTCGACCCTCGGCAACGCCGGCAACGTCCTGCTGCCGGACACTTCGGTCACGGCGAGCCCCGCTCCGGGCCGGGCGCCGACCAGCACGGTGGCCGGCCCCAAGGCAACACCGCAGGCGACGAGCAAACCGGGCAGCGGCAAGAAGGTGGACGACAGCAAAACGGCGCCGTCCAAGAAGCCTTCCCCCGCTCCTGCTCCGGGGAGCAACCAGGGCGGTCCCGTCACGGCGCAACCGGGTGCGGGCAGTGGCGGAACCATCGCCACCCAACCGCCGTCGGGCGGTGGCCAGATCGTCATCCCGCCAGGTGACGACAAGGGCGGTCTCCGCGGCGGAGGCAGCGGCGGCCACGGCAGCGACGACTAAACCAGGCTCGTAACGCTCAGCCGACGCGATACTGTCGCGAGACAGCCCCGCATCCACTCACTTGGGTGCGCCTCCGGGCCTGCGCTTACGGTCCAGCACGAGGGCCACGGCGATGCCGAACATCCAGACGTCCTTTGCCAGCGGTGTCCCTTTCTGAGTGGGGCGGACGCCGTCTGCCTCGGTCATGCCGGGGGTCTTCCGATACATGGCCAGCATGGACCCGGAGAAGATCCCGAGACCCACTCCGACCAGGCGGCTGGGAAGGAAAGGTGCTAGCAGTGCCGCGCCCAGTGTCATTTCCGAATAGCTGAGCAGCTTGCCGAACGTTTCGGGCTTGATCCGGCTGACAGGCGGAATGACCCTCGCCGCCATAGCCTGAAGCCCGGCTGCGCTGTCCTTATCCAGGTTCCGCTTGCCGTAGCCGGCATTCAGGATGAACGCCCCGGTGGTCACGCGCAGAGGGATATGACTCATTGTTCTCATGTTCGGTCCCTTCATAAGGCCCCTGCAACCGAGCCTAGTTTCACTGCCCCCACCCCGCCAGCCCCACAGCTGGCAAGAGGCAGACGGCCACGCTAATGAAGAGCCTTACCCGCCCCAGACCGAGGACGAGCCGGAGTGCCCGGTGATGATGCTCTGGTAGATGAGGAACAGCCCAGCCAGCACGCCTACGGCCAGGAGGGCAATCCTGACGGGACGGGATTCCTGAAGGCCTGCCAGCGCGGGAACCCGTCGGGCCAGCGGCGCGTACGTGGCTGCGAGCATCAGCGCCACCACCACCAGGAAAACCACCGAGGTGTATTTGAAGATGTCACCCTGCCGGGCGTGCGCCTGGATCGCGTCGGTGGCGCCCCGGATCGCCTGCAGCTGTTCCCCGGCCTGGGCGGTGATCAGGGCCAGGGGAGCGAGCATGAGGGTCAGGACTCCGAGCGGCCACGCCAGATAGTTGCGGGTCCGGGCGGCAAGGCCGTAGACCACGGCGCCGAGCCCGGCGAGCGGCCCGAAGACCACCACGGCGTGGACAAGAAGAATGTGGGCCGGAAGGCCGGCAATCATGAACACAGGTTGCTCCTTGCAGGACGGTTACCGCATGTCAGGACGGGTACTGCGTGCTGTCACGCTAGCACTACCCACAGGCCAAGGACGCCAAGAACCACGCGTGCTCAGTCGAGGGGTGCTACGAAGGTGCGGAAGTCCGTGCGGTCGGTGTGGATGTGCCAGAGGGTATCGGCGAGGGCCGCGGGTTCGTGTGCTGGGTCGCCGCCGCCGATGCCGAGCGGGATGATCAGCTGGCCGACGTGGATTCCCTCCGGGGCGAGGGCGTCGTGGAGCAGCTGGGCGTAGGCGCTCTCGCCGGCGAAGGCGATGGAGGTGCCCGTAACAGTCCCACTGGGCCTGACCGCGCTGGCTCCGTTAACGAAAAGAACCGTGCCACGGCCCAGTGCCCGCATGCCGGGAATGACCTGATTTGCGGCGGTCACGGGGCCGTAAATGGAGAATTCCACCGGGCCCACGAGGTCTGCTGCAGCGGTTTCGAGGACCGGGCGCATGAAGTCCTTCGCGGGGACGGGGCTGTACTGCAGCACTTCAATCGGCCCGAGGCTCGTGGCTGCCTGTTCGAGGGCGGTTTCCAGGGAAACGGTGTCCCGGACGTCCGCGGTGAAACCCTGGGCAGTGATTCCCTCGTTGCTCAGCGCCGCGGTGAGCTCGTCCAGGCGGGTGCGGTTGCGGGCGATAAGGGCGACCGCGTGACCTTCGCGTCCGAAGCGACGGGCGACTGCGAGGCCCAGGCCAGTGCCGGCGCCGATGATTGCGATGGTCGTCATGAGAGGGTGGCTCCTTCAGATTGTGGGTGCCGGGGAGATGTCCCCGGTTGTGAGGCGCTCGGACGGGCCAGGATGAGGAGTCCGAACAGGGAGAGCAGTGCACCGGCGATCATGAGCACCGCCATGGGGACGGCGGTGCTGGAACCGCCGAGGCCGGCGATCGGTGCGACGATGCCGGCAGTGGTCCATTGCACGAGGCCGAGAACTGCTGAACTGGTACCCGGGTGCTCGGGTACTTCCGCGGAAGCGAGGGCGCCCCCGTTGGTGTTGATGAGACCCTGCGCGACCATGAGGGCGAAGAAGCTGCCCATGGCCACCAAGAGGGGAGTGGCCCACCACAGGGCTCCGGCCAGCATGGCCACACCGGCGACCAGGGCGATGACCTGTCCGGTGAGGATGACCCGGCGGGTGGGCACGCGGCCGGCCATTCGCGCCGAGACGAGGGCGGCGATGGTCATGCCGCCTGCGTTGGCGGCGAAGACGATTGAGTACGCCACCGGTGACAGACCGTTCATGTTTTGCAGGATGAACGCGGACGTGGCGACGTAAGCGAAGAGTGCGATGAACGCAGAGGATGCCACCACGACGTAGCCAACGAACCGGCGGTTTGACAGCACGGTGCGTGCGGCGTGCCCGAATTCACGCAGCCCGCCCGCGTGCCGTTTGGCGGGCGGCAGCGACTCGGGAACCACGAACAGGGCGCACAGCATCATGAGGATGCCCAGAGCGGCGAGTACCCAGAACGTCATCCGCCAGCCGGTCAGCTGCAGGATGACCGCCCCGAGCAGGGGGCTGATGATCGGGGCCACGCCGCCAATGCCCATGACGAGGTTGAGTACCCGGACCAGCTGCGAACCGTGGGCGAGGTCGACGATGACGGCACGGCCGATAACCATCGCCCACCCACCCCCGAAACCCTGCAACAACCGGGCGACCATCAGGATGCCGACGTTCGGGGCCAGGGCGCAGGCGACGGACGCGACTGCCATCAGAATCGTGCCCGCGACCAGGGGCATGCGCCGGCCGCGCTGGTCGCTGAAGGGGCCGCCGACGAGCTGGCCGAGTCCCATCCCGGCGAAGAACGTCGTCAGGGTCAACTGCACCGCGGACGCCGTCGTGCCGAATTCCTGCGACACACGCGGGAACGCCGGGACGTACATGTCGGTGGCGAGCGGCGCGACGGCGGTGAGGAAGATGACCGTGGCGACGAGTGCCGCCGGGACGGCTCCCGACGGCCGCGATCGTGTTGTGGTCGACGACGTGCTCATGGCCGCAGGAGTACCTTGATGGCTCGGCGTTCGTCCATGGCCTTATAGCCTTCGGCTGCCTCGTCGAGGGGCAGTTCCAGGTCAAAGACCTTCCCCGGATTGATCTCCCCGCGGAGGATGAGGTCGATCAATTCGGGCAGATAGTCCCGGACAGGGGCGGGTCCGCCATGCAGGTGGACGTGGGAGAAGAACATCTCCAGGCCCGGCAGCTCGACGTCGTGCGCGACGCCGACGTAGCCAACGTGGCCGCCGCGGCGAGTCGCGCGGATGGCCTGCATCATCGATTCCTGGGTGCCGACGGCCTCGATGACCGAGTGCGCGCCCAAGCCATCGGTGAGCTCCTTGATTCTTGCCACCCCCTCGTCGCCGCGTTCCTCGACGATGTCGGTCGCGCCGAACTCGCGGGCGAGAGCCTGCCGGTCGGCGTGGCGGGACATGGCGATAATCTGTTCGGCGCCCATCTGCTTCGCCGCGAGGATCGCGAGAAGTCCCACCGCGCCGTCGCCGACGACGGCGACCGTCTTGCCCGGTCCTGCCTCGGCAGCTTTGGCACCGAACCATCCGGTCCCCAGGACGTCGGAGGCGGCCAGCAGCGAGGCGACCTTGTCGGCGTCGGGCATCTCCGGGGTGGCAACAAGCGTGCCGTCGGCGAGGGGGACCCGCATGTACTCGGCCTGGGCGCCGCCGACACCTTCGCGGTGAACACATCCCGACTGGTAGCCGGAGCGGCAGATCACGCAGGTGTTGTCAGAGGCGAAGAAGGACCCGACGACGAACTGGCCCACCCGGACGTTCCGCACGTCGGCGCCAACCTCCTCGACGATACCTACATACTCGTGTCCCATGGCCGCAGGTTCATTGATGCTGTCGGCGCCGCGGTAGGGCCACAGGTCCGACCCGCACACGCATGCCGCGACCAGCTTGATGATCGCGTCGGTCGGCTTTTGGATGGCGGGGTTTTCCCGGTCCTCGACGCGGACGTCTCCGGGGGCGTGCAGAATGGTTGCGCGCATGGCTGGTGCTCCAATTCGTTGAATGCATGGGGGCTGATTTCCATCAAACCCGCAACGGGCGCGTGTAGCGAGGGCCCTGCTGAAACGGGTTATGGCAGACCCTCCCAACCGTTCCCGGTTACGTCGTAACGTTGCGGTATGGATAACCGAGCCGAGACACGAGAGTTCCTGGCCTCCCGGCGCGGACGCATCACCCCCGAGCAGGCAGGGATCGAACCGATCGGAGGGCGGCGCCGCGTGACAGGTCTCCGGCGGGAAGAAGTCGCCCGCCTCGCCGGCGTCAGCGTCGACTACTACACTCGCCTCGAACGCGGAAACCTCACCGGCGTATCGGACAGCGTCCTCGACTCCATCGCGCGGGCACTGGAACTCGACCGCGCCGAACACGACCACCTCTACGACCTCGCACGCGCAGCGAACACATCAATTCGGAAGCGTCCCACCACCGCGGCGCCGTCAAGCGTGCGCCCCGTGATGCAAAACCTTCTCGACGCGATCACCGGAGCGCCCGCCTTCATCGGGAACAACCGCATGGACATCGTCGCGGCCAACCTCCTCGGCTACGCCCTCTACTCCGAGATGTACCGCGGAACCGCCCGCCCCGCAAACCACTCAAGGTTCATCTTCCTCGACCCGCGCGCCCACGACTTCTACCCCGACTGGGACCGCGCAGCCAACGTCAACGTCGCGATCCTGCGCCGCGACGCCGGCCGCAACCCGCACGACAAGGGAATCGCCGCACTCGTCGGCGAACTCTCGATGCGCAGCGATGAGTTCCGCACGCGGTGGGCCGCGCACAACGTCCGCCGCCACTACTCAGGTACGAAATCCTTCCAGCACCCGGTGGTTGGGCTCCTCGAACTGAACTACCAGGCCATGGAACTCGAAGACGACCCCGGGCACACGCTTACGGTGTATCCCGCCGTCCCCGGCAGCCCCTCCGACGAATCCCTCCGGCTCCTCGCATCCTGGGYCGCGACCGAAAACGTCGTCGAATCGGCCCGTGCCAGCGCCGTCGGCTAAACAGGTACAGCGTGCTGTCACGCCAGCACTACCCAGAGGCCCAGGGCGCCAAGCACCACGCATGAACTTGCCGTCCACAGAACGGCGGCGATGTCCGGTGCCAGCTGCCCCGCCGTGATGCCGTGGACGCCGCGGCGGTAGCGCACCCGCTGGGTGAAGTAGATGGAAGCTGCGGCTGCTGCCGAAACGACAAAAAGCGGCAGGACCAGCGGTCCGTGTTCCGGAATCCACCGCAGGAAGATGGCGCTGGCGGTCACCATCGTCAGCATCGTCCGGCCCCAGGCCAGCACCGTGCGCTCGGGCTGCAGCCCTGGATCGCCGTGGCCAGGCTGACCGTGCAGTGGACCGTCCGGCGGGTTGCGGGTCATGTCTTCAGGCCAGGACGACGACGGCGATCACCACCGCCGCTGCGACGGCGCAGCCGGCGGCGAGCAGCGGGGCAATGAGCGGCAGAGGCAACGGCCGGTTGGTGCGCAGGCTTCCTTCGACGCGGAGCCAGCGCACGGCGGCTCCGGCGCTGAGGATCATGCCGAGCAGGAGCAGCAGCACCGAGAGTCCCCGGCGTACCGGTTCCAGGAAGACGTCCGAGGTGAAGGCTTCCACGGCGATGCCGCCGGCCAGGAGTGCCAGCGAGGTGCGGATCCAGGCCAGGAACGTCCGTTCATTGGCCAGGGTGAAGCGCGGGTCAGGCTCGGCCCCGCCGGGGAGGAGCCTTTCGGCGATCCTGCTCCTGCGGACCGGGTCGGGATCGAGGGCCGGGCCCGGATCGGGGGCTGGTCCGGGGCTTGGGTCAGGCGGATTCGCGGGCACGGTCACAGTCTAGACACTCATTTGAGCCGGCCGCTGAATTGGGGACCACTGGCACCGGTCAGGGCGTGATTTCCCAGGAGAACATCATGGCGTGGTCCTCGTGAGCCAGGTTGTGGCAGTGGCCCACGTAGGGTCCGGTGAAGTCCCGGAATCCCCGGTAGACGATGACTGACTCGCCGGGGTCAAGCGCTGCCGTGTCTTCCTTCGAGGAGTCATCGGGATGCCCGGGATCCGGTGTGCGGGTCACGTCCTTGCCATTGCGCATGACCGTCCGGTGCTCCTCCTGATGTAGATGCACCGGGTGCACCCAGCCGCCGCCACCGTTGCGGAGCTCCCAGAGATTAAAGCTGCCCTTCTTTTGCTGGGCCAGCGGCGTCCGGCCGGCAGGGTTTTTCAGGCTTGCCAACGCGTGGTTCGGATCGAAGGGTTTGCCGTTGATCAGCCACTCGATCTCCCCGCCGGCGCTGCCCCGCTGCACCTCGAAGATCATCCGGTTGTCCAGCATGCTCTGCCAGTTGCTGGGCAGCGGCGGAAGTGGACGGAGGGGGAAGGTGGCTTTGGGGATCTGGCTGTCGTCCGGCGCGGTATCGCCGATCACGATCTTCAGGACCGGCACTTTGTACTTCGGGTCGGGCGAGAACCGGGAGGACTTGGACCACATCCGCCCGTCGGGCATCTTCATGACGTTGGTGAGGTAAATGACGTCGCCCTTGGTGGTGGGTGTGCCGTCCTGGTACTTGGTGAAATCAACGATCACCTCGCGGCGCTTCGCGGGCCACAGCTCGCACGAGTTGCGTGTGAGCGGGAAGGGCAGGAGGCCGCCGTCGGCAGTGATCTGGGTGAACTGCATGCACTGCTGGCCGTCCTCGATCCGGTACTGGCCCTGAAGTTCGTCGCCGTTGTACCCGAGCGACGCCGAGGACTTCGGTCCCTTGGTGGAGGTCATCAGCTTGAATTCGTAGATGCGGGCCACGGAGCAGTCCAGGAACCGAAGGCGGTATTTGCGCCGCTTCACCTCCAGTACCGGGAAGGCCGTCCCGTTGACGGTGAAGATGTCGCCGACGAACCCGTGGTTGGGGAAGTGCTTGTAGAACGTCTTGCCCCACCATTCGGGGTGGGTTGCCGGGTTCTTGGCGGCCGGGTATTCGCCCAGCCCGTCGTGGAAGTCCTGATGCGTGGTTACGCCGTCGTCGAGCCGGCAGTCAAAGAAGGCCAGCGGGATGTCGTATTTGACGTCGAAGGATCCGTCCGGGTTGTTAGTGCGGACGCCGGGCAGCCGCAGTCCCCGCCGCTCGTCGCCGATGTCGATGCCGTTCTTTGGGTCGTAGAGCGGGTACACGCCCACCATGCCCTTGTACACGTTTGCACCGGTGTGGTCCATCGCGTGGTCGTGGAACCAGTAGAAGCTTTGCTTCTCGCGGTCGTCCCCGCCGGAGGGGTAGTTCAGATACAGGTTGTCCACGAACATTCCCGGCAGGTAGCCCCGGTGCTTGGGGCCGGCGATCATCGAGTAGTGCGGATTGCCGTCGCTTTCGGGTGCCGTGTGGCCGTTGTGCAGGTGGGTGAGGAAGGCCAGGTCCGGGGCGCCGAAGTCCTGGCGGTCCAGGTTCAGCGGGTTCTCGGCCAGGTGGTTCTCGAAGCGGACCAGGACCGGCTTGCCGTACTCCGCGTTGATCCTCGCCCCCGGAAAGCCGCCGTTGAAGCCGTAGATCGTGCTGGGGGGGCAACGTCCGTTTTGTGCCGGCAGGGTACGTCTTGCGCTTCGCGTCAAAAGAGACCGCCGGCCGGCCGTGCACATCGATCGGAAGCACCTGGGACGTGGTGAACGCGTGGGTCCGGAGCAGCAGGTCGATTTTGTAGACAATCGGGTCCGGATAGCCGACCTTGTTCGGCCAGATCTGGTGCTGCTGGTTGCGCAGCGAGTTCTGCTGGCCCGGTCCCGGCCCAGGCGGATTCGGCCAGGCGCTGTACACCGATTTCGGCACCGGGGCCAGCGCCTTCAGGATGGGCAGCGGGTCGTTGAACGGTGAGATGATCAGCGGGCTCGTGGGGAACTGTTCAATGTAGAACAAGCCGTCACTAAGTGCCGTGGATGTGGCGGCGAAGGCGCCGTCGGGTGAGAGCAGTCCTCTCTGAGCCAGTAGCGGAGCAGCCCAGGTCTGTGCGGCCGCGAGCGCGGCGGCGGCTCCTCCGGCCGCCCCCAGGCGCAGCAGCGTACGGCGTGGCAGCGCGCTCGTGTTTGCAGATTCCTCAGACATGCTCTGGCCTCCTTGGCGTTGGGGGCACAAGCCAACTCAGCCGGCCCGGTCGTCACCTTTATGTGTGATTCCGAGACCGAACATGACCACGAGGAACTCCTTCGCCTCGTGGGGTGAGAATTTCTGCAACGGTTGCCCCTGGCAACAACTCTGGGTTTCGGACCTTGGGAAAACGCTAGGATGCTGGCTAGTTCCCCGCACTGGCGGGGAGATGCCAGGTTGAGACGGACCCTTTCGCGGTGCTGCTCCCATGATCCGTCAAAGGGACGTCTCCCCCTTCAAGGGCACTGAGATCTGAAGAGAATGCCCGGCATCGACATCTGGCATGTCTGTTAGCGCCCACGACGAATGAACGCCGCAACCGAACATCAATCAGCGGAGAGACAGTTCCAGGCGCTCCGGGTTCTCGGCAGCATCCTCGGCGAGCAGGTCCAGAAGGTAGCGGCCGTAGCCGCTCTTGGCCAAGGGCGCGGCCCGATCCTGGAGCTCATCGTCGCTGAGGAAGCCGAGTCGCCAGGCAATTTCCTCGGGGCAGCCGATTGAGAGGCCCTGCCGCTTCTGGACGGTCCGGACGAATTCGGACGCTTCGTTGAGGGAGTCGAATGTTCCGGTGTCCAGCCATGCTGTACCGCGGGGGAGAATCTCCACCTGCAGTTTGCCGCGGTCGAGGTATTCGCGGTTCACATCCGTAATTTCGAGCTCTCCGCGGGGCGAGGGCTTGAGGTTCCGGGCGATTTCGACAACATCGTTGTCATAGAAATAGAGCCCCGGGACCGCGTAATGGCTCTTCGGGTGTTCCGGCTTTTCCTCGAGGGAGATGGCCCTGCCAGTGGCGTCGAACTCCACCACTCCGTAGGCAGTAGGGTCTGCTACCCGGTAACCGAAAATCGCTCCGCCATCGATGTTGGCAAACCGGCGGAGTTGGGTGCCCATGCCCTGGCCGTAAAAGATGTTGTCCCCGAGCACCAGTGCAACCGGTCCGTCGCCAATGTGCTCCGCACCGAGGACGAAGGCCTGGGCCAACCCATCCGGGGACGGCTGCTGGGTGTACGTGATGTTGACGCCGAATTGACTGCCGTCACCGAGCAATCGCTGAAACTGGTCGGCGTCGTGAGGCGTCGTGATGATCAGGATGTCCTGAATGCCGGCGAGCATCAGTGTGGACAGGGGGTAGTAGATCATCGGTTTGTCATAAACCGGAACCAGCTGTTTGCTGATCCCCAATGTAATCGGATGAAGTCTTGAACCGGTCCCCCCGGCGAGGATAATTCCGCGCATATATGCAAGTTTCCGGGTCATTCGAAGTTCAACCAAATCAATGGCGTTATGGAACTATGGAAATCATGCAGAAACTCCTCGTGACCGGTGGCGCAGGCTTCATTGGTTCCAACTTCGTCCACTATGTTCTCAATCACACAGATGGCGCCGTCACGGTCTTGGACAAGCTGACATACGCGGGGAATAGGGCCTCCTTGGCAGGTTTGCCGCCGGAGCGATTCCAGCTTATCGAGGGGGACATCGCCGACGCGGCTCTCGTGGACGGCCTGGTTGCTGATTGCGACGTGGTGGTTCATTACGCTGCCGAGTCACACAATGACAACTCACTGCATGACCCGCGCCCGTTCCTGGACACGAACATCATCGGCACCTACACGCTCATCGAGGCCGCCAGGAAGCACAACAAGCGGTTCCACCACATCTCCACCGACGAGGTTTACGGCGACCTCGAACTGGACGATCCGGAACGCTTCACGGAAGAGACGCCGTACAACCCGTCCAGCCCCTACTCCTCCACCAAGGCGGGCTCGGACCTGCTGGTGCGCGCCTGGGTGCGGTCCTTCGGCCTGCAGGCGACCATCAGCAACTGCTCGAACAACTACGGTCCATACCAGCATGTCGAAAAGTTCATACCTCGGCAGATCACCAACGTGATCGACGGGATCCGGCCCAAGCTCTACGGCAAGGGCGAGAACGTCCGCGACTGGATCCACGCCAACGACCATTCTTCCGCCGTCTTGGCGATCATCGCCAAGGGCCGGATCGGCGAGACCTACCTGATCGGCGCAGATGGTGAGAAAAACAACAAGGACGTCGTAGAGCTGATTCTGAAGCACATGGGGGAGGCGCCGGACGCCTACGACCACGTTGTGGACCGCCCCGGCCATGATCTGCGCTACGCCATCGATTCATCGAAGCTCCGCGACGAGCTGGGCTGGCAGCCGGAGTTCTGGGATTTCGAATCCGGCATCGAGAACACCATTGACTGGTACCGGGACAACCAGGACTGGTGGCGTCCTCAGAAGGCCGCCACGGAAGCGAAGTACAAGGAACAGGGCCAGTAGACGATGCCGATCGCGTTCTCCAAGCCTCTTTCAGCACACGAAACTCCAATTCCCGGCGTCGTCCTTTACGACCTTCCGGTCCACGGCGACAACCGCGGCTGGTTCAAGGAGAACTGGCAGCGCGAAAAAATGATCGCCCTCGGGCTGCCGGATTTCCGGCCGGTCCAGAACAATATTTCCTTCAACGAAAAGGCCGGAACCACTCGCGGGATCCACGCCGAGCCGTGGGACAAGTTCATTTCCGTCGCCACCGGCAGGATTTTCGGTGCGTGGGTGGACCTGCGCGAGGGCCCCTCTTTTGGCGCTGTGTTTACTGCCGAATTGGACCCCAGCCAGGCAATCTTCATTCCGCGGGGAGTGGGCAACGCTTTCCAGACCCTAGAGGACGACACGGCATACACCTACCTCGTCAACGATCACTGGTCAGCAGATGCGCAGGGTCAATACAGGTTCCTTAATCTCGCCGATGAAACCGCCGGAATCAGGTGGCCGATTCCCTTGGACCAGGCGGAGCTTTCGGACAAGGACAAGGCGCACCCGCGTCTGGCAGAAGTCGTCCCGATGGCGCCCGAGAAAACCCTTGTCCTTGGTGCGAACGGCCAGCTTGGTAAGGCCCTGCGTGCAGCCTACGACGGCGATGAGTCGGTCGAATTTGCAGGTCGGGCGGAGTTCGATTTGTCCAGCGAGGCAGCGTTCAGCAGCCGAAACTGGAAAAACTACAGCACCATCATCAACGCAGCTGCCTATACAGCTGTAGATGCAGCCGAGACCGCTGATGGCCGGGCAGCGGCATGGGAAGTCAATGTTGGAGCCGTAGCGCGTCTTGCTCGCACTGCAGTTGAGCATGACCTGGCCCTGGTGCATGTCTCTTCCGACTACGTTTTCGACGGCGCCCGAGGGGCCCACGATGAAAGCGAACCGTTCACTCCTCTTGGTGTCTACGGACAGACCAAGGCAGCTGCAGACGCAGTAGTCAGTGTGGTCCCGAAGCACTACATCGTGCGGACCAGTTGGGTCATCGGAGAAGGCAATAACTTCGTCCGCACCATGGCGTCGCTGGCACACCGGGGGATCAAGCCATCGGTGGTCAACGACCAGATCGGCCGGCTCACGTTCACGGAAGATATTGCCGCCGGCATAAAGCACCTGCTCGACTCCCAGTCGGCATATGGCACCTACAACCTCAGCAATGACGGTGAGCCACAGTCTTGGGCGGATATTGCCGCAGACGTTTACGAGCTCGCCGGCTCGTCCAGGGACGACGTAACCGGAGTCAGCACAGCGGAGTACTTCAAGGACAAACCAGCTGCTCCCAGGCCCCTGAACAGCGCACTGGATTTAAAGAAAATTCGCGGAGCTGGTTTTGAACCCCGTAATTCCGGTGAAGCGCTGGCCGTCTACCTCAAGTAGTACGACTCCTGCAAAACCTGTGTTTGCACTCAAGCGCCGCTGTCTTCAAGAGAAGCCAGTGGCGCTTTTGTGTGCGCCCCGTGCTTGACGCCCTCTGAATCTTCCGCATATCCTGAACGAACGGTCGGTAATTATTTCCGAGGACGCACGTGAATGCATAGGAGCAACCATGGCAGCGCAGAATCTGCAGCCAGTGCCTGAGGCACTGTCCCCAGAGGATCAGGAGCGGGCGGCACAGCTCGAGGCGGAAGGGCAGGCGTACTTTGACCACGTCATGGCCCAGGACTCCCGGATCGAGCCGAAGGACTGGATGCCTGCCGCCTACCGCAAAACCCTCCTGCGCCAGATCTCGCAGCACGCGCACTCGGAGATCATCGGCATGCAGCCGGAGGCCAACTGGATCTCCCGCGCGCCGAGCCTGAAGCGCAAGGCGATCCTCATGGCCAAGGTCCAGGACGAGGCAGGCCACGGGCTGTACCTCTACTCCGCCGCCGAGACCCTCGGCCAGCCGCGCGACAAGATGATGGACGACCTCATCGCCGGCAAGGCCCGCTACTCCTCGATCTTCAACTATCCGGCCCTGACGTGGGCAGACATGGGAGCGATCGGCTGGCTGGTTGACGGCGCCGCCATCTGCAACCAGGTCCCGCTCTGCCGCGCATCCTACGGACCGTACGGCCGTGCCATGGTCCGCATCTGCAAGGAAGAGTCCTTCCACCAACGCCAGGGCTTCGAGATCCTGCTGGAACTCTCCAACGGCACCCCCGCGCAGAAGCAGATGGCCCAGGATGCCGTGAACCGCTGGTACGCCCCGGCCCTGATGATGTTCGGCCCGCCGGATGACGATTCGCCCAACTCCAAGCAGTCCATGGCCTGGAACATCAAGCGCTTCAGCAACGACGAACTGCGCAGCCGCTTCGTCGGAATGATGGTGGAGCAGGTCCGGGTTCTGGGCCTCACCCTCCCGGACAGCGAAGTCCGCTTCAACGACGAAACCAGGAAGTGGGAACACGGCCCGCTGGATTGGGAAGAGTTCAAGGAAGTTCTGGCCGGCCGCGGCCCCTGCAACGCGCAGCGGCTTGAGCGCCGCCGCGAAGCGCACGACGACGGCGCCTGGGTCCGCGAAGCAGCCGCCGCTTATGCGGCAAAACAGGCACGCAAGCACGCAGAAAAGGAATTTGCAGCATGAGCCCTCACGGCAACCCGGAAGTACCGGCAAGTTCCGCCGGAGAAGTAGAAAGCTCGGCCGCCAAGGTCCCGGCAGGTCCGGTGAGTGAGCCTTCAGCTGCCCCGGTGATTGAGCCTTCAGCTTCCCCGGTGATTGAGCCTGTCGAAATCCCGGTTTCGACAAGCTCAACCAGCGGTGGCTCGGTTTCGACAAGCTCAACCGGCGGGGTTTCGACAAGCTCGGTTTCGACAAGCTCGGTTTCGACAGGCTCAACCAGCGAGCACGGCAACGTCTGGCCGCTCTGGGAAGTCTTTGTCCGGTCCAGCCGCGGGCTCAGCCACGTCCATGCTGGCAGCCTGCACGCGCCGGACGCCGCCATGGCCCTGCGCAACGCCCGTGACCTCTACACCCGCCGCAACGAGGGCGTGTCCATCTGGGTGGTCCCGGCCGACGCCATCGCCGCCAGCGATCCGGACGCGAAGGGGTCGTTCTTCGAGTCCCCGCAGGGCAAGGATTACCGGCACGCCACGTACTACACCAAGAGCGAAGGAGTGAAGCACCTGTGAATTCTGAAAGCGTGACCACTCCCGAAACGCACGCCGAAACGCACGCAGAAACCACCGGCCACGGCGACATCTCGGTCGGCGTCGCAGGCAGCGGGGACTCGTCCGCCAGCGCCACCCGCATCACGCCGGGCAACGCCCTCCGTCCGGAGGACATCGCCCTCGAGGTCCGCACCGGTCTGGTGAAGCCCTCCGAGGACGCGGCCGAATACGCCCTTCGCCTCGGCGACGACGCCCTCATCCTCGCCCAGCGCCTGGGCCACTGGATCTCCCGCGCCCCCGAGCTGGAGGAGGACGTGGCCCTGGGTAACATCGCCCTGGACCAGCTGGGCCACGCCCGCTCGTTCCTCAGCTACGCCGCCGGCCTCAGCGAAAAGAGCGAGGACGATCTCGCCTACTTCCGCCGAGAGCACGAGTTCCGCTCCGCCCACCTGTTCGAGCAGCCCAACGGTGACTTCGCGGTTACCATCGCCCGCCAGTTCGTGGTGAGCTACTACCAGTTCGAGCTGTACAGCCGGCTGACCCAGTCCACGGACGCCACCCTCGCCGCCATCTCCGCCAAGGCCGTGAAGGAAGTGGACTACCACCGCGACCACAGCGCGCAGTGGATCCTCCGCCTGGCCCTCGGCACCGAGGAGTCCCGGGCAAGGATCATCCACGGCCTGAAGCTGATCTGGCCCTACGTGGGCGAGCTCTTCGTGGATGACGAGCTGACCCACCGCCTGGCTGAAGCCGGCACCGCCGTCGAGCCGTCCAGCCTGAAGGCTGACTTTGACCGCCTCACCGGCGAGATCCTCGCCGAGGCTGAGCTGGAGGTTCCGCAGGTGCCGTTCGCACCGGGCGGCGGCCGCCGCGGCAAGCACTCCGAACACCTCGGCTACATCCTCGCCGAGATGCAGGTGCTGGCCCGGGAGCACCCCGGAGCAAGCTGGTGACCGCCGTGTACGTTCAGGAACCGGGCACCCGGATCGCGGAGGTCAGCGCCGAGGAGAAGGCGTGGGCCGTCGCCGCCACGGTGTGCGACCCGGAAATCCCCGTGCTCACCATCGAGGACCTGGGCATCCTGCGCAGCGTCCGGATGTTCGACGACGGCGGGCTGGTGCCCGCTGTCCAGGTCACCATCACGCCCACCTACTCGGGCTGCCCCGCGATGGACGCCATCCGCGACGACCTCAAGGCCGCCTTCCGCAAGGAAGGCTACCCCAGCGTCCACGTGGAACTGGTGCTCGCCCCGGCGTGGACCACGGACTGGATGACGGACGCCGGCAAGGCCAAGCTGCAGGAGTACGGCATCGCGCCTCCCAGTGGCCGCGCCGCCGCCGGGGGACACTCCGGCCCTGTACGGCTGAGCCTGGCCGTGAAATGCCCGCAGTGCTCGTCGCTGAACACCAAGGAACTCACCCGCTTCGGTTCCACCTCCTGCAAGGCGCTGTACGTCTGCCAGGACTGCAGGGAACCGTTCGACTACTTCAAAGTCCTGTAAGGAATCTCCCATGCCCGTTGTCCGCCAGACTGCCGCCGAATCGGCGCAGGCCACCGGCCGCCGTCGTCCGTCCTTCCACACCCTCACCGTCGCGGAGGTGCGCCGGCTCACCGAGGACGCCATTGAGGTGACCTTCGCGGTGCCGGCCGAACTGGCCGGCCGGTTCGACTACCTGCCGGGCCAGTACGTGGCCCTGCGCACCACGCTGCCGGATGAGAACGGCGAGCCGAAGGAGATCCGGCGCAGCTACTCGATCTGCGCCGAGCCGCGGAGCTTCGCGGACGGCACCAGCGAGATCCGGGTGGCCGTCAAGAAGGACCTGGGCGGGCTGTTCTCCACGTGGGCTAACGCCGAGCTGAAGGCCGGGGGCACCCTGGACGTGATGAGCCCCATGGGCGCGTTCGTCTCCAAGCACGGCCGGGACGGCCAGGCCGTGGACCAGAACGTCATGAACTCCATGAACCGCCCCCAGCAGATGGCAAGCGAGCTGGCGGGGGAGCCGGGCAGTTTCGTGGCGATTGCCGCGGGCTCGGGCATCACACCGGTGATCGCGATCGCCCGCACGCTGCTGGCCGCGAACCCGGAGACCCGCTTCGACCTGATCTACGCCAACAAGGCGGCCATGGACGTGATGTTCCTGGAGGAGCTCGCGGACCTGAAGGACAGGTACCCGTCGCGCCTGGCGCTGCACCACGTGCTGTCCCGCGAGCAGCGCATCGCGCCGCTGCTGAGCGGCAGGATCGACGCCGAGAAGCTCCGGGCGCTGCTGGGCACCGCCATCCACGCGGACGACGTGGACGAGTGGTTCCTGTGCGGGCCGTTCGAGCTGGTGCAGCTGTGCCGGGACACCCTGGCCGAGCGCGGCGTGAAGCCGGAGCATGTCCGGTTCGAGCTGTTCACCTCCGGCAAGCCTGACCGCCCCGAGGGCAACGCCGGCCGTCCCGTCATCGAGGACGAGTCCAAGGAGACGTACAAGATTACGTTCAAGCTGGACGGCCTGCAGGGCGACGTGGCCAGCCCCACGCATGCCCGCGAGTCCATCCTCAACGCGGCGCTGCGGGTCCGCCCGGACGTGCCGTTCGCGTGCGCCGGGGGAGTGTGCGGCACGTGCCGCGCCAAGGTGGTCACCGGCACCGTGACCATGGACGAAAACTATGCGCTGGAGCAGGATGAACTGGACAAGGGCTATGTCCTGACCTGCCAGTCCCACCCGACGAGCAAAGAAGTCACAGTCGACTTCGACGTGTAGCGCTGGTTGAGCCTGTCGAGACCAAGACCCGCTGATTGAGCTTGTCGAAACCAAAGCAGAATCGAGAAAATGATGATCTCCCTCTCCTTCGCCGACGGCATCGCAGAAGTCGTCCTCGACGCCCCTTACAAGCTGAACTCGCTCGACGAGCAGGCGCTCCGGGATTTAGCACAGGCGTACGACGACGCCGCTGCCGCCGCCTCGCGCGGTGAGGTGCGGGCCCTGCTGCTCAGGGGAGAGGGGCGCGCCTTCTGCGCGGGCCGGGACATCGCCGGCGTCACGCCGGAGAACGACGACGCCGAGGCGTACCTGGGCGGCCTGGTGCAGCCGCTGCTGCAGCAGATGAGCTCGTTCCCGGCTCCGACGTTCGCAGCTGCACAGGGCGCATGCCTGGGCGTGGGGCTGGGCCTGCTGCTGGCCACGGACGTGGTCTACGTGGCGGAGAACGCGAAGTTCGGCTCGCCGTTCGCCAAGCTCGGCGCCACGCTGGATTCGGGCGGGCACTGGTACTTCACCGAGCGGCTGGGAATGCACCGGACGCTGGACCTGATCTACACGGCGGAGCTGATGACGGGCGCCGAGGCGGTGGCGAAGGGAATGTTCAGCAGGGCGATGCCGGCGGACGAGCTTCTCGAGTCCACACGGGCCATCGTGGCGAAGGTAGCGACGGGGGCGACCGGTGCGTTCAAGGCGAGCAAGGAACTGGTGGCGCACATCCGCGACCAGCGCCTGGGACTGTGGACTTCGATGCAGGAAGAGAATTCCGAGCAAGCGCGGCTGTGCAAGAGCGAGGACTATGCCGAGGGCTTCCGGGCGTTCCAAGAGAAGCGCGAGCCCAAGTTCGCTGGTTGAGCTTGTCGAAACCTACCGCCGGTTGAGCTTGTCGAAACCAGTCTGTCGGAACCAGTCCTCAAGCACACCTAAAACCCAAATCCCCAACATCGCGCCCGCCGTATTGGCAACGATATCCATCGCACTCGAGAACCTGTCGTGCAGGAAAAGTTGCTGCCCCAACTCCATACAGCAGGACGCCGCGAACCCGGCAAGGACAATCCGTCCGCGGTGGAAAGTCGGAAATGCCAATGCGGCGAGGACTCCGATCGGCGCAAACATGAGGATGTTGGACGAAAATTCCACGAAGTTGTAGTTGATCAACTCTGGCAGCCCAGCTGCATGCAGGGCAAACAGCACCGTCTGCAGGCGCCCCGCGACCGGCCGGTCAACAGGGGTGGGCCAGAACGCCACGAGAGCGAGTCCAGCCAGGTACAGGGCCAGAAGCGCTCGTGCCGGGAGCACTGCTCCTGCCTGACGCCATTTCCCCATACATACGAACTTACGCGAGCCTCGAATAGGGCCGAAATCTGTGGCCCAAAATTTCGCATTTTGCAAGTCAATTTGTAGGGTTCAGTCATGACAACGTTGGGGAAATCAGTCCGTAAAGCCGTTATTCCGGCAGCAGGTTTGGGCACGCGCTTCCTGCCTGCCACCAAGGCGATGCCGAAAGAGATGCTGCCGGTGGTCGACGCGCCGGCGATTCAGTATGTGGTCGAGGAAGCCGTCGCGTCTGGTCTGAGCGACGTCCTCATGATCACCGGACGCAGCAAACGCGCACTGGAGGATCATTTCGACAGCGCGCCCGACTTGGAGCGCACCCTCGAGGTAAAGGGCGATCAGGCCCGTCTGGACGCCGTTCAGCACGCCTCCGGTCTGGGACCCATCCACTATGTGCGCCAGGGTGAGCCGAAGGGTTTGGGCCACGCAGTCCTGTGCGGCCGTCAGCACGTCGGCGACGAGCCGTTCGCAGTCCTGCTGGGCGATGACCTGATCGACGAGCGGGACGAGCTTCTGACCACGATGATGGAGGTCCAGGCGAAGACGGGCGGCTCGGTGATCGCGCTGATCGAGGTGGAGCCCTCCCAGATCAGCGCCTACGGCTGCGCGGACATTTCGGCGATTGACGGCGAGGACTACGTCCGCGTCAACAGCTTGGTGGAAAAGCCTTCTGTTGAGGAGGCGCCGTCCAACCTGGCCGTCATCGGCCGCTACGTCCTGCATCCGGCGGTGTTCGATGTTCTAGAGGACACCGCACCTGGCCGTGGCGGCGAGATCCAGTTGACTGACGCCCTCCAGACGCTTGCTGCGGGGGAGGGGGAAGGCTCCGGGGTTTACGGCGTAGTTTTCCGCGGCCGCCGCTACGACACTGGCGACAAGCTGAGCTACCTGAAAGCCGTTATTACTCTGGCCTCTGAACGAGCGGAGTTCGGCGAGGACCTGAAGTCCTGGATGAAGGAATTCAACAGCTAAAGCACACAAAATCCGAACGGAAAATGCCCGACGCGAATCTCGCATCGGGCATTTTTTCACTTAGGCGGGGGTGTCGGGACAAAAAACAAAGAGGCGGTTTGTTATACCGAGTTGCGGAGGACCAACCGCCAAAAGGAGAACATTGTATCAGCGTTGGCACGGCGGCGAACTACAACCACCGAGGCAGCGCCAGCTACCAGTGCGCCGCCACCGACCAGTGACCACAGGATGAGGCTGGAGTCAGCACCGGTGTTGGCCAAGCCAGCACCCGCGTTGGCACCGCTGTTGGACAGGTCGGCTGCAGCGCCTTCGACGGTGACAGTCTGGGTTGCAACCTTGCCGGAGGTAACGCCGGTTGCAGTCAGCGTGTAGACGCCAGATTCGCTAAGAGTCAGCGGAAAAGCGAATGCGCCGTTTGCGTCAGCAGTAGCGCTGAACTCCTGCGCGGCCAATACAACGTTGATCTTGCTGGGTACTGAACGGCTAGGCCCGCCGGCAATGCTTGCTCCGGTAGATGCCGGGCGGGCGCCAGGCGTTACGCGGATGATGAGTCGTTCGCCAGCCAGGAAGCCCCGGCCGGAGAAAGTGAAGGATTCGCCCGGGCCGACCACGCCGTCAGAAACGGCAGAGTTGGCCCGCGGCGCGGGATACGGTGCGTTCACGGCGACCGCCGGAACGGCGGCGGTGAGTGCGAAAGTGCCCGCGAGCGCGAGCGCAGCAATAGACTTCTTCAATTTGTCCCCCTGAGACCTTTTAACACGGATGTCACATTATTGTGGAGATTCCCCATCCCCATGTGACCGTGGGGTGAATCTCGTTGTCTTGCCCAAAGAGAGGTTACCATCCCGATGGGGGTGCCTCCAAAGTGAATCCAAACACTTTACATACTGTTAATGGGATGGCTACGCAGCCGGAACGCAGTTTTCTGAGACCGTGTCCAAAAGGACGTCCTTCAGCGGCTGAACCGTGGGCGTCACGGCTAGTTTAGGCTCAGTATGCTGCACAATTTTGCCGAACGTAAACTCGACTGTGCTGCTTTGCCCGGGTGCGAGGGCGACTGTCGTTGAGCCAACTGGGCGACCGCTGTGCTGCTGAGACGAAAAACCGGCCTTCCTGCCGTCAACAACTGCGCTTTCCACATTGGACTGGATGGGCCCGTAGGCGATGACGTTCGTCTGGACACTTCCCGCTGGAACGCCGAACGCGCCTCCACCAGTCACGTATTTAGGCAGGGAGGTGGCAGCGTCCTTCGAGGCGGTGTTGGTGCTGGTAACACGCACCTTCACTTGGGAGTAGCCGTCAGCCGGGCACTCCTTGATGAGTTGCACAGTCCTCTTCACGTGATAATCCATTTTGGCTCCCGTACCGTCGTTGAAGTAGACCCCGAACTGCGCCGGGGAAATGCTGGCGCCAGTGATTGAGCCGCCCAACGGGTATTGAGAGATTACAGATTCCTCATCGGCCTTGGAGGACCAAAGGAGGATTCTGCGTTCGGACGCGCCACGAGCTAGTCCGTCGATGAGCTTCTTGGTATCGCCACTTCCGGCTGAGAGCTTTGTGAAGATTTCCTCGGCGACACCGGCGAAGTACACATCCTGCATATTAGGCTCGGGGATTTTCGAGTAGACATCTGAAAGCAATGTAGGAACCACATTCTTTGCCGTGAGCTCCGTGGGCAGAGCGTCACGTGCGACCTCCCGCGTTAGCGGATCACTGATGTGGACGGGGCCTGTGGCGTCAAGTACGTATGCGAGGGCAACGGGGTCTATTGAAAGAACACCGTCTAGTTGCTCCCCTTTTTCTGTTTTCCACATAGCTTGTGCGGTCTCGGCCGCGGACGGGAAGTCAGGAGTGAGATTGACGTCCTGCATGAATTTGCCGAGGCGCGCGGAATAGATATGACTCTGCTCAGGATCCACGCTCACCACTGGATCAAAGGCCCCCATGGCGCTTGCGCTGGTTTGCGAATCCAGTGAGAGCTTTCCTTTGGCAACGTTTAGAACAGCCAGGGCACCAGGAATGCCGCCCGTAGCGCGTGCCTCGGCGTTGTTCTGGATGAGCAAGAGGTAGCGCCGCGAGGACTGCTCGCCCATCATCGCCGGCAGCACATTGGACGCGTCGGCGGCGGAGTCGAGACCGTCGCGTAACCCACTGAGTTGTTCGCGGGCCTGGATAAGTGGGGCTGAAATCTGTGGCAACAATGCGTCGGCGTCGATACCATTCAGCCGATCTGAGGATTGACGCACCGCTTGAGCCGCAGAAGCAAGCTTGGGTTGTGCAGCGGCTAGCGGCTTTAGATCCAGTCCCTGCCCGTTTGGCAACAGCGACTTCCAGTCGAGCGACTTGAAGATGCTCACTAACGGTGCGGCACCTAATTGGGCGACGTCGTCAGCCGATGTCGCGACCTCGCTGGTGGCTTGAAAGTTGGCTCCGAACCAAGGCATTGCCCCAGCCATAGTCCAGAGTGGGTCGGCGGCCGCCTCGCGTGCTCTTGAAGTATGCTCCTTAAGATCTGTAACGGTAGTTACTGCTGCGGTTGAGTCGTCACGAAATACGTCGTCCCGGAGCTGCGGAACAAGTTGGTTAGCCGCACTCAGCTCAGTACTGATGGTGGTGGCCTTGAATCCAAGCCATGCAGCGCTCCCTAATGCCAAGACCGCCGCCAGGGACAGCCACATGGCCGCTAGCAGAAGCCGACGGCGGCGCGGCTTTGGCGGCTTGGCGTTGAGGCCGCTGTCGCTTGCACCGGATCCTGCGACCTGCGAACCTGACACCTCTACGCCCGCCCTAGTCCACGGTAGGTCCAGCCGGCCGCCCGCCATTTTCCGGGGTCCAAGACATTTCGACCGTCGAGAATACGGGGCGAACTCACTTGGTTCAGTAGCGCATACGGATCCAGGTTTCGGTATTGCTCCCATTCGGTCAGAAGGAGCAAGGCGTGAGCCTTTGAAATCGCGGCAGACATCTCTGGTTCGAATTGCAGCTCTGGGAATCGCTTTGCAGCATTGTGAAGTGCTTTCGGATCGGTCACCGTCACCACGGCTCCCTGCAGTTGGAGCTGGGCAGCGATGCTGAGTGCCGGTGAATCCCGGACGTCGTCACTTTCAGGTTTGAAGGCAGCGCCAAGGACCGTGATCCGCTGGCCAAGTAGTGTGCCGTCAAAGAGCTCGCGTGTCAGTTCTACGACTCGCGTTCTACGACGCATGTTGATGGCATCGACTTCGCGCAGAAAGGTCAATGCTTGATCTGCACCGAGTTCTCCGGCGCGGGCCATGAACGCTCGGATGTCCTTGGGAAGGCATCCGCCGCCAAATCCGATTCCTGCGTTGAGGAACTTTCTTCCGATTCGGTCATCCATACCGATAGCGTCCGCGAGGCTCGTGACATCTGCTCCGGAAGCTTCGCAGACTTCGGCCATGGCATTAATGAATGAGATCTTTGTGGCCAGAAAGGAGTTTGCGGCAGCCTTGACGAGTTCAGCGGTGGGGTGGTCAGTGACGAGTCGCGGGGTACCTGCTTCCAAAGGCGACGCGTACACGTCATCAAGGACGCCGACCGCGGGATGATCCTCGGAACCACCTGGAACGCCATAGACGAATCGGTCAGGATGAAGGGTATCCGCGACGGCATGGCCTTCACGGAGAAATTCTGGATTCCACACGAGGTGTGAAGTAGGTTCCCGGTCCTGCACCAGCTCAGCCAGACGAGCAGCTGTGCCTACAGGAACCGTTGATTTTCCGACGACCACGTTGCCGGGGGCCAAGTGAGGCAATAGCGCAGAGGTTGCGGCATCAACGTAAGTCATGTCGGCGCCGTTTTCCCCCTTCTTCTGCGGGGTGCCCACGCAGATGAAGTGAACCTCACTGCCAGCCGCGGCCGACATATCGGTTGTAAAGGATAGTCGGCCGGTCTCCTGGACTTCTCGAAGAAGCTCGTCCAGCCCTGGTTCATAAAAGGGCGCCCGGGCTGCCGAGAGCTCGAGGATCTTTCGCTCGTCTACGTCGATGCCTACAACTTCGTGTCCGAGCTTCGCCATGCAGGCAGCATGTACGGCACCCAGGTACCCGCAACCAATTACTGAAATGCGCATATTCATGTTTCCTTCCCCAAGAGGGCGGTCGTCCGCGAGGGACGTGCTAAAAGGCGCCTGTGCTGTGAAATACAGCGCGGACGGTCCGCAAGATGATGATCAGATCGCCGGCCAATGACCAGTTCTCCACGTAGTAAAGATCAAGGCGCACAGAGTCCTGCCATGAAAGGTTCGACCGCCCGCTGACCTGCCAAAGCCCGGTCAGGCCAGGCTTCACCAGCAGTCTGCGGCGTACGTCCTGCTCGTAGGCTTCGACTTCAATCGGCAAGGGTGGTCGCGGTCCAACAAGGCTCATTGAGCCAGCAAGTATGTTGAATAGCTGCGGGAGTTCGTCAAGGCTGTACTTGCGGAGGATGCGACCCACACGGGTAATTCTGGGGTCGTTCTTGATTTTGAATAGGACGCCGTTGCCCTCATTGCGATCTGACAATGCGGCCAACTGATCTTCTGCGTTGGCCACCATTGAGCGGAATTTGAGCATGTTGAAATGCGTTCCCTCAATTCCCACGCGCACTTGCTTGAAAAGCACCGGCCCATGGCTCTCCGATTTGACCAAAATGGCGACGATTACCATAATGGGCGCGGCCAACAATATCAAAGCGCCCGAGACTACGACGTCGAACAAGCGCTTAGCGACGCGCTGCCCACCTTCGAGCGTTGGCGTTGTCACATGTATGAGAGGCAAGCCGGCGACCTGTTGAGTATGGATCCGTGGGCCTGCGATGTCGGTGAGTGCCGGCGCCATGATTAGTCCCACGTTGCGCGATGCCAACTCCCATCCCAAATGTCGCAGGGTCTGCGGGTGCAGTTGAACGCCTGCAGAGACAGCAACCGCGTCCGCACCACAGGCCTCGATGGCCTCAATTATCGATCGTGCTTCGGGCCTGTGGCCCAATACTGGTAGTCCAGACTCTGGCTCGAAGGCCTGTCCCTCGCTGGTCCCGGGCATGTAGGCAGCAATGGGGAGATACCCGGCGTGCTTGGCCCTGACCAGGGAAGCCGCCAGATGCGCCACAGCGCTCGGTCCCCCGAGTAGCAGCAGCCGAGACATGCTTTCACCACGCTGCCGGTTAATGTTGAGGTGCTGCCTGATCAGCCAGCGCCCCATAAGCAGGCCGAACAGTCCTGCCGGAAGAGCAACGCCGACGTATCCCCGCGCGGTGTCGACGCGGAGGACGTAGGAGACAATGGCGACCAGCCCAAATAACCAGAGCGAAGCCGCCGCGACGCGCTTATACTCGTCTGGTCCAGCGCCGAGAACGCGGCTTTGCCGGCTATTCCAAGCACCGAGCATCAGCCACCAGACCAAGGCAAGGGCAACGGAAAGCCACGCGTAGGTGAACTCTTGGCCGGCGACCACAAAATCCGGTTCAATACCGAACCGGATAATGAAGGCTCCGACCACAGCCCAGATGACTACGAATGCATCGACGACACCTAGGAGACGGGAAGACCGTCTACGCCAATCAGCGCCCGCAGACATCAAACTTCCCCCATTCAAAGCAATTCGCCGAGGCATCGGCGTGATGGACAAGCGTCGACTAAACCCGCAGGGATGCGAGGTTTTCCCGATACCAATCGACCGTTGTGCGAATTCCTTCTTGGAGTCCGATTGAAGCTGACCAGCCAGACACTGCGAGTTTAGATACGTCGAGCAACTTGCGCGGCGTCCCGTCAGGCTTGGAGGTGTCCCATTCGATGTTGCCCTGATATCCGACGGCTTCCGCGACCAGGGATGCGAGTTCCTTGATAGTGACGTCGGTCCCGGTCCCCACGTTGACCTGCGAGGGGCCATCATAGTTCTCCAAAAGATGGAGGCAGGCGGCGGCCATGTCATCAACATGAAGGAACTCTCGCCGCGGTGAGCCTGTTCCCCAGTTTGTTACAGTTGCGACTTCCGACTTGGCCGCTTCGTCGTAACGCCGGATTAGGGCAGGAAGAACGTGTGATCCATCGGCGGAGAAGTTGTCCCCCGGGCCATAAAGGTTAGTTGGCATTGCAGAAATCCAGGGAAGTGCATATTGCCTGCGGATCGCCTGGATCTGCATGATTCCCGCTATTTTGGCTATCGCATAGGCGTCATTAGTGGGTTCGAGATGCCCCGTGAGTAAAGATTCTTCCCGGATCGGTTGCTCAGCAAATTTGGGATAAATGCACGATGAGCCGAGGAAAAGCAGCCGTTCGATGCCGTATTTTCGGGCGGCGTCAAGTACGTTCACCTGGATCCGAAGGTTGTCGCTAAGGAAATCTACGGGGTACGTGTTGTTGGCAAGGATGCCGCCCACTTTCGCGGCAGCGAGGACAACGTAGCGAGGCTTGTTCTCCGCGAAGAAGGTAAAAACGTCTTCCCGGTTCTTCAGATCCAATTCCGAAGAGGTACGGCCGACGAGGTTTGTAAAGCCCGCGCTCTGGAGGTTTCGCCAAATCGCCGAGCCAACCAAGCCTCGGTGTCCGGCGACATAGAAAGTCGCCGAGCGGTCGAGTGCTGCAGGCGCGAAGTCGACGTCCACCGTCATCAGTTCTTCCAGCTGTCAAGATGAACAGTATCGATCCAGTGGTTGCCGGCGTGCTTCAGAGCTTCAATGTCAGCGTCCACCATGATGCGCGCGAGTTCGGGAGTGTGAACCGATGCTTTCCAGCCCAGTTTTTCCTGCGCTTTCGAGGCATCTCCAACTAGGGCATCAACTTCAGTGGGGCGGAGGTAGCGCTCGTCGAAGCGAACATGGTCTTCCCAGTTCAACCCAGCGTGTTCGAAGGAGATCTGGAGAAAATCGCGGACCGTGTAATTTCCGCCGGTCGCCAAGACAAAGTCGTCGGGCTCGTCTGCCTGGAGCATCCGCCACATGCCTTCCACGTATTCCGCTGCGTAGCCCCAGTCGCGTATCGCATCCAGGTTGCCCATGTACAGCAGATCTTGCTTGCCAGCCTTTATGGCGGCAACTGCGCGTGTGATCTTGCGAGTCACAAAGGTTTCACCCCGGCGGGGGGATTCGTGGTTGAAGAGGATCCCGTTTACTGCAAACATCCCGTAGGCCTCGCGGTAATTCTTGGTGATCCAGTAGCTGTAAACCTTCGCAGCGCCGTAGGGCGACCGCGGATAGAACGGGGTGTCTTCGTTCTGGGGAGGTGGCGTGGCGCCGAACATCTCCGAAGAAGAGGCTTGGTAGAACTTAGTGTCGATGCCCGACATGCGTACGGCCTCAAGAAGACGAATTGTGCCGACGCCCGTGGTATCGGCAGTGTGCTCAGGTTCGTCGAAGGAGACCCGGACATGTGACTGGGCGGCCAAGTTGTACACTTCATCTGGCTTTATTTCAGCTAGGAGTGTGACGAGTCGTGCCCCGTCGCTCAAGTCGCCATAGTGAAGGAAGAGCTTGGCCTTCGGGTCGTGAGGATCTACATAGAGGTGGTCGACGCGAGCTGTGTTGAACGTAGAAGCACGGCGGATCAGACCGTGAACTTCGTAGCCCTTGCTGAGCAAGAGTTCCGCGAGGTACGAACCATCCTGGCCCGTGATCCCCGTTATTAGTGCGCGCTTTGTCATTGTGCCCCCAGAAGCAAAAGAAGAGTCGCGCAGCTTAGCGGCCGCGCGACGATGCCAGACTCGTGATGAAATTATCATAGTGGCCGATGGCAGTTCCCTCTGACAATGTTTCATGCCTGAAACGGAGACCGTTGTCTCCAAGGGCTTTGGCCCTTACCTTGTCCCGTCCAAGTTCTTCCGCAATTTTCAGTAGGGCTGCCGGGTCCGCCGCGTCGACTCGGACGCCGCCTCCTGATATGGCCACTTCGTTAGCAGTAACACTGTCCGGATCGGTCGCGGCGATCACCGGAACGCCAGCGTTAAAGTAGGAGGTTAGTTTGCTGGGGACTGCCATGTCCTTCACCCCGGGGAGTTCGTTCACAAGCAAAGCATCGGCGGCCGCGAGGGCGACCATGAAATCGTGTCCAGGTAGGGGTGCAATAAAATCGATGCGATCGAGGCCCTCCGACATGGACATCAATTTCTTTTTTTGATTTCCATCGCCCAAGAGAACAAACCGCACCGAGCTGTTTGTCTCTTGAGCCAGTCGAGCAGCGGCTATGACGTTTTCGAGCCCCTGCTTCTTTCCCATGTTGCCGGCATGCAAAACGACCACGTCCTCGGCGGTCCAGCCCAACCTCGCACGGAGCTCGCGACATCCTACTGACGGAGACGAGGGCAAATGAGTCCAGTTTCGAATGACTCGCACCTGCGTCGGGAGTAAACCGAGAGTTTCCACCATGTAGCGCTGGAACCGGTCGTGTATCGCAACCACGCCGTCCGATGAGCCCAAAATTGCGGACTCTATTGCCGTCATTATCCGCCCCAGAGTGTCACCACCGCTGCCAGTTTCGACAACTCCACGGCCGTAGAGATCCTGGACCCAGACGCAAGTGGCGGGCTTATCCCGCTGAAGACGAGCGCGAACGAGGCCGAAGGCACTTGAGAAGAGCGCCGGGCTGACTAGCAGTACAACGTCTGGCCTGTTCCAACGGGCAAACAAGAGTCTGACTCCGAAGCTGAGCTCCATACACATCCGGCTCAGAGTGTTTGGCTTGGACGGTACGAAGTGACGAAGGCGAACCAGTTGCACGCCTCCCTTCTCCTCAGTCATAGAAAGGCCGGTATAGCCCTCAGATATCCGCCACGCCGGATAATGAGGGTAGCCTGTGATGACGCGCACCTGATGGCCGGCAGAAGCAAGGCCTTGGGCGAGGCTCGTCGTATAGGGCGCGTTGCCCGTGGTCTCAGGGGCAAAGTTAAGGGCTAGTATCGTAACGCGAAGGTTATGCCGTTTCACAGGTGCAACAATAGCGGTAACGACTGGTTGGGCAGTAAGCAGGGGGATAAATGAACATTCCGGAGAGCGGCAACCTGTCCAGCGTTCCTGTTGTAGACCTTTCAAATGCGCCAGGTGAGGGTGCGACTTGGGGGCGCCCGCGGTTCTTTGTGTACCTCTGGGCAATGGTCGAGGTCCTCATAGTCACAAACCCGCTGCAGATAAGTTCCCGCTTACGAGTTGCTGTTCTGCGAGTATTCGGAGCGCAGATTGGCCGTCAAGTGATCTTCCGGCCCCGGACACGAGTGAAGTTCCCGTGGAAACTGCAAATAGGGGACAGGTCTTGGATCGGGGAAGGCGTCTGGATTCACAACCAAGATTTTGTTGTCATCGGGAATGACGTTGTTATTTCACAAGAGACTTTCATCACAACCGGTAGTCATTCTCATCGAAAAAATATGGCCCTTGTTACGTCGCCCATAACGGTCGCTGACGGAACCTGGGTGACGACACGATGCATGATATTAGGCGGGACCTCCATTGGTAAGTCCTCATTGGTCACTCCTATGAGCCTAGTCAAAGGCTCGCACGAAGCGAATGCCATCTTGTCTGGAAATCCAGCAATCAAAACTGGCGTTCGCTTCAAAATCGGAGATCCAACCGATGAAAGTTGACGTCAGAGAGAGCTATGCCTGAATACGTTATGAGCTTCGCGTCACTTGGCGCCTATCGCCTTGAAGCGATGAAGATAGTCCAGGATCATTTTGGATCTTCACTCAACATTTATGCGGGCGCAGCCCAAGACCCCGCCATTCGTGTGATCAGTCCTGATGATCTTAGATATGAAGTCGTAGGCACAAGACTCTTATTTAACCGCATTCTTGTTCAGCGGCTGCCATTAAAGAAGCTCCTTTCCTGCCGTGTACTCCTTCTCGATCTCAATCCGCGCATGCCTCACGTTTGGATTCTGGTGTTTCTGCGGCGCACCCTCAAGCGACCGACGGTTCTGTGGGGTCATGCATTCCCGCGTGCTGGGAAGCGTGCGGGGACAGAAGTGCTTCGCCGCACGCTTCGTTCAATAGCGTCCGGACTAGTAACCTACACGCGAAGCCAGGCAGTAGAGCTATCGCAAATTCACCCGAAGAAGACCATCAATGCTGCACCAAATGCTCTGTATCCAGCAAGAGATTTCGTCTTTGATGATTGTGCACAACGTGATTCATTTGTCTTCGTAGGTCGTCTCATTGCCTCAAAGAAGCCACGGATTCTATTAGAGGCTTTCGAGCGGGTACATTCCATCAGGCCCGATCTTAGGCTAGTAATAGTGGGCGATGGACCCGAAATGGGTTCACTTATCGAACTAGTTCAAAAATCGAAGCACCAGACCCAAATTGAGTTGCTTGGCCATATTGGTGATTATCAGACGCTCCGGTCTATCTATTCGCGTGCGATAGCAAGTGTTTCCCCGGGCTACGTTGGTTTGTCTGTCACGCAGAGCCTCAGCTTTGGTGTTCCCATGATCGTTTCCCGTGACGAACCTCATTCTCCCGAGATAGAGGCCGTAGAAGTGGGATGCAATGCTGAGTTCTTTGACACCGACGATGCAGAGGATCTGGCGCGCAAGGTTCTTCAATTTGCTTCGAATAAGACGACTTGGATGGAACTTGGCGCTAAGATCGCGGCAGATTGCCGAGATAGGTACAGTGCCGAGGTAATGGCGGACGGACTAATCCAGGCAATGGAAGCCGCAAAGTGAAGATTGCATACGTAGTCTCAGATCTTACGTATCCACCGCGTGAAGGGCTTCACCAGCAAACGATATTACTAATAGATGCTTTACAGCGCCGCGGCCATGAAGTGCATCTTTTTGGGTTCATCAAAGACTTGGAGAAGCTCGATGAGGTAGCTCTTCGATCCGAGAAGAACATCTATTTTCGGGCCCGCCCGGTGGCGAGCAGCTCGACCATGTTGCGTCAGGCGTTGTCGGAAGTTCAACGCAAGATGTTTCGCCTCTCCTCACCTTCGGCGGATTTTCTACAGCAACTGCACAACGGAGACTACGACGCTGTCCACCTCGAAGGAATCACGGCTTGTGTGGCCGCCGACAAGATGCTTTCAGCAAAAGCGGTACACAGCTTCGTCGATCCAGGCTCTCGACGGAACGTTCGGTTGGCCTACAACACACAAAGCATTGCGGCAAAACTAAGGCTATGGGCAGCCGCGGCGGCGCACTTCGCGATTGAGTCCTCCCTGCGGGCTAATGGCCGTATGTGGCACGTTGTCTCAGCGAGCGACCGTAGGTACCTTCGACAGGTTCATCGACATTCGAACGTCTACTCGATTCCGGTAATGTTGCCCCGGGACTTTGACGAGGTGCCGATCAATAACTCGGTGATGACGGATGTTGCTCAAAACGCTCCAAGAAGATTGCAGGTGCTGTTTTTCTGTGACCTTCGGCAAGAATACATGCGCCTTGCCCTGAGTTCATTCTTGGGCTCCGTGGCTCAAGTCAGCACTTTTGAGCCAAAACCGACTTACCGGGTGCTGGGTCGTGTCGCAAAGGATCCCTTGATCGAGTCCGCGTTCCAAGGGCTCGAATATGAACTGGTTCCCTGGGTGGAGGACTACCGCGTCACACTCACCGAGTGTGATCTGCTCGTGCTTCCGGACAGCGTGGGTACTGGACTCAAGAATCGCGCAATTCAAGGGCTGTGGGCAGGTGTGGCGGTATTGGGTTCCCCGGTAGCTTTCGAAGGAATCCCCGTAGTCCCGGAGGTCCATGCATCTGTTGCATCGACTGTCGAGGAGTTTCGGGAGCGATATTCCAGACTTCTCGAAGACGCCAGTCTGCGCCGGCGTCTTGGTGCCAACGGCCATCAGTTCGCAGTTGCAAATTTCTCGGAGTCATCCGTCGTTGATGCGTGGCTGACCTTGTATGAAAAGGTGGGTGATCGCGACGAGCTCAGTAATAATACGTGATCTAGATTTTGATGGGATTCGCGGCCACGAACATGACAACCAGAGGGAGAACTGAATCCGGTGACTAAATGTCTCGTCGTTCTAACTGCGGCCATTGAACCACGACAAGTTCCGTTCCTTGTACGGGCTGACCCAGAACTCCGACGCGCGGATTACCGATCTGCCTTACGGCACTATGCATCGGAGTTATCCCCTAAGTCGTTCAGTCTTGCCGTTGTTGAAAACTCCGGTGCGGAGATTGATGACCTGAAGAACATCGCTTCTGACTTGGGACACGACCTACATACGCTTTCGTATCGCGAGTCGGATGATGTGCAACGGCAAGGCAAGGGAAATGCTGAAGCAAAGATGTTCGATGCCGTGGCGGATGCCTTCCTGCGGGGCAACGAGAGATTCGACCGAGTGGCGAAGGTAACCGGGCGTCTTACTGTAAGGAACGTTCGCAGATTGTTGGAGGCGCCGCGCCCCGAACGGCACATCGGCGCTCGAATTAGGTTTGACCGCACTCAGCTGGATACAAGATTCTTCGTTACAGATTCTTTGACCTGGTGCGAATATTTCACTGGACTGGAAAAGTCTGTTAATGAGCCAGAAGGTGTCTTTCTCGAACACGTTGCAGCCCTCGCTTCGGCACGTGCAGTATTCGCTGGCGTTGAATGGAGCCAGCTCCGGCCCCAGCCCATAATCGCTGGCTATAGTGGGTCCACGGGATATCGCTATGGTGCAAAGCGGGAGCTCCTGTTGGATGGCGTCGCTTGGGGTGCCGGACGACTCTTAAAGCGGCACTACGTCTAGGAGGCGCATCATGTGCTTATTTTTTAATGCGGTCTTGAATTGTCAGGCGAGGACTTTGGTCCTGGATCATCATGTTCGCAGTTGAACGCCTGCTTAAACGGTGTGCCAAAGCGATTAGATATGCGATTGCTTATTTTGCTCTTGTGGTGCCCTCGGGTCTAAATCGAAAGAGCTTAGGGGCAACAGAGAGCCGATTGATCGTTGCCCTCACGAGTTACCCTGGGCGCATCGGTCGTGTTGATCTGACCGTCCGGTCATTGCTTCGTCAAGATGTTGTGCCGCAGAAAGTTGTACTCGTCTTGTCAAGCTTGGAGTTTCCCGACGGAATGTCGTCTTTACCAAAGCGTCTATTGAAGCTGCTCCGCTTCTCCGGCGAAAGTGTTGAGGTCTTGTTTACTGGAGATAACAAACGCTCCTATAAGAAACTTCTTCCCGTTCTCAGTGCCTATCCCGAGGACACAATCGTCACTGCCGATGATGACGTGCTTTACCCAAGCGATTGGCTTCGTCAGCTGTACGATGGACATCTACGTTTTCCGGATGCGATTATCGGAACTCGCGGTACGATCATTGGCATTCAGAATCAGTCGATCCGACCATATTCCACGTGGAAGCGGGCGACTCTAGATGTTCCGAGGCATGACGTCTTTCTCACTGGTCGCGGGGGAATTCTATATCCGGCCGGTTCACTGTCGCCGCTTGTCGAGGACTGGATCACTGCCGCTGATTTATGTCCGACCGCAGACGATATCTGGTTCAAGGCAATGGCAGTACTGGCGGACACGAAGTGTTTGACGGTGCCAATAAGGTCGGAGTACCTACCGAACACTTTGTTCGAGAAGAATGCGCTGTGGCACGAAAACGTCCTAGAAGGCAGGAACGACGAAGCTCTGATGCGGGTTGTTGAGCGCTTCCAAATTTTTGAAAAACTTGATGAAAGCGGGTCTTAGCTTGAGCAGTTTGAATCCAATAGACATGGATGAGGTATTGGTAGTAGTGCCAACGCTAGGAACTAGGCCCGCTTGGTTAGAGGAAGCCCTTAGATCGATTTCTAGCCAGGAGGGCGCTTCGCCCCTCATCCGTATCGTATGTCCTCCGAACGCGGTTCGTAGCGATGACTTGTGTATCGATGGCGTCGAGATCATAGAGTCAGACTCGAGAGGGCTTTCGGCGGCGATCGCGGCCGGTTTTGAGGGCTACACAGGCGAGTTTGTGACCTGGTTGGGGGATGATGACCGGCTCCAGCCAGGTTCCTTACGGGACGTAATTGGTGTTATGAGGGCAAACCCAGGCGCTAGCTTTGCGTATGGTAGGACGCGGTACATTTCTGCCGACGGTCGAACTATTGGCGTGACCCGTCCGGGGCGCTTGGCAGCACGATACCTGACCTTCGGGAAGGATTTTGTACCCCAACCAGGCAGTATCCTGCGTCGAGAAGCGGTCGAGATTGCTGGTGGAATCAACTTGCACTTGAAGAACGCAATGGATCTTGATCTTTTCATCCGCCTTAGGAAGGTAGGGAGATCGGTTTACTTGCCTCGCGAGGTTTCCTGTTACCGGCTTCATGACTCGAGCATCACTCTTACTAAGGGCAGTGAAGATGAGGGCGAGTCCGTACGGCGTCAGTACCTGTCGAAGCGGATGATCCTTCTGTATCCCCTTTGGCGCCCCGTCACCCGAGTTGTGGATCGGATTTGGGACATTGCCAATCGGCATCTACCAGCGCCAGCAGAACCTAAATGACGTCAGCCCCGTTCAAGCGTTTTTTTAGTTCATCATTATTCGATATGGCCGTGAGGCTTCTCACGATTCCCGTTACGGGGGTTTCAAGCTTAGCCGTTGCCGCAATTTTGATTCATGATGGTGGCGCTCAGTACTACGCGTCAGTCTCTCTCATCTGGAGTGTCGCTCAGCTTCTCCCCTTGTCCGACTTGGGGCTCGGGGCGGTCGTGACGAATGCAGTAGCCGGCGCCAAGGGGCAGACGGGGGACGTTGAGATTCGTGCCACTGTCGAAAGGTGTTTTCGAATTCTGGTTTTTGCCGCGACAATCATTTTGATGGTTGCTGCCCTTACGAGTTTTTTTCAAGTTTGGTCGCGAATACTCCCAGTCGATAAGTCAACCATGAATGTTGACGGTGTCGTACTTGTCACTCTCGCGATTATGGCGGTCTCGATGCCGCTATCACTTTGGCAGAGGATCGCGCTCGGATTACACATGAATCGCTATATTATAGTGCTTACAAGTCTGACCACGCCAATTGTTCTATTGATGGTCTGGCTTGCCATTGGCCGAAATTCTTTTCTGGTCGTCGGTGCGCCGGCTGTAGCTGGATTGGTCGTGATCGTCGGCGGCGTCATGGTTCTTCAGATTCGTAGGGGCTTCCCCGTGCTGTCGATGATGCGCCTACGGCCGTCCTGTCGCGTCTACAAAGGGTTGCCGCTCTGGCGGTCGGGTGCAGCGATGCTAATTATCATGGTTAGCCAACCGATAGTGTTGCAGTCGGACCGATTGTTCATTGGGTGGTTTTCTTCGCCGTCCAGCGTCGCGGAGTACTCCTTGCAGAGCCAACTATATGTTCCGCTTTTATCAATCGTGAGTGCCGGCGCCGCGTCGTTGTGGCCGAGGTTTGTCGCAGCACGATCAGGTCTCGGGCAGGACTGGGCTCTCTTCAGGTCATCGGTACTTCGGTTCTCAGTGATAGGACTTGTATTTGGCATTGCGCTGGTGTCGATCGGACCCTTCATCCTGGCATTCGTTTCGCGGGGAGCCGTCGATATTTCCATCCCGATTGCAGGAGCCTTCGCCCTACTCTTGCTTGTGCAGGCGGCGACAATGACGCCTGCAATGTTCCTCACGTCAGAGAACGGTCTCCGATTCCAGGCTAAGGCGCTCATCGCGATGCTCATTATCAAGCTTCCTTTGTCTGCGTTTCTCGCACATTACGGTGCTATTGGCCCCGTTTTGGCTTCAATTTTGGCGATTTTTCTTTGCCAGTTTGTGCCATCCATGTTCTATTGCCGGATACTTGCTAGAACTGGGAGCCAGGCCTGATGGAATTAGTCTTCAAGTTCCTCATCATTACGTTGTCAGTCGGCAGTTTGCCCCTGCTCGGAAGGTGGATGTGGAAGTGGAGCAGAGACGGGTCACTTGATGCGAATGCTCGTTTCATCATCTATATTTGGGCCCTGAACGTCTTATCCTGGGTGGCAGGCCGTTTCTTAGGTGGCGCATATGTGGAGTACGGCCAATACGGTGAGTCCTACTCCGTAGCACAGGGATGGGTCGATATAGTTGACAAATGGTCAATTCCTGCGACTATCGCACTCGGCCTCATCCGATTGATTGCAGTTCAGCGCGAACAAGGACGGTTTACCGTCGGAGTGCCAGGAATTACTGCAATGCTTGTTGTCGTGGGAGGGGCCGTCGGCGCTCTCGCCTCGGCAGCTGCTCAGACATCCTTTAGGCAAGTTTTGCTCCTCGTTCTACTTCTTGTGGCTACGGTGACGGTCAAGGGCGGACGAGCACTTTACGGTGCGGCGATTTCGGTGTGGCTTCTCGCCATCGTCTCGGGCCTTTTATTGCTCGTGAATCCAGCGCAGGCGACTAGACCCTGCAGATTCGACAAATGCGGTCCGATGGGCGACCTCTACCGGGGGATATTCGGGAACGAGAATGCTCTGGGTATAGCGCTGGCCATAGGATTGCCTTTCTTGGTGGTAGCTCTTGTGGGCAGAAAGATGAGCTGGTTACCTCTCGGGCTCGTGGTTGTTTCCACTTACGCGACGGGATCTCGTACTAGTCAGATTGGTCTCCTCGCGGGCGTGGTTGGATGTGTTTTGTGGTATGTCTTCCATTTTGGTCGGTCTCGTTCATTTATTGCCCGCTTCTCGAAAATAGTTTTAATTCTATTAGTGCCTATTCTGCTTTTCGCGCAGGCATGGATCACTTTCTCAGCAGGTAGTGGGGACTACACCAACCGGGCGGAATTATGGTCGTGGGGCCTCGAAGAGGTTTGGCGATCCTGGTTTTTTGGCGTCGGCTGGAACGCGCTGGAGCTCTATTTCGCAAGCACGGGCGGTATCGCCGGGGCTAGCTCCTACTCCTTACACAACCAATTACTAGATGTCTTTGTCATCGGGGGCGTTGCCGGTGTAGTGGCATTTCTGAGCTTGATATGGATCCTAGTAAGGAGGGCTGTTCGCGGCGACATGAGTAGCATTCTGATAATGATTCCGATGCTGGCGATTGGGATGTTGGAGACGCCATGGAGCTTCGGGCAATCAGACTGGCTTACGTGGGCGTTGGTGGCGGCAGTGATGTCGTCGTCTGGGCTGGATAAGGTTCGGCAGCCAGCCGTCGAAAGCGTTGAAGACCTCAATGGCCGCATTGCCCGTCGCCCGGCCGGGAACCGTGGCACGTTGTTGAGAGCACGGGCGTTGCCGGCACCCTGGCCTAACGCGGTTCGCGTGGACAGCGATCCCCGAGCAAAAGGAATGCCGCCCTCTGGACGGCGCCGGTCGTGATGATGTTCGACTTGATGTTGCCGGCGCTCCCGTAGCCGCGGCCAGTGCGTCTGATGTGCTCGATTCCGGTGTAGTTCGCCTGACTTGGCTCATTTGCTTAGTGCGTGAGTTTTGAGCTGTGGATGGCCTCGAGGATTGTTTGCTGTTCGGTGGAGACGGCGGGGTCGAATCTCTGTGTGGTGCCGTTGATGGCGATGGTGGCCGAGCGGAGGGGTCGGAGCTGTTTGATGATGTTGGCGACCGCGAGTCCTGTCTTGTTCTGGACTGTTCTGGAGATGGCAAGCGCGGTGAACACGATCGTGAGGTGGGCCTCGATCGCGTCGCGGGTGCGGTGGAACATGGGCCTGGCCCGCAGGTCTGTCTTGCTCATCCGGAAGGATTGCTCGACGTGCCACAGGTCGTGGTAGGAGCCGATGACTTCCGTTGCGGCCATGGCCGTTGCCGGGATGTTCGTGACGTAGCCCTTGAGGCCGGCTAGTTGCCGGGCGCGTGTCAGTGATGCCTCGTCGAGGCTGCGTTTCCCGCCGGCGGTCTTGACGAAGCGTGGGGTGCGGGCAGCTTTCTGTCCCTCGATGACCTCGCGCGCCCGGTTCTCCTGGGCCGTGAGGGTGGTGGCGTCGCGGACGGCTCTCTTGCGGGAGTAGGCCCACACGGCCCGCCATGAACCCGCGTGAGTGGCGGGGTCCCAGACCGGTTCGGCGCGCAGGTCGGGGTTGTTCTCATTGGTGTGGCCGGTCCTGGGAGTGATCGTGTCGATCAGCTGCCCGTCGGTGAACGCGTCCCCGTGCCAGCGGAAGTGCGAGGCCAGATCCGTCGGGGCCTTCGTCATCCGGGAGCCGACGATGAACCGCAGGTTCGCCTCATCCAGCTCGCGCAGATTGCCCGCGGAGAGCATACCGGCGTCGGCCACGACGACCATGTCGGCCAGACTGTGGCGGGCCTGGAACTGCTTGATGATCGGAATCATCGTCGAGGTCTCGGCCTTGTTGCCTTCGAAGCAGCCGATCTCCAACGGGAACCCGCCCCGGTCGACCAGCAGACCGACAACGATCTGCGGGTCGACGCGGCGTTCCTTGGAGTAGCCGACCTTGCGCAGCTCGTCTTCCTTCTCGGCCTCGAAGTAGAGCGTGGTGACGTCGTAGAGCACCAGGGAGATGTCCCCGTCGGTGCTGGCGTGCTGGAAGCACCAAGTCGCGATCCGATCGCGGTACTTGCCCGAAGCCGCCCGGCCCAGGGTGCGCTTCATCGTCGCGTAGCTGGCCGGGGACTGGCCCAGATCCCGCAGGACCCTGCCGGCATCCAGCAGCGAGGTCGGCTCCACCACCCGGGCGATCACCAGGTCCCGGAACACCTCGTCGCCGAGGCCATCGAACCCCAGCGCCGTGAAGACGCCGGCCAACGCATCGAACAGGATCCGCGAGTCCGTCCCGATGACGCGTCCCGGACCGTCACGACCGGCTGGCATCGCCGCGCCGGCCGCCTCGAACAAGCCCGGTCCAGCAGGCAAAATCAGACCTTTTACCGCAGGTGTGGGCTCGACACCGAGCTCGAGGACGCCCTGGGCAGGATTGTCCAGCAACTCGCGGGCGCGCTCCAGCAGCATGCCGAGCTCGGCCTCCGTATGCGCCGACCCGACGTGCTCCACGATCCGCTGACGACCACGCAAATACTCGGCGATCTGCACTGCCGTCGCTCCCGAGGCCGTCCGCACCCTCCTGATAAACGCCACACCGGAGACATTAGAACAAAACCCATTAGCCCCGTGGTTTCATCGGGTGGCCGTTGAGGGGTGTGTTTAAAAGGCGAAAAGGTGCTCTGACAAGGGAAAATAGTGGTGTCTAAGCCAATTTATCCCGGTCGTGAAGGAGCACCTTTTCGATGCACCACTCTACCCCTGTTTTCCCGTGCGTCCCGGTCGTTTTTCACCGGCCAGTCGCTGATCTCGCACGGCGGCGTCGCGGTCCTCACCGGCTTCATGGACGCCCTGGGTTTCGGCAGGTTGTGCGAGGACAGGCTCGGCCAGTTTGTTCCCTCCGGCGCACGGCATCGATCCGGCAAACTCCTCGGATCCCTGGCCGCGATGCTCGCCGCCGGAGGCGAACACGCCTCGGACCTGGACATCCTGCGTTCCTCGCCCGGTGCCTTCGGTCAGCTGCCCTCGAACGCGACCGTCTCCCGGTTCTTCGAACGCACCGTAACAAACCCGGAGCTGTTCAGCTACGGATTTGAGACCCTCACCCGGGAGCTGCGCACCCGTGCCTGGGATGCCGCCGGGAACCGGAATCCGGCACTGACCGCGACAGCCGCGGACCCGCTCATCATCGATCTCGACGCGACCCTGGTGACTTCGCACTCCGATAAGGAAAACGTCGCCGGCACCTACAAAGGCGGCTACGGGTTCGCCCCGTTTATCGCGAGCGTCGATTACGGTGCCGGCAACGGCTCCGGGGAAATCCTCGCGGCGGTGCTGCGGCCCGGCAACGCGGGAGCGAACAGCGCCTAGGACCACATCCGGGTCTTCCACACCGCCGCGGCCCAACTGCCCGACGGGTTCTACAACGGAACCGGGGCACTGGCCGGAGAGAAGGTCCTGGTCCGCACCGACAGCGCCGGGGCCTCACGGAAGTTCCTCTGGCACCTGCACAGCCTCGGCGTGCAGTTCTCCACCAGCTACACCCTCCCGTTCGGCAAAGCGCACATGATCGATTGGATCAATAACAAACAGTACTGGCAGCCGGCCCTGGACCAGCACGGGAAGGACCGCGCCGATGCGTGGGTCATCAACGCCACCGACGTCATTCCGCTCACCGACTAACCGCCGGGCACGAAATTGTTCCTGCGCGCAGAGCCGCTGCACCCCGGCGCGCAGCCGACCCTGCTCGATACCGACGGGCACCGGATCACCGCGTTCCTGACCAACTCACCGCGCTGGCACGGCCCGTTCCTGGACGCCAGACACCGCGCCCGGGGCCGGTGCGAGAACCGGATCAAAACCCTGAAAAACACCGGAGCGGCAGCGCCGCTCAGCCGCGATGGGCAGTTTTTCATGACCGCTAACACACGAAATCACCGGTGGGATAGCCCGATGCTGGTCGGTCTCGACGATGAAATGGTGCGCGCAATTGGTAGGGCGTGCGATCGGAAATGACGCGATAGTCGGACAGGATAAGGAAGCTGGTGCCCGGGTCAACCGTCGCCCCGGCGGGTTCATTCAAGGCCGTTGTGCGGTTCCAGTGTGAATGCCTGGACAGTCTCACCCGGTAGTCCAACAGGCTCTTTGTTCACCTACGCGATATCAGTTCACCGCTAAGCACGACGGTCCGGAAACTCTCAGCTGAGTCTTCGTGCCTTCTTTGCCGGAACACCCGCATAGAGCCAGTCCGGTTCGCAGTCTGTGACGACTACTGCTCCAGCAGCAATGATGCAGCCCTTGCCTATTGTCACGCCCGGTAGCACGACGGCTCGCGCACCTATCCAGACTCCGTCTTCAATGATGACAGGTCTAAATGTCGCGCTACCGGCCCGTCGGGACCTGCCGCCCAGGTGGTGCGTACTCGTGCATATGAGAACGTCGTAGGCGATGTTGCAGTTGGCGCCGATTTGAGTGGGACCATCGAACTTTGAATAGTAATTGACAAAGGATCCTCTACCAATCGTCACATTCCAGGTACCGAACCAACAGAGGGGGTTGATTGTTGCCCCTCCTACTCTCATGCCGAGAAGCTGCATGAGGCGCGTCCGCACACGTCGAGGCATTAAGGGGGAACCCGTGATCCCATTCAGGAGCAGGTCTCGGAGCATTTGGTTCGATCTGAGGGCATGCCTCAAGCCTCCGATACCAAATCCTTGCTGATTGTTCACCAACTGTCCCTGTGGTGTGTTGGAGGGGCTAAGGTCCACTCTTCCCTGCTCTCATGGCACACGTAGGTGTGTGGTGGTGGACTGTTAAGAGTCCATTGTGAGAATTGTGGAACACCTGCTTATTTTCGCTGCTCGGAGGGCCCAGTTCGCCCCGTGCCATCGGAGATCGATAGAAGTGTCTGGTCGTTGGAACGGCTAGCGAAGTTGAAATCAGATTCTTCAGACTTCGGCTGGCTCGTTCGCTTGCCCTTTCGCGTCTTATACGGCGACTTCCGTGGGCTGGAGTGCGCCGTGCCGCTGGTGTACGAATGGTAAGTGTATGCATAAGAGTCCGGCCCCTTGACCGGCAGACGATTGAGCACAATACCAAGAATGTCTGCATTGACCATCTCAAGGGCGCTGACCGACTTTTCAAGTTCGCCAAGTTTGGTCTTTTGACTTCCGACTACGAGCAGTACGCCCCCTGCATGTTGGGCGAGTACGGCAGCGTCAGTGACGGGCAACAAGGGTGGCGCGTCAATGATGACGGAGTCGAATGCCTCCTCCAGGCGCACGATCAAGCTTCGCATTTCATCCGAGCCGAGTAGCTCACTCGGGTTCGGAGGGATTTGGCCTGAAGCGAGGACGTAGAGCTCATTCTCGCCCCAAGGCTGAAGTAGCTCATTGACGTCTGCATCGCCCACTAGCGCCGTGGTCAGTCCGACTTGGCGTTCCAAGCCCAAGTATTCCGCGATCATGGGGCGCCGAAGATCGGCGTCAATAAGTGCGACGGTTTGCCCTGCCTGCGCGATAGATATGGCCAAGTTTACGGCAGTGGTCGTTTTGCCTTCTCCAGGAAGCGATGAAGTGATAAGCACGGTCTTGCTCTTCTGGCTGACATGCGCGAACTGCAGGTTCGTTCGTAATTGACGGAAGGATTCTGCACGTCCACTTTGCGGTGGCACCTGCGTGAGCAGAGGTTTCTTCGTGGCATCAGGGTCAAACGCAACTCCGCCCAAGATTGGTGCAGGCGTGACCTTGCGGATGTCGGATTCACCACGAACCTTCGTGTCCCACGTAGCCGAGAGTAGGGATGCACCAATTCCCATGCCCAAACCGACTATTAGGCCGAGTAGTAGATTCACCTTTGTATTTGGTGCTGAAGCACTGGACGGCGCTGTCGCCGGGGAAATCACTGACAACTTGACCGGCGACGATCCGCCGGTGTTCGGCTTTTCGAGGTTTTCCACCGTCTTTATCAAATTGTTTGCTACCTCTTGCGCAATGGCCGCCGACTGAACGGGGGAGGTATCGGTCACGGAGACAGTGATTATGACAGTGTTGAGGTCACTGCTGGCTTTGATCTCCTTCGAGAGTTCGTCCGGCGTGAGTTTGAGCCCCAAAGAGTCAATAACTGGCTGAAGAACCATAGGTGTCGTGACCGTCTTCACGTACGACTGCACCCTCGCCTGGCTAAAGGTGTTGCCTTGTGCGAGTTCTTGGACGGAGCCAGAGCTTTGGATAGCGACAAAAAGCTGCGTGTCCGCTGTATAGCTGGGCTTGACCAGAATCGACGCAAGCCCTCCCCCGAGCACGCCCATCATCGTGAGCACGGCGATGAGAATCCAGCTGCGGCTCAACATGCGAAGGTAGTCACGTATTTCCAATTGTCCGGCTTCCCCCTGTGTATGGACCAGTATGCATCCGTACTGGCAGACCTGCCCTCGGTTCGCATCCAGCTTGCAATTCCTGCTAATTGTAGCGGTCGCAGGCCATCCTACGTTTCTTGAGTAACACTCCGAACGAACATCGCATGAATCGGCCAAGACAGATCCCCCGGAGGCAAGCTTCGGACCGCTCATCATGGACGGTGAGATGCGCCGATTGCATTGCGACTGCCGTACCTGCTCGAGAGGCGAGCGAAGGGCAGGGGCGAACGCCCTTCAATGTGAACGTTTGGCCTGGGTGATCCGATGAGACGATAATGGCCCCCTGGGCGTCTTTGCGTTAGCTAAAGACAGGCTGGGCGGCGGTGCGCAAATGGTTGCGACTGTCGGCCGCCATGACGACGACGTCATCTGGTTGCAGTTTGCCAATGACGTTATGGACGCGGCTGACGGTGTTGCATCAGAAGCGAGTGTCGGCCTGGCGACTCTTGGGGCAGTCAATCGCCCTAGCTGGTACCGGGGTAACTTTGCCGACAATCGTGAAGGCGAGGGGCAGAAGTGCTGCGTCGCAATGAGATCTTACCGAGGTGTGACGGCAGCCCGTGAGCAGCCGTTGCAGGCGTTCGGTGGTCCTCTGCAGCCGCGAGAGGAACCGTCACTCATGCAGGCCGACCGTGACGGATCGGTCCCATTCCTTGCGTGCCCCGGGAGCACCTAATCGGGTGCGTTGCCCATCGAGGTGTCCAAACATTCTAAGAACCAGCGGGCGACCTTGACTGTGCTTTAGATGCTTGGTCGGCCATGGGCTGGGCGCGGCGAGGCCGCGAGGGATTTCTGGCGTCGGGATGAGTATGGCAACCTAATTCGATGCCGGGCGTACGGGCGATCTGCATCACGCCCTCTCCGTTCGCAACCTCCGTGGGGATTACAGCTAGCGGGAGGACGATACGGCGCCGGAATGCGGCTTAAATATTCGCCCACCTCCCACCACGTAGACATTTCAAGAGTGCGGCAGAAGTTGCCGCCACCGAAATTGAGCAGGTGAAAGAAGTCGGTGGGTGACTGCGCTAAACAAGACTGCGAGCGGCACTGCAAAATACGCTGCCTGAGACTGAGTTCCGCCGATCAGCCATGAACCGATGACGAGCAACGGGAAGTGGAAAAGATAGAGCTCATAGCTGATTCGACCCGCGTACGTCAACGGACGCAGCGAAAGCGCGCGGGTGATCACCGAGTCAGCGTCTGTGGTGAGATGGGCGATTATGGCGAGCGTAGCGACGGCAGCCATCGACGCCGCAACCATTTCGAGCCTTGTGTTAGTTCCCACCAGAACGGCGCCAACGAGAAGGGCCAATCCACTTACGGCTGCCCGCTTGCCAAAGCGAGCGTTTGGTGTCCGCTCGAGATAGAGGGCGAGAGCGCACCCCAGCAACATCCCTCCCATTCGGAGAAACATACCGGTATTTGATTTCGCAAAGAGCAGGGCTGCCAGAGCCAGTAGGCCAGCGACCATGAGCATCTGTGGCGCGAAACGGTCAACCCGACGCTTGAGGTTCACCAAAATAACCGGCCAAGCGAGGTAGAACAATTCTTCAATTCCAAGGCTCCAGGTGTGCCGCCAAATATCTCCGCCCCCGTCAACCAGAATCTGGTACGGCGTCGTGTAGGTTACGGCAGCCGCTGTCTCCCAGAGGAACTTCGTTGTGCTTTGAGCCAGCAACAAGCCAGGAACGAAGAGCAGGAGCATCGCGACCAGTAACGCGGGGTAGAGGCGTATGATCCGTCGCAGATAGAAGTTACGCAGTTTTACGTCCCCGCTGTCTGCTATTTCCCTCAGCAGGACCGTCGTAATCAGGAAACCAGATAGGGCGAAAAACACGTCAACACCGATCTGCCCGCCGAAGGCCAGAGGGAAGACCGCGTGGTGTACGAAGACTAACGAAATCGCCAATGCCCGAAGCCCATCGAGTTGTGGTAGATAGCCTGCCCGTAGTCCGCCGCGGCCAACTTCAAGAATGCGTGTGTTGCTCATGTCTTCCCCCAGATCGGAACAGCCGCCGGACTTATTGTAGTGGGATGTAGTTCCGGGGCTTCGACCGGGAGTAACGTCCCGCCTGCCTGGTCCGACTCAAAGTTCGGACCTAGCAACACCGCTCTCCGGGAGTAGCGGTCAAGCAGCTCGTTGAGTGCGAGGGCCGGGCTTTCTCGGTAACCTCGTCAAACCGCAAGGCCGGTACTTGCCGCGGCGACCGATCCGTCCAACAAGCGTTGCATTTGTGAAATCGCCGCCATCGTCAGGGCGCTGACACTGCACGGAAATCAGCTCAAAGCGCTGTGACTCAGCGACGCTTGAATCGTTCCGACAAGGTTTTTGGGCGTGTTAGTCCGGCTCAACTGCGGGACCTGGCTTCGGCGTTGGTCCCTGTCATTCTGTAGTTCACTCATTTGTTGACGGGGACTTCGAATAAGAGGCCGTCCATCCCCGGGCCTCATATGGGCCTCTGCTCTGAGGCGCCGCGGCTAACAGGAACCGGCTGCTTCGAGACTCTGGTTTCCTACTCCGTCTCACGTCTATTCTGACCATGCGTTCGCGCCAGTCACTACCGCGTATCGACATCCTCAAACACCAAAAACGTCTGGGTATCCAACACCCCAGGCATGGACTGCAGCTGGTCGAAGATCACTCGCCGAAGGTCCACGTTGTCCACTGCCCTCACCAAGAGGATCACGTCGAAGTCCCCGCCGACCAGCGCAATGTGGTGCACCTCGGGGATCGCCCGCAGCAGCTCGCGCAGTTCGCGCCAGGAATGCTGCCGCACCTTGAGCGTCACATAGGCGGATGATTTTAAGCCGGCCTTGATCGGGTCCACCAGCGCGGTGAACTTCGTCAGTACCCCCTCGCCCGTCAGTCGGGCAATCCGCGTGTAGGCATGCGCCCGCGAGATGTGGACGTTCTCCGCCACCTGCGTAACGGACATCCGCCCGTCCCGCGTAAGCTCCGCGATGATGTTCCGGTCTACATCGTCGAGAGGTACGGCCGCCTGCTCCGTCTCCGTTCCTGCCATTTGTCTACGATCCCTGTCGGTAATCCGGATCACACTTACGATGTGTCTTTCAGAATAGGGGAACCAGCCCTACTTCTCCACGGTTCGCCCAAGTGGTGGATACGAAACATCGTCCGGGACCATACTGAAAGTGAATAGTGGCTACAGAAGGACGGACCAATGACGATCTCCGCGGACCACGCTGCCCAAGATCAGGCAGCGCAAGGCCGGCAGGCGCCGGACCAGCTCCAGGAACCCGATTTCGGAGGCGCCGCAGCCGAGGCTGTGCGCAAGTTCGGCATCACGGTTGAGGACTACATGCTGCCGGCCCGCCACCAGATCCAGATGGTGGACCAGGACGGCAACCTCAAGCCGCACTCCGAGCAGGGCGCTGAGCCGGGCCACGAGTACCCGCTGCCCAGCGACGAGGAACTCTTGGCCGCCTACGAGCAGCTCGTCGTCGGCCGACGCGTCAACGACCAGAACTCCGCCCTCGTCCGGCAGGGGCGCATGGCCGTCTACCCCTCCAGTCACGGCCAGGAGGCGTGCCAGGTTGCCGCCGCCCTCTGCCTGTCGGACGGCGACTGGATGTTCCCCACCTACCGCGACTCCGTCGCCGTCATGGCCCGCGGCGTTGACCCCGTCCAGACCATGATCCTCTTCCGCGGCGACTGGCACAGCGGCTACGACCCCGCCAAGCACAAGGTGGGCATCCAATGCACGCCGCTCACCACGCAGCTGCTGCACGCCGTCGGCGTCGCCCATGCCGCCAAGCTGCGCGGCGAGGACACCGTTGTCCTGGCCATGTGCGGCGACGGCGCCACCAGCGAAGGCGACTTCCACGAGGCCCTGAACTTCGCCGCCGTCTTCCACCTGCCCGTCGTCTTCTTCGTGCAGAACAACCAGTACGCCATCTCGGTGCCGCTGGCGCACCAGTCCGTCGCGCCGTCGCTAGCCCATAAAGCCGTGGGCTACGGCATGGCGGGCGAACGGGTGGACGGCAATGACGTCGTCGCCCTACTCGCTGTCCTTGACCGTGCGGTCAGGCTGGCCCGCGAAGGCTCCGGCCCCCTGCTGGTGGAGGCCCACACCTACCGCATGCAGGCCCACACCAACGCGGACGACGCCACCCGCTACCGCCAAGACAGCGAAGTCGCCCAGTGGGTGGCCCGGGACCCGCTGACGCGGATGAAGACGTACCTCGCCGGCAAAGGGGTACTGGACGACGACGGCGAGTCCAGGATTGCGGAGAAAGCCGAAGCAGTTGCGACGCAGCTCCGCAACGGACTCAGCGAGGACGTCCCGGTGGACCCACAGGACCTCTTCAAGTACGTCTTCTCCAAACCGACGCCGCAGCTCAAGGAACAGTCCGCCATGCTCGCCGACGAACTAGCGCGCGAGGCCGGCGCGGGCACCTCAACCACCACGGAGGCCCCAAAATGAGCCCCGCAATCACCACATCCTCCGAGGCCAACGGCAACGTTAGCTCAGCCACCGCCCGGGCGGCAGCCACGGCCGCCGCCACGGCCGAGGCTACTGGTCCGCAGATGGTCACCATGGCCAAAGCTCTGAACACCGCCATGACCGACGCCATGCACGCGGACAACTCCGTCCTGGTCTTCGGCGAGGACGTCGGCATGCTGGGTGGCGTCTTCCGCATCACCGACGGCCTGACGCGGACCTTCGGCGAACAGCGCTGCTTTGACACCCCGCTGGCAGAGTCCGGCATCGTGGGCATGGCGGTAGGCATGGCGATTAACGGCATGCGCCCGGTTATTGAAATGCAGTTCGACGCCTTCGCCTACCCGGCGTTCGAGCAGATCGTCAGCCATGTCGCCAAAATGCACAACCGCACAAAGGGCGCCCTCAAGCTGCCCATAGTTATCCGTGTTCCCTACGCCGGCGGCATCGGGGGAGTGGAGCACCACTGCGACTCCTCGGAGTCCTACTACGCCCACACCGCCGGCCTGAAGGTCTTCACCCCGGCCACCGTTGCCGACGCCTACCGCATGCTCCGCGAAGCCATCGACTCCGATGACCCCGTGATGTTCATGGAACCCAAGAAGCTGTACTGGTCCAAGGACCTCGTGGACCTCGAAGCACTCCGCGACCAGCATGCCGCGAATGCCGAGGCCGGAACTTCCACGGAAGGCCGTGCCACCGTCGCCCGACCCGGCACGGATGCAACGCTCATCGCTTACGGTCCGTCCGTGCCGATGGCGCTCGCTGCCGCGGCCGCAGCGGCCGAGGAAGGCCGTTCGCTCGAGGTGATCGATGTCCGTTCAATCGTGCCGTTCGACGACGAGACCGTCTGCGCCTCGGTCCGCAAGACCGGCCGAGCCGTGGTCATTGCGGAGGCGCACGGGTTTGCGTCCGTCTCGTCCGAGATCGTGGCCAGGGTCCAGGAACGCTGCTTCCACTTCCTCGCCGCGCCCATCCGCCGCGTCACTGGCTTCGACGTGCCGTACCCCGCCCCGAAACTCGAGCATTACTACCTGCCCGGCGTGGACCGCATCCTCGACGCCGTTGACGACCTCCAGTGGGAAGACTGATCAGATGAGCGAAACGAAAGTATTCCTGCTGCCCGACCTCGGCGAAGGCCTCACAGAAGCCGAACTCGTGAACTGGCTCGTAGCCGTGGGCGACGAAATCCGTGTAGACCAGCCCATCGCCGAGGTCGAAACGGCAAAGTCCATGGTGGAAGTCCCGTCCCCGTACGCCGGCACCGTAGCAGTGCTGCACGGAGAACCAGGCCAGACCCTCGACGTGGGAAAGCCACTGATCTCGGTGACGCCGGCGGGCTCGCCGGTCGAAAAGGAACCGCTGGTTGAGCTTGTCGAAACCAAGTCGCGGCCGGTCGAGACTGTCGAAACCAATGCAGCCGAGACCTACCGCACGGAAGAAAAAGCAGGATCCGGAAACGTTCTCATCGGATACGGAACACCGGGCGGCGGTGCAACAACTCGCCGAACCCGGCCCCGACGCATTCCGCCGGTCGAGCCTGTCGAGACCAAGGGCGTCGAAACCTCGACCGCCGAACCCAAGCTGACCGCGTCCGCCGACGACCTCCTCCTGATGCGCACTCGTGTACCAGGCAAGCTTGGAGCCGTAATCTCGCCCCTCGTGCGCCGAATGGCCAAAGAGCACGGAGTCGACCTCGGACACCTGCAAGGCTCGGGTGACAGCGGACTCATCATGCGCCGCGATGTCGAAGCTGCCATCACGAAGCCGGCGCCGGTGGAGCCTGGCGAAACCAAGCCGAGTCCGCCGATGGAGCTTGTCGAAACCAGGGCCTCGACAAGCTCGGCCGGCGGGGGCATCGACCCCCGCACCGGCCTCGGGATCGCAAGCCGCACCCCAGTCCGAGGCGTCCGCAAAGCAGTCGCCGCCAACATGACGCGAAGCCGCTCCGAGATTCCAGAAGCCACAGTCTGGGTGGATGTTGATGCAACCGCTCTGGTCGAGTTGCGCGCCGGGCTCAAGAAGGCCGACCCCCACAACACACCAGGTCTTTTGGCCTTCATCGCCCGTTTCGTCACAGCCGGGTTGAAAAGGTTTCCGGAACTTAATACGCGGATAGTGACTTCCGAGGACGCCGCGGGCGGTGAGAGCCAAGAGATCGTCGCCTTCGATGGCGTCAACCTTGGATTCGCAGCTCAGACTGACCGCGGCCTCGTGGTTCCGTCAGTCCGCAACGCGGACAAACTCAGTGCTCGCGAGCTGGATGCGGAGATCCGCCGGCTGACGGTCGTCGTCCGCGAAGGCAAGGCAACTCCCGCAGAACTTGGAAGCGGAACGTTCACGCTGAACAACTATGGAGTGTTCGGCGTCGACGGTTCGGCTGCGATCATCAACTATCCTGAGGTGGCGATCCTGGGCGTCGGCCGGGTCATCGATAAGCCATGGGTAGTGCACGGGGAGCTCGCGGTCCGCAAGGTCACCGAGCTGACCCTGACGTTCGACCACCGCATCTGCGATGGCGAAAAGGCCGGAGGCTTTCTTCGCTATGTGGCTGACGCAATCGAGAATCCGGCTTACGTGCTCGTAGAAATGTGAGTTGCCCGCCGCGAGGAGGCCGCCGTCGGACAAGAGACTGGCGTCGGGATCACGATCGTAGCCAAGGTCTCCCCGGCACGTGCGGCGGCCCAGGATCCATCAGTTACACGCCATTTTATGCTTGGAGTTTACGGCACTTAACCGGTCTTATTTGCCCCTCGGGTCGCATGTAGAGTGAGCCTGCAATTGTCCGGTTAGGAGAGGCTGAAACATGGGTGCAAACCTGACATTCAAATGCCCGGTAGAGGGATGCGATTACAAGTCGGACTTCCGCCTGGGCATGGGCCAGGAGGAGGACCCGGCTGAGCATGCCAAGCGTGTTGAGATCCTGCGCCGGGAGCATCCAGCGCACCCTGCCGTTTAGGTAGCCCGTCTCTGTTGTTAGGAACCCCGCTCACTTCGGTTGGCGGGGTTTCTCTCTTTGAGTCGTAGAATGTTGGAAATCACTTCTTGTTTTCTGGGGGACTCTTGCGCCGTATTCTTACCGCTGCTCTGCTATCCGCTGTTCTCATGGCGTCCGCAGGATGTGCTCAAGAGCCGCCTCCCGTGTCGGATAGGGTCGCCCAGGTTTATCGGGAGAACCTCGCCCACCCTTCCCCGACGCCAACCGCGACGAAGGTCGCGAAACCGCCGGCGGCTTTGAAGTTCGGGCCGGGTACGAAGACGTTGTTCTTCGGGGATTCGTGGACGTTCGGGATGACGGCGGAGCCCGTGACGCAGGGCTTCGCATACCAAACCGCCGATGAGCTACAGCTTGACGCGACGGTCATGGGCGGGCCCGGAACTGGCTACCTCAACCCGGGCCCTAGCAAAGAGGGAACGTATTCGGAGCGGTTGAACTCGGTTCCGGCTGACCTGAATCCCGGGTTGGTCGTTTTGCAGGGCAGCATCAACGACGCGAACCTCAGCCCTATAGGCCTGCCGGGTGCGGCAAACAAGTTCATCCGCCAGTTGAAGGCGAACTTCCCGCACGCTCAGATCGTGATGGTCGGCCCGGCACCGAATACGTTCCCCGCTGATCCGAGCATCACCCGCCTCGACAACTACCTGAGGCAGGTAGCGGTGAGTAACTCCTTGAACTACATCTCCCCGTTCGCCGGGCACTGGATCACGGCGGCAAACGTGGGCAAGGTGATCGACCCGACGACGATGCACCCGACGAACGCCGGGCACGCCATCCTCGCGTCGAAGACCGTAGCAGCCCTGAATAGCCTCAGGTAGCTAGACGCACCGGCTGAGGAAGTCGGTGAAGTCTTTGCCGTACGCGTTCTGGGTGTGGGTGGAGGCGTTGTGCGTGACGATTGCCGATTCCGTGGCGGTGCCGGCGACGAACGTTTGGAACGCGTCAGTGGTGGAGGACTTCGCCACTGTCGTATCAGCGGTGGAGGCGTAGAACCTCATCCGCAAGCCAGCATAGGCGGAGGCTGCAAAGCTGTTCCGGGGGTCATGTCCTGCCGGGATGGACGCGAAGGATGACACGCTGTAGGCGGCGTTGATGGAGGCCTGGAACGCGTTGGGTGTTCCGCCCGACGTCGCCGTGTACGCCCACGACAGGTCGGTCACCGGGTCAATCAGGTACACGCCCTTCACCTTGCCCGCAGGCAGGTTCCCCTTTGCCGCAGTAAGCAGCGCATCCAGCCCACCCATGGAAGCGCCAACCAGTACGACCCTAGATACTGAGTTGATGCCGTTCATGAGGGTGTACTCGTTGACGACATCGGTGAGGGACGCGTCGTTGCCCCAGGTATCGGAGTGCGCCCGCGATGCCACAACCGAGGCACCTGCCCGGATAGCGGCGTGGACCAGCGGGTAGGCCCAGTACGAGGAGACGATCAGTTCTGAACCGCCGAGCTGGCGGCAGAAGATGACGAGCTGCCCGTTCGGGGTGGGCGGTACCCAGTAGCGGACGTTGACGCCGCCGCTGTCGGTGGTGTCGGTGTAGTGGACGCCGTTAAGCTGCCGGCCGATGCTCACGAGATACCCCATTTCTTGGCCAGCTGTGTGGTGACCTGATCGACCCTGGACGGGGTGAGGACGGATTGGGCGACGATGACTTCAGCGATGTCAATGGTTCCCGCGCTGGGCGGGGTGGACAGGCCGGGGCCGAGGAACAGGTTGGTGAGGGTGCCTGCGCCGAGGTTCGCGCCTGAGACGCTGGCCAGGTAGCCGTCAATGTAGAGGTTCGCCCCGCCGGTGCCAAAGTTGAAGATCCCGACGTGCCATTGCCCGTCGTTGACCTGTGGCGAGTTGGTGGATCCCGGCTGTGCCGCCGTTGCCGTAGATGCAGAGCCCCGCCTGCGCGATGTTCAAGTTCAAGCCCGAGGCACCCATGAGGGCAATGTTGCCGGGGACGGCGAAGTCAGCGGATACGCAGAATACGAAGGTGAAGGAGATCGGTTGCGCCCATCCGGAGATGAGTCCCATGCCGCCCGCGCCGAAGGTGTCTGTGTTGCGGAAGTATGAGGTCGGGCCGAACCGGACTGCGTTCTTCCCGTTCGCCGCGTTGGTGAGCAGTGTCGGCTTGTTCGTCGGGGTGATGTTCAGGGAGAACCCGCCGAGGGACGCCGGCCACTGCGTGAGGGCCTGCCCGTTCGATCCGCTGAGGGTGGAGGCGTCGAACCATGCGAGTGCGTTCGGCACGTCCCTGGCCGGGTCAATGGTTGCCAGGGGCTTGCCGCGCCAGTCGGTTACGGGAGCGTCGAGGATACCCATTTAGCTCACCACATAACTGGCGAAAGCGGCATTTTGTGCCCTTTCGTGTGCGTGACCGGGAGCCGAAAAACAGTCAAGAACAGCCCCCGACGCTGGCCGGCCGCAAGGTATCACCGACGCGCACGTCAGGAACAGCTGTTTAGCTGGCCAAGTCGGAGTGCTCCGAGCAGTTGACTTTGGCCACCAGACCGTTGCCGCCTTGGCTATAAGAAGTGACGTGGTTGGTCGTCGCGTTGCACTTCTCGCAGAAGTGCCTCTGTTGTTTTGTCCCCATAGACCAGATCATACTCAGCTGGACATTTCGACCGAGTTACAGTCACGCAAAGGGCATGAGTCGCAAGTATGTGCCTGAAGGGGCCGCGGATACGACGGGTCGGTAGAGCTAGATGGGTAGAATCAAGGCCTGAAGATCGCAGATGCTCCCCAGATTTACGGAGAAACAATGTCACGATGGCTCGACGTCGGCACGGCCAACTATGTGCTGGTAACTGAAGGTTCCCACCTCAATACCGGCCTGATCATAGGGACGGAACGGGCAATGGTTATCGATACCGGATGCGGGCCCAGGCAGGGTCGGGAAATCCTGGACGCGGTCCGGCAGAAGACCTCACTGCCTTTGGTTGTAGTTAACACGCACCCGCACTACGACCACTTCTTCGGCAACGCCGTGTTCGCAGAAGAAGGATCCACCGAGTTCTGGGCACATGAAAACTGTGCCGAGGAGATCGGCGAAAACGGGGACGCGCAGCGTGCCGCTGTGACCGGGCTGGAGCCCGAGATGGCTGCCGGCGAAGGCGACAACGTGGAACTCGTGGTGCCCAACGCGATCGTCCGCGACCAGCCCGTCCTGGTCGATCTTGGCGGGCAGGCCGTTACCCTGTTCTACCTGGGCCGCGGACACACCGACGGAGACCTTTTGGTCGGCACGACCACCACGCTCTACGCCGGCGATCTCGTGGAGCAGGGCTCGCACCCGTCCTTCGAAGACTCCTACCCGGAGGAGTGGGCCGACGCCCTGCGGCACCTGTCCGCGCTGCGCCACCGCTACGAGTTCCTGGTCCCAGGCCACGGGGAGCCGTGCAGCGACCGCTTCGTCAAGACCATGGCCGACACCATGTCCACTGCAGTCCGGCAGGCGCGCCAGTCGATCCGGGACACCCCTAGTGACGCGACCAAGGCAATTCCGGTCCTGCCCTATGGTCCGGAGCAGTCCCGCTGGTTTATCAAGCGCCTGCAGGAGACCCGGCCGCAGCACTGAATCCAAGTAGTGCTGCGGTATGCGGTACAAAAAACGGGTAGTGACTACGCTGGGGGAGGCCGGCGGCTCGCTCTAGGTTGGGGTCATGAAGACCGGTATCAGCGCAGCTATCCGCCGTTTCATCGAGAAGCACGTCGTAGCGGACGACCCCTACCCGGAGCGGTCCTGGCTGGATGCGCAGGACATGCCCCGGCTGGCAATGAAGGTTCGCGAGACGGTGTCAGGCCTGCCCGTGACTCCCCTGCTTCCTCTGCCCGGCAGGCACTTCGGGCACCGCCGAGCCCACCCCTTTAATCGGCTTCGCGGTCGACACATGATGCCTGCGCATCACGACGACGCCGAGCTTGCGGACCGGCGCACGGATGAGCTGTTCCGGGGACGCTGGCCGTCATAAAGCACATGACTTGATCCCGCTCCAAGTTTGCGTGTGTACCATCACCGCCATGGGGAACTATGCAGGCAGTCAAGTCGCCAGGGAGTCGCACCGGGAACTTCGGCGCCGCAGACTTCGGATCGTGGCCTATATGGGGCTGGCTGTGCTGGCCGTCGTCACCGCATTGGTGGTGGTGATGGCCCTCCGGCGTTGAGTTGGGGGCAGCAATGGGCGGACACGCCGTGCTTTGACAGGATTTGTCGAATGCGTGACGTCTAGGTAGTGTCGTGGGAAATCCAAATGGGGGATTCCACCGCAAGTTACTGACGACGTGGCCAGGGCTGAACACCTGACAACGCGCCGAAAGTGTCGCCGCTTCCTGGAGGTTCAACCGTGGCTCTCACCGACTTTGTGCTCTCGCTGTCCGGCCTGCTGGGCAGCCTGCTCGTTCCTTTCGCCGGGCTCTACTGGATGCTCCGCCTCAAGCGGCGCGCCGTCGCCCCTGCCGCCGCGGTTCGCGTGAAGTAGCCGTGCCCTACATCGACATTAACCCGCACCGCAACCGCCCCAAATGGTGGAGCTACGCTCTGTTGGCTGTGCTCTTGGTCGTCACTGCAACAGTGGTGGCGGCTGCCCTGTTCCGAGGCTGGTAACAGGCTTAGAGGCGCCAGCGCCTAGAATTGCTGTTTGAACCAATCCAATCGAGAAGCGCAGCTCACCCTGCTGTGAGTCCTGGGGGACCAAACATGCCCAAACCAGCGGATAACCAATTGGCTGAAGCAGACACCGAACCGGAGCTGCCCGATCTCCGGCGCCGCCGCTCCCGCCGCCGTGACGGCGGCTCCTCCGACGACTGGACAGGATCCTTCGACGCCGTGACACCCGACACAACCGCCACGACGCCTGCTCTGCCGGTCCGCAGCTCGTCCTGGGCCGAAGCGGCCGCCGTTGCGGACGCCCTCGCGGACACGCCGCCGGCCCCGCCGGCTCCGGCCCGCAGGCCGGCGGGAGCACCGCCGTCGTACGCTCCGGAACCTGCGCAGAAGACGGAAGTTCCGGCGTCGGACGTCACTGCCATGCCGACGTCGTTTGTCCGCGAGCAGAAGCCCCGCCCCAAGGGTGGTTTCCGCGGGTTCCTGTACCGCGCGACCGGTGGCTCCTGGAACATGGGCCCGAGCGCACAGGAGCGCGAGGAGGACGAGCTGGCCCGGCGCATCTCCCGCCAGCTGCAGGGCAGCTTCAACACCGCTGTGCTGAGCCTCAAAGGTGGCATCGGCAAGACCTCCACCACCGTTGGCGTGGGCCTCACGCTCGCCGAATTCCGTGGAGACCCGCCCTGCGCCATCGACGCGAACCCCGACTCCGGCGACCTCGTGGAGCGCGCCCTGGGCGAGGGCATCTACCAGCAGGCCACCCCACGGACCATCACGGACCTGCTCAGGAACATCGACTCGATTGATTCGTTGACCGGGCTATCCCGGTACATGCACCATTCCGGCCGGTTGCACCTGATCGCGGGTGAGCAGGACCCCGAGGTTTCCGACTCGCTCACCGCCGAGGAGTACCTGCGGATCCGTAAGCTGATCTCCAGCTATTACTCCGTGGCACTGACCGACTGCGGAACCGGCGTGACGCACAACGCGATGAGCGGGATCCTGCAGTCCGCGGACAACCTGATCATCGCCGCCGGCTACGCGGTGAGCGGCGCCAAGCGCGCCCGCAGCACCCTGCAGTGGCTAGCCAGCCACGGGTACGCGGACTTGGCCCGCAACGCGATCGTGGTGATCACGGACAAGGACGAGGTGTCCACCCGTGTGGACAAGGACGCGATCGAGGAGCACCTCGCCGGCATGTGCCGCCAGCTCATCGCCGTGCCGCACGACAGGGGAGTGGCCGACGGGGACTTGGTGACCCTCGACCACCTGAAGCCTGAGACGCGCCGGGCGTACAAGGAGATTGCTGCGGCGATCGTGGACGGGTACCGGTAGGGCGGTCATCGCCGTCTCACTTGGGGGAAGCATGAACGATACGCGCACCCGGCTGGACTCGCTGACAGGATTACGGTTTCTGGCCTCCATGCTCGTGGTCTTGTATCACGCGTCTGTGACGCTGGTGCCGGAGATGTTCCGGCTGGTGTCCATGGGACAGACCGGCGTGACGTTCTTTTTCATCCTCTCCGGATTCGTGCTCGCCTGGTCCATGAAGCCAAACACTCCCAAAGCGCAGTTCTACTGGCGCCGGTTCGCCAGGGTCTGGCCGCTGCATGCGCTCACCACGGCTGCTGCGTTCGTGCTGATTCTGGCCACCCAGCGGGAGCAGTCCGTTCCCCAGCTGATCGCCTCGCTTCTGCTCGTGCAGTCCTGGCACGCGGACCCGAGCTGGGTCTATGCCTACAACGGGGTGTCTTGGTCGCTTTCCTGCGAAGCCTTCTTCTATGCGGTTTTCCCGTTCCTGGCCTTGTGGCTTTCGCGTTTTGGAGCGAGGCAACTCCTTCGCCTCTGCGTGCTGGTTTTCGTCGCCGCGGCTCTCTTGTCGGCACTGCTCGCGTTCTTCCCGGCGTTCGATTGGGGATCCCTGCTATACACATTCCCGGCGTACCGGGCGTCAGAGTTCATGGTGGGTGTCTGCCTAGCCGTCGCGTTCAGGAAAGGCTGGAAGCCCAAGTTCGGTGTGGGCGTCGGAGCAGCCGCAGCGACCGGTTCTGTCCTCCTGCTCGAAGTCGTCGCCGCCAACGTCGCGTGGCACATCGCCCCGGCGCTGGCGAGCACGCTCTGCATCCCGGGCTTCGCCCTCCTGATCTCGGCCTTCGCCAACCGCGACCGCAGCGGTGGCCGACGTACCTTCGCCAGTTCTCCCGCCATGGTGAGGCTGGGCGAATGGTCGTTCGCCCTCTACCTGGTTCACGAGCTCGTTCTGCGGACAGCTCTGGAACTCGGCCCGGTGACCCTTGCCGAACGCGCCGTTTTTGCCGCCGTCGGCATTGCAGTATCCATCCCCATTGCCGGCGCCCTCTTCACGCTGTTTGAACGCCCCATCGAGGCGAGGCTGAGGAACATGTTCCTGCGTCGCGGCCCCGTGGCGGACAGCCGTGAGCCCGAGGAAAGTCTGGCGGCGAAGTAGCCTAGGCAGGACTGTTCCGGGGCCGTTAGGGTTACTTGAACTGGACTGAGGCGACCTGCATCTCATCGCCGGCGAGCGGGAAATCCCGGTTTCCGGCTCGCTCACCGCCGAGGAATACCTGCGGACCCGGAAGCTGATCTCCTTCTAGTACTTCGTGGCCCTGACCGCCTGCGGCACCGGCGTGACGCACCGCACGACAGGGGGCGGCCGACGGGGACTTGGTGAACCCAGGACGTGCTGAAGCCGGAAACGCGATGGCCTTACACGGGAATGCCGCGGCGATCGCGGACGGGTACCTGTCGGTGTCCTTTTCGCAGTTTTTCGAAAAACTTAGACTTTCGATTGATTTGTCACTATATGCTTCTCCCAGCGCGGATAAGTCCGCATTCTGAGCGATTTTCTGGGGGAGTCTCGTATGCGGGTGCCGATTGGGCTGATTCGTGCCGGTGTGGCTATTGCCGTGTCGCTTGGTCTGGTAGCGGGAAGTGCCGTTTCTGCCTTGGCGGGACCCGCACCAACCGTACAAACTGCCGCGTTACCGACCGCGGCTGAACCCAAGTCTGACGAGTGGTTTGCTGGCCAGCTGAGGACGCGCTTTGGCATCGAACTGTCCACTGACGAACTCCTCAAGCTGCTGGCAACGGGCCAAGGGGACCTGCTGCGGGCATATGTGACCGACGCGGAGTTTGGGGAAACTGCCGAAGCGCCGACGGACGTATCTCTAAGGGCCTTGGGCGAGCTCGCCAACTACATCCCCAACCTTTTTGGCGCTTCATATGGTCCCGACTATGAAGGCCTGATGATGGATGTCATCAAGTGGGACATAGGTATGCTTGAAAAGGGCAACCTTGACTCCAGATTTGTCAGTGCTCTCAACGGCAGCGTCAAAGCAGTCGAAATTGCCAAACATCTCACCGGGGTCGCGGACCGCGTCAACACGCTGGCCAAGATGGGCTTAGAGGCATACAGCGACTACAAATACCGGCAAGTCCTCTCCGACTACAAGGAACGCCGTAACGGCGGAATGACGCCGGAGGCTGCATTCGCGGACGTCGAAGAATTCCTCACGACTGAATACATCAACAACGTGGCCGAAATGCGCGACCCTTGCACCTGGTTGGGCCTGCCGCTGTGCACGCTGGCGGCCAGGGAGGCACACCTTCCGAATGCAAGAAACGAGCTGAAGAGCGATTTGGCGTTCACCTACAACGCCATTCAGCTTGCTCGCAGTGCCGACGCGAAGGAGGGCGTCAAATCACTCGTCACCAAATTGAGCAAGCTGATCGCCGGCTACTCGTCGCAGCATGCTGACTTCGGCCTCATTGCTGTCCAGACGGGCAAGACCAGCATTACTCTCATCAACAACGGGCCCGCGTCACTGACGAATATCAAACTCAGGGACGGAAGCGGTAAGGAGCTCGCCGCTTCCGGAGGTATCGGCGCCTACGGACGAACAACAGTGCCGGACAATGATTGGGCGTCACTCTTCACAGCAGACGCAAAATTCACTTTCAGCGCAGCCGGCGTCGACGCCATAACCAGACCTGCGTCGGAAGTACGCCGCACCGTGTGGCTCGATTCGATCAGCGTATCGGCAGGTGCCAACCCGGCGGAACGACTCTTCAAGGTGTCGCCGGTGTCCCACTACGACGGCACGACGGGCGTCGCGTGGGATTTGGGTGACGCAACGCCGGCGGCCGGTTCGGAAATCACCCACGCCTTCAAGTGCTACGGCACGTACAACGTCCAGGCCACGGCCCAGCATGGGCCGGGAACGATGACCCGGAAAGTCGCCGTCACCATAAACGCGCCGTGGACGGTGGACTGGTCAACGGAGGACGGAGAATACGCGGCTGCCACGGGCGTCGCGGTCAAATTGCTTGCAGACCCTTCGATTCCGAGGGACACCGGTCTCGAGGCCACCTGGACATTCGGCGACGGTGGAACCGCGTCGGGTTTCGAGGTGGAGCATGCTTTCCCGACCAAGGGCACCCCCACGGTCACACTGCAGATTACCGACCCCAACACCGGCTGCCCCGCCTACGCCAAGGCACACCCCATGCAGGTTGCGCGGACCGACGAATGGATCACCCTCCCGTTCACCATCGATGACGACATGGTGCTGACCTCCAGGGTCGCAGGCTATGTGATTCCACAACGCCTTTGGTACGGATCGCCGCATGGCACTACCGTCTCCGCGGGCGCCAAGCTGACAATACCGCCAGGGGTCCGCATTAAAGGCAGCTATGATCCGGACGCCTGGGGCCGCTATCACAACCCCTTGGTAGTCCACGGTGAGCTCGAAGTCCGGGGCTCGGCGAGTTCGCCGGTTGAGTGGACGTCCTGGCGCGATGACGCGCTGGGCGGTGATGCCAATAGGGACGGAGATTTCACCAAGCCAGAGGCGGGTGACTACCTCGGCGTCGTCGCCACAGCCGGATCCACGGTGACGATGAATTACGTCTCGGTGAAGTACTCGGCCAACTTTCTCGACGTTCAGGACGGCGCTACGGCCACCGTGAACAACCTGACGGTCCGCAATTCCAGCGGCTTTGTCTACGGTGCCCTGAACGGCAGCTACGCTACTGGGATCGTCAGCGCTACGGGGTCGGGTTCCCTGCAACTGACGGGAAGCGATATTGAAAACACCGCGAACGGTAGCGGCTATGCAATCGCCGCTTACAATTCGCCAGGTTTACGTGTCTCGGGTTCCACTTTGCGCGGTTCCGGCACAGGCCTGGCAGTGACCGGTGACGCTGGGCCCACCATCGCCAATACGGCGTTTGTGGGATTCGATGAACCGGTTCGCACAAGCGCCGCCGCCTCCGGTCTCCCGCTGCGGGGAGTCACTGTAACCGGAGGGCTTGCAAGGATTACCGTGCAGCCGGGGCAGTTGGCACCGGGAACGACAACGTGGTCAGGTTCGCTGCCTTACATCTTGGGCGGCGAGGTCACCGTTCCGCAGGGCTCGACTTTGCGGCTCAGCGCCGGAACGGCCGTCAAAAGTTACTCGGGCAGTTCCTGGTTCGGAGTGACGTTTACTCCGCTTAGGGTGGCGGGCACCCTGTATATGGACGGCTCCCCTACGAACCCCGTTCAGTGGACATCCCTGCACGATGACTCGGTGAGAGGACGGAGCGACTCAACCATTGCCGAACCTGCTCCCGGTGACTGGGCCGGCGTGGTTGCCCAGGACGGATCAGCGGTGCACATCACCGGGCTGCGGGCGAGGTTCGCGGCCCAGATCGTAGCTGCCGATCCGGGAGCTGTGGTGACTGTGCGGGACAGCTCGATCGAACAGTCGAACGCAGACCGGATGCGCTACGAGGCCGTTTTCCGCGCCGCAGATGCGGCGCAGTTTGAGCTAACCGGGATTAGCGTCGACGGGGCGGGCGGATACCAACCGCTGGTGCAGGTCTCCGGCTCTGCCGGAGAACCGCTCATCAGCAACAGCACTTTCTCCAACGCCCAAACGGCTGTGGACCTGCGTGGAAGCGTCCACGCGACCATTGGCGGGACTACATTCCGGAACGTTCGCAGTTCTGTGCTCGTCCAGCCGGCCACCTCTGGCGTGACGATGTCAGGCACCAAGGTCGACGGCGGCCTCGGGCGCATCGTCGTCTCCGGCGGCGAGCTTGCCGGCACCACAGAGTGGAATGCTGATCTGCCCTATGTTGTTTCGGACCAGCTCACCGTGCCGGCCGCGGCCACGCTAAACATCGGGCCGGGCGTGGTGCTCAAGTCCCTGACCTGGATGGGCCCTTGGTCCGTTAATTACCGTCCAGTCAAAGTTTTTGGATCATTGGCGCTCAACGGAACCGGCAGCCAGCCTGTGCGGTGGACATCCTGGCGGGACCCCGCCGTCGGAGGACCAACAGAAGATCAGTCCACAGTAGGGGAGCCGACCACGACTGACTGGGTCGGTATCACCGCCAACGAGGGGGCGTCAGTAAGCCTCAGCCACGTTCAGGCCACTTTCGCCCGTACCCTGCTCGAGGCACAACCCGGCTCAAACATCACGGTCACGGACACATCGGTGAGCAATTCCGACGGACAGGGCTACGGACTCATCAGGGACAATGGCGCAGCCAAGTCGGTCATCAAAAGGTCCCAGTTCAGCAGCGCAGGGTACGGTCCGGCCCTCGTTGCGCACGGCGGGCAGCCCGACTTTGACGACGTCACCGTCCGAAGTGCAGGGCAGGGAATCGAAATCGGCGGTGCAGCCAAACCGATTATAAGAAAATCCCGGCTCCTCGCAGACGGCTACCAGATTGTGAATTACACCGGCACCCCGGTGGATGCCGGCAGCAACTGGTGGGGCAGCGAAAACGGACCCTCCACCGGGGCCACGGGTGTTGCGCCCTACTTCGGGGCCGTGGCCTTTGATCCTTGGTGCCTTGAAGAGACGTGCATGACCGTCTCAACCATGATCCCAGCCAGCATCACGGCTCCCGGCTCAGCACGCCAGACTGTAAGAGTGGACGAGAGTTTCGCCGCCGTAAAGCTGCACGCCGAAGGAGCAAACGGTGGCCCAGCAGCTGGAACCGCCCTCCTGGTCAAGCTATCGGGTCCAGCTGCCTTTGCGGCAGGCGCTCGCGAACTGGAGCTCGTCGTGGATGACAGCGGAAACGTCGCCGTCCCCGGACCTACAGCGGGGACTCAGGTGGGCGCGGTCACCCTGACAGTGGCAGCGAAGGCGGCTCCAGGACTTTCCCCGTTTGTTCTCGACCTTGGAGACGTGAGCGCGGGCGAGGCCTCTGCCATCGATATCGTGAGCGGCGGAGGCCAGAGTGTTAGCCCAGGATCGGATCTCGGGACGTTGGCCGGCCGGGTCGTGGACGGGCACGGCAACGCCGTTTCCGGGGCGGAGGTTGATTTCGCCCTTGAAGGGCCCGCGGCCTTCGGCAATGCACCGAAAGCCAGAGCCACCAGCGCAAGCGACGGTCTGGTTCAATCTCCCGCCATTACGGCTGCGGACACCGCTGGCGACGTCAATGCTTCCGTCTCGCTTGTCGGAATCGAACTGATCAGAAGCGAGTTTCCCAAGTCCACCGTGACCGCGCTCCTCGCAAAACCCGTGACCCCCGCAGCTGTGGTGTTCACAGACAAGGACGGCACGACTGAGGATTCGTACACGGTTCCCGCGACCGTGGGCGTGGACTACCTTGTGGGCGAGAAGGTTGTTCCGGCTGGCACGTATCCGGGCACTGGCGAGGTGACGGTGACTGCGAAAGCCAAGCCGGACTACGTTCTGTCCGAGGGTGCTGCATCATGGACGGCGACGTTCAAGGCCACCCCGCTCTTGGTGACTCCGGCGGCGGTTGTGTTCACAGACAAGGAAGGCATGGGGGCCGACACATACACCGTTCCCGCCACCGAGGGCGTCGCTTACCTGCTTGGTGACAAGGTCATTCCGGCTGGCACGTACCCAGGGACGGGCACAGTGACTGTCACTGCCAGGCCCACGCCGGACTACGCTCTGGCGGATGGCGCTGCGGCCTCATGGACAGCCACTTTCAAGGCGACTCCATACGTCGTGACTCCGGCAGCTGTGACGTTCGCGGACAAGGATGGCACTGCACAGGACAGGTATACAGTTCCTTCAACACAGGGCGTTGATTACCTCGTAGGCGGCAAGATAGTCGCTGCCGGCTCATACCTGGGTGCCGGCACGGTCACGGTGACAGCCAAGGCGAAGCCGGACTACGTGCTCAAGGCCAGCACGGTGTCATCCTGGTCCCTGACCTTCAAGGGGACTTTCCGCTTTACATCTGTCGTGGGAACGGGCGACCTCAACGGCGACCGGAAGGCTGACGTCCTGGTCCGCGACAGCAGCGGCGCACTGTGGCTCTACCCGGGCAACGGTCGCGGTGGCTGGCTCACCCGGATCAAGGCGGGCACCGGCTGGAATGGTTTCACCTCGATCGTTGGGCCTGGCGACCTGAACAGCGACGGAAAGGCGGACATCTTGGCCCGCGACACCGCCGGGGCCTTGTGGCTTTACCCCGGCAACGGCCGGGGAGGTTGGCTCGCACGGATCAAGGCGGGGACCGGCTGGAACGGGTTTACCGCCATCGTAGGTCCCGGTGACATGAACGGTGACGGGAAAGCCGACGTGCTGGCCCGCGACACCGGCGGAACATTGTGGCTGTACCCAGGCAACGGCCGGGGCGGCTGGCTCGCGCGGATCAAGGCGGGAACCGGCTGGAACGGGTTCACCGCCGTCGTCGGTGCTGGCGACATGAACGGCGACCGGAAATCAGACGTTCTGGCGCGCGACAGCGGTGGAACGTTGTGGCTCTACCGTGGCAATGGCCGCGGCGGATTCCTGTCACGGACTAGCGCAGGCCCCGGCTGGAACGCCATGACATTCATTGTCAGTGCCCGAGAGTTCAACGGCGATGGCCGGAACGATGTCCTGGCCGTGGATTCAGCCGGAGTTCTCTGGCTCTACCGGGGTAACGGCACCGGTGGCTGGCTCGGCCGTGTGCAGGCAGCGACCGGCTGGAACTGACGCCCGGAGGCCAGGGAAGCCCCTGACAGGAAACGGCCGCCGCGTGAGTCACGCGACGGCCGCCGTCGCCATCTAGACGCACGAGTGGTCGTAGTCGAATCCGCCTGAGACGTACTGGGTGAGTGTGACCTTCCCGCCGGCGGTCAGCGGGGCGTCGGCGCATTTGCGCTTGGCGACGGCGAGGGAGTTGGCGCCGGCTAGCCAGCTGGGCAGTCTGTAGAGGTTGCTGGACGACGGCACCGTACCGGCAATCTGGCGCCACTGTGTCGCGGTGGAGTAGATGCCGGTCCGGGCTCCGATGCTGGCGTAATAGGCTGCCATCCCCTCCAGGTCGGCACGGTTCGCCGTGGTGTCCGTTGACCAGCTGTTGCCGGTCTCCACGTCAAGCCACCACAGGTAGGACGACGGGTTGCTGACGCCCCGGATGTTCGCATTGTCGTAGGCCTTGGCGTATCCGTACATGTAGGAGCAGGCGGCGCCGTACGAGCCCTGGGCGCATTTTCCGTACGGGTTACTTACGGTAGTGCCGCCATAGGTGTTGCTGGTGGGCCACCATGACCCGGCTGCGCCGGGGTTTGCGGTGTTGACGTACAGGGCCACCAACGGCTGGCCCGTACCGCCTGTCGATGTGCCGGCCCATGAAAGCTGCGTGCTGAGGCACGGGTTCGTGGTGTTGGCCAGGCCGTTGTTCACGCCGACAATGCCGAAGGTCTGGGCTTTCGGCAAGGCTTTGCCGCACTGGGGCCACGACACGTCGTTGCCGGGGAGGGGAGCTGTGGCTGCCTGGGCCGGCAGGGCTGCAACCGTCAAAAGGGCTGCCGCTGCGGCCGCGACCAGGAGCAACCGGAAGCGCCGCGTGGGAGCAGCTGGGGTATGAGGTGACATCGTCGTCCTTCGGTCGTGGCTTTCGCCAAACGGAAATCCAGCATGAGCGGAGCAGACGTTCGTGGTCAAGGATGTGACGGCCGCTCAGCGGAACGCTACGTTCCGGCCGTTTCAGTCCTGAATAACGGGTCTATTCTTTATCCCCATAATTCCTGCGCAAATCCTTGGCCAACGTTGATCAAAAGCGCCTCAAGTCGCAAATAAGAAGTAATAGGCTAATTACAGTTTCTGCACTGGAAATTCAACGTCGTCTATCCGCTGCCCTGCGTGGGCGCGCCTGCCTGAGCGCGGTGCCCCACGCACCGCGCTTGGCGCCCGGGCAGCGGACTGTCCTGGGGGATAAATGTCTGCTCGCAATACCACTGCCACAAAATCCGCTTCTCGTCCCGGGAAGGTCCGCGCCATTTTGGCGGCAGGCTTGGTCCTCGGCGTCGGGGCTGCCTTCACGCTCGCTGCGTGGACCGACAACGAATGGGTGTTCGGCGGCGCCGGCCCCGCGAACAACCCGGGCACCAAAACCTACGCCATGGAACAGAATACGGTCGCTCCATTCGCTGACGGCTCCTGGACTGACCAGCCGAACGCGAACGGCGGCCGACTGGATTTCACCCTGGAGGCAGCTGACCTGCTGCCGGGGGAAACGGTCTACGCACCCTTCCAACTCCGCGCCAAGACCGGGTCCGAAGCCCTGACGGTGTCGCTGGCCGAGGCCCGGCAGGCTACGAATCCTGCCATCGGGGACGCCAACAGCACGGCCCTCTACGCCGCCATGCGCTACCAGGCGTGGGTCGGTCTGGACGCCGCGGACTGCAGTGCTTTGGGAGACAAAACCGCGGGAACGGTTCTGGTCCCGGCGGGGTCCGAGCTGGATACCCTCGGGCTGAACGAATTCTCGCTCGCCGCCGGCGCATCCAACGCAGCCGGCGCCCCGGTGAACATCTGCTTCGCCATGACCCTGCCGGCCACCACCGTCGACGTCTCGCTGCAGGGTAAGAATGTGGTCCCACTCTGGCGCTTCACCAGTATCAACGGGTCCTAGCGCGTTCCGGTGAACCGCTTCTTCGGCAGGGCGTCCTCCTGGGGACTGACGCTGCTGGCGGTGCTGGGTGCGGGTTGCATCGCCAGCATCGCTGCCGCGGCGATCTTCAGCGTCACCTTCGTGGTTTTCCGCACCGGTTCCATGGAACCCGTGTACCCCGTTGGTGCGATGGCCGCCGTACAGGAGGTCCCGGCGTCGTCCTTAAAGCCCGGGAACGTCGCAACCGTGCAGCGGACGGCAGGCTCCATGCCGGTCACGCACCGCGTCGTGTCGGTGAAACCTGACCCGGCGTCGAAAGACGGCGCAGTCCTGATCCTGAAGGGCGACGCCAACAGCTCCGAGGACCCGGTGGAATACCGGGTCCAGTCAGCACGGAGGGTGCTCTTTTCCCTTCCGTCGGTCGGCTCCTGGGTCATGGGACTGCGCTCACCCTGGGCCATCGGGGTCAGCACGGTGCTGCTGGCCGCGCTGGTGGGCTGGGTTTTTTGGCCTCGGCAAGAGACCGCCAAGTACGACGTCGATCCGCCCCTTGAGAGTCAAGCGGCACCACGGGAGGGGTGAGGATGATGGGACGGGAACGCTGTCGGAGTGCCGTACTTGCCGCCGCGGTCCTGCTCCTGCTCCAGGCGGGGGCGGGTGCGGCCACCGCCGACCCCGTGGTGCCCGTGCCCGAGACGGGCGGGGAGGGCATGCTGCGGCTCACGTCGTCGGTCTACCCGCTGGACATTCCGCCGCTTTCGGCCGGGGAATCATTCAGCTGGCAGGTGGGCGTGCTGCTGGACGGCCCGAAGAGCGCCTCCGCCACTCTCCAGGTGCAGGCTGCCGGCTCCCTGGCGGAGGGGCCCGGCGCCTACCGGATCACGGCCCGCTCCTGCCCCGTGCAGTGGCTGGGAACCAGCGGCAGGAACGCTTCCATGAGCTGTCCCGTTGCCGAACGCCGTATCCTGGCGGCCGAGAGCTTTTCGGCGGCCGGCCCATTGAGTTATCCCGTCGGCGACTTCACCGCACGCGACGCGCCCTGGGTGCTGTTCAGCCTGGAACGCCCGCCTACCGCGGGCCCTGAGGCCGGCACACTGAACTTCGGCATCGGGGTGGTGGCCGGGGGCGGGGACGAGCCTGCGGGTCAGCCGCTCGCCTACACCGGTGCCGACGTCCTCGGTTACGTCGCGGGCGGCCTCGCGCTGGCTGCCGCCGGTGCAGGCATACTCCTGGCCCGCCGTCGAAGGCTGACGTGAAACGCTTCGGGCCGCGGCTCCGGATACTGGCACCGGTGGCTGCGCTCACCGCCGCATCAATAGCCTTGCTCACCTCAACCGCGGGCACGCTCGCCGCATGGACCGACGATGAATACGTCAGCGCGACCGCCGGAGTGATGGTGGCCGGCGACTGCAGCACTTCCACCCTGTTCCAGACAGAGTCCGCGGCGCGGCAGGTGTCCGGCGCGGTGGGCGGGTCCGACTTGGACGCTATGGCGGCCGTCCAGGGCCTGACCGTCCGCAATACCCGCGGCACCGTGGCAGTGGAACCGGCAACCGCCACGCAGGTGGACCCGGTGACCTACACTGCGGCCGTGGAGGCAGGAGCCCTCGGCTCTCCGCTGCTCTCGGCGGCGTTGGGTCTGAACCAACCCGCTGGCACGGCCGGGGCCTACACCCAGTGGGCGCGGGCAACCGCCAGCGGCCAGGCCACCGGAGCGGCCGGCCTGGTCAGTGACCAGTCCGGCGCCATCGACGGGACGGGGACGGCCAACGGGTCCACTACCTCGCCGACAGCAGCCAGCATCAACCTGGCGTCGATTGTGCCGGCGTCGAATGCTGCGATGACTTTGGACGTTGGTGCTGTGGCCAGCTCCTCCGAGGTGGATGCCTGCACGCTCCGCAACGGCTGGCCCACCCTGAGCGCAAGCCCCACCGTGACCCGCGACTACGCCATCGCCGGGCTGCGGCTGAACATGTCCGCGGACTCGGTGCGGACCATGACATACGGTGTGGGTGAAACAGTGGACGGCATCACTGGGGACCTGGCCGCCATCGCCACGCCGGCAGGTTCACTCACCACAGCGGTCACCGGCGGCGTCACTGATCTGGTCTCGAAAGCGACCACAGGCCTGCTTGTGGGGCCAGTCACCACCAAGATCACCCTCGGGACTCCCGACCTTTCCGCAGTGACGCCGCTGCTCACCACTCCGCTGACGGACGGCGTGGTCACGGTGGACCTTGTCAACGCCCGGATCCTGTTCGATCTGGCCCAGCTCACCTCCGGACCTGCTGGCCTCAACAAGCTGCCACCGAACACCCGCGTTATCCTCGACGCCGGGACGGTTCAAAGTCTCACGCAACGGACCGCGGCCCTGCTGGATACCTGGCGCAAGGCCGTCACCGCCGAGGTCGACAAGGCGCTCGCCGCCACGTCCTTCACCATGGAGACCAAGGTAACGCTGCAGAGTGTTGTCCCTCTTCTAGGAAAAATCGATGTGGCTGAAGTAGCCATCCGCTACGACACCACCCTGGGAGCGTTCCGTTCGTCCCCGCCGCCGTCGCCGTCGGTGTCCACCTCGGTGCTGGGCGCCGGGCTTTCCGGCCTGCAGGCACTGCTTGATCCGATCACCGCAGCCCTGTTCTCTGGAACAGGAAAGATTGTGGCGGGCGCGCTCGATGGCGCACTCTTTGGCCCCGGGGCATTGTTGCCCACCGCGTCCGCCGCCATCCAGTCCGCTGTTGTTCCGGTCGTGGGGGCCGCAACAGCGTCGCTGACTCCATTGGCGGACACCTTGTCGCTGACCGTCAACGTTCAACCCGATCAGCCCGGCGCGCCCGTCAGTGCCGCAGTTGCGGGGAGCTCGGCTGACGGGCAATTCAAGGTATCAGCCCTTCGGGTGGCCGCAGCCGGGAGCGCATCGGAAATCTACCTCGCGACGTCGTCAGCCGGTCCGGTCGTCTTTCGGCCCCGCACAGGGTAAGGACAGGCCCGGTTCCCAGGAGCTGAACCTGTTCTGGCGACGTGCTCCGTCAAGTCCGATTCTGCCGCCGGACGTTCTGCTCGGGCGCCACCTTGGCCAGCAGCGTCCGCTCGGCCATCTGGGCCATTTTGCGGGTTGCCGGCGACAGGTAGGCGGCCTCCCGCTGGATCAGGGCGATGGTGTCGTACAAGGGTTCGGCAAAGGGAACGGCCCTAACGTTTTTCGGGAAGCCAGGTCCGTTGACGATTGCCTGCGGCACAAAAGTGTCTGCCGCCCCCGTGGCCACAAGGCCCAGGGCGGTATCAACGTGTTCCACTTCGATTTCGGGATCGATCTTCAGGCCTTTGAGCCGGGCGCGCTCCAAGATCTGCCGGCGCGTGGGGTCCCGCCAGCCGGCAAACGCGTCATACAGCACCAGCTTTGACGCCGCGAATTCCTCAATGGTCATGGGACCGCGGGAGGGATCACGCTGGGCGGAGACGTAGAACACCTCATCCCGGAAGAGCGGCCGGACCTGGAGCCCCGTTTCCACCACGGGGAGAACGATCAGCCCCGCCTCAATTTCACCGGATGCGACAGATTCGGCTACGGCGACGGAATTCAGGCCCACCAGCCGTACCTTCACCTTGGGATAGCGCCGGTGGAAACGCTGGACGAGGTCGGCAAGGTCATAGTGCGCCCCGTACCGCAGGACACCGAAGGTGCAGACGCCGCCGTCCAGCGATGACATGGATTTCAGGGCCTCCACGCCGTTGTCAAACGACGTCACGGATTGCCGCGCATGGACCTGCAGCTCAACGGCGGCCGTGGTGGGTATGAGCCGCCGCCCACCGCGGGTGAAGAGGCTGTGGCTGAGCTCCTGTTCGAGCCTGCTGATGAGCTCCGAGACGGACGCCTGGGTTGTTTCCAACTTTCGTGCAGCGGCAGTAAAGGAGCCGAGCTCGTAAGCGGCGAGGAAAGCCCGAAGTTGCACGAGGGTCATGGCTCATCCTATAGGGCAGCCCTATGGCACGCACGGGTTGACGGCCCGTTGTGCGATGGTTCGACTGGACGTACGTTTAGCCCATGCAGCTAACTGAACGTGACCGGGGACACATCCGGGGGAACTTCGGCACGCTGAAGGATCCCGCGGTCGGCGGCGTCCCGGCCCAGCGGCTGCCTGAGGTTATTCAAACGGTCTCGGAGATGCTCGGCGACATCGAGAAGAACGGAATTGACGCCGTCGTCCGTTACTCACAGCAGCTCGACGGGTGGCAGGGCACAAGCATGGAGCTCGGCCAGGATGAGCTGGCCAGAACCGGCGACTCGCTCTCGCCGGAACTGAGGGAAGCCCTGATGGCCAGCGCCGAGCGGACCAGGCTTTTCGCCGTCGAGCAACGCGAGCACCTCACCGATTTCGAGGTCGAGCTTATCCCGGGCGTCTTCACCGGACACAAGTACGTTCCCGTCGCACGAGTCGGGGCCTATCTGCCCGCCGGTCGGTTCCCCATCCTTGCCAGTGCCTTCATGACGGTGGGGGTCGCGAAGGCGGCCGGCGTCCGCAGCGTCATCTCCTGCACTCCGCCTGCCGGGCCCGACCACGGACACCCGGCCGTTCTGTACGCCGCGTACCTCGCCGGCGTTGACCGGGCCTTCGTCCTCGGTGGTGTGCAGGCCATGGCAGCCATGGCCTTCGGCCTTCTCGGCGAGCAACCGTCGGACATCCTGGTGGGCGCAGGCAACGCCTACGTCACCGAGGCCAAACGCCAGCTGTTCGGGCGGGTCGGCATCGACCTCCTGGCCGGCCCGTCCGAGGTCGCCGTCATAGCCGACGAAACCGCGGACCCGGAACTCGTCGCTGCGGACCTCCTCGGCCAGGCCGAGCACGGCCCGCAGTCACCGGCGTCCCTCGTGACCACGTCCCGCGAGCTGGGTGAAGAAGTCATCAGGCACATCGACAAGCAGCTGCGCACGCTGGCCACCCGGGACATTGCCGGGCCGGCATGGCGGGACTACGGCACCGTCTATGTCGCGGAGGACCGGGAAACGGCAGTGCAGATCATGGACATACTGGCCCCGGAGCACCTGGAAATCCAGACCTCGGACGATTCGTACTATCACGCCAACCTGCAGAACTACGGGTCCATCTTCCTGGGACCGTGGTCCACGGTGGCCTACTCGGACAAAGGCACCTCTGGCACCAACCACGTGCTGCCCACCGGAGGCGGGGCCAGGTCATCAGCAGGGCTCTCCGTTTCCAGGTTCCTCAAACCGCTCACCTACCAGCGGGTTGAAAAGGACGCGACCCCGCGCCTGGCCAACTATGTGGCGACGATATCCGGCGTCGAAGGTATGGAAGCCCACAAGGCCACCGCCACGCTTCGCCTCGAGCGCTTCAACCGATAGAACCCACCACTAACAAAAGGCAGTTCATGATGAATACAAAGATGCTCCGCAGGCGCTTCGCTGCTTTGGTGCCCATGGGCGTTGTCGTTGCCCTGGCCTTGACCGCATGCGGCTCAGGAGGCGGGACGGGCGGCGGCAGCACGGGCGGCGCTGAACAGAAGACCATTACCATCGCAACGTCCAACGATGCACCCTTCTCCTTTACCGATCAGGCGTCCGGCGAACTCAAAGGCATTGACGGGGACATGATCAAGGCCATCGCCGAGGCCAAGGGCTGGAAGATCAAGGTCTTCACCTCGGAGTATGCCACGCTGATCGCGGCGATGAACGCGAAGAAGGCAGACGTCATCGTAGATGCCATGTACATCACGGACGACCGCAAGAAGCAGATCAACTTCACCGATCCCTGGTACACCGAAGGGGAAGCAATGGTGGTCCCCGAGGGCTCCACCCTCGCCTCCCGGGACGACGTGAAGGGCAAGGTCCTCGGGGCGCAGACGGGCACCGTGTTCAAGGATCTGGTGGACAGCCTGGGCGGCAGCCAGGTCAAGCTCTTCGACTCACAGGCCTCACTGCTGGCCGCCGTGGAAAACAAGCAGGTTGACGCCGTTTTCACCGACAGTGCCGTGATTGGCTACAGCCTGGTGCAGAAGCCCAACCCGAAGCTGAAGCTCGTGACGCCCTACAAGCCCTTCTACCCGGGGATCATCGGAGCCGGAGTGCGCAAGGACGATTCTCAGCTGCTGCAGGACCTGAATTCCGGGCTGGCAGACCTGAAGAAGAGCCCGAAATACCTCGAGATCCTCAAGAAGTACGGTCTCGGCGAAGCCAACATGTCCAAGTAGCATTCAGTAGCGGGCACGGCCGGCGGACACCGCTTCATGGGAGTGCTGTCCGCCGGCCCGACCCTAATTTAGGGATCCTTCATGGACTTCATCAACAACACCCTCGCCGTTTTTCCGGCACTGCTGGTGGCCGTACCCGTGGTGGTGCAGCTGGCGTTGGGAGCCATGCTGCTGGCGCTGGTGCTGGGCCTGCTGATCGCCCTGGCTCGCATTTCCACGATCAGAATCCTCCGCGGGGTTGCGACCTTCTACCTTGAGGTCATCCGCGGAACACCGCTGCTCGTGCAGCTCGTCTACATCTTCTTCGTCCTCCCCAGCATCGGCGTGGACATCGAACCCGTTCCCGCCGGCATCCTGGGCTTGGGCCTCAACTACGCCGCCTACCTGTCCGAGGTTTTCCGGTCCGCAATCCTGTCGGTGGAACACGGCCAGACCGAGGCCGCATTGTCTCTTGGCTACACCCCGACGAAGACCCTGTGGAAAGTGGTGATCCCGCAGTCTTTTGTGGTCTCCATGGGACCGATCGGCAACTACTTCATTGCCATGATCAAGGACACCGCGCTGACATCGGTGATCGCCGTGACCGAGATCCTGAAGACCGCCAACATCCTGAACAGCCAGACCTTCCAGACCACGGCCATCTACACTGCCGCGGCGATTCTGTATCTGATTATCAGCCTCCCACTCTCGCGCATCGTGGTAGTGCTTGAACGAAAGGCACGGGCCAATGGCTGAGGACACCATCATCGACGTCCGCGATGTCCACAAGACCTTCGTCTCCGAGACGAAACGGACCCTCTGGAACCGGCTGACGGGCCGGCACCACGTGGAAAAGAGGGTGGAAGTGCTCAAAGGCGTGGACCTTGTGGTCCACCGCGGCGAGACCATCGCCATCCTCGGATCCAGCGGCTCCGGCAAAAGCACGCTTCTGCGCTGTATCAACAAACTCGAAACCATCGAAGCCGGTCGTATTTACGTCAACGGGCACCTGATCGGCTACGAGGAACGCGACGGTGAGCTGATCGCTGAAAAGGCGTCCATCACTGCCCAGAAGCGCACGGACATTGGCTTCGTGTTCCAGCACTTCAATCTGTTCCTTAACAAGACGGCCCTGGGCAACGTCATGGCTCCGCTGCGGGACGTCAAGAAGCTCTCTGCGGCCGAGGCCCGGAGCGTCGCCGTGCCCAACCTGGAAATGGTGGGACTGGCCGACAAGATGGAGAACTATCCCAGCAAGCTCTCCGGCGGCCAGAAACAACGCGTTGCCATTGCCCGCGCCCTCGCCATGGAACCCAGCGTGATGCTCTTCGATGAGCCGACATCCGCCTTGGACCCCGAGCTGGTGGGTGAAGTCCTCGCTGTCATCAAAAAAATCGCCCAGCAGGGGACCACCATGGTCATCGTCACCCACGAGATGCAGTTCGCCCGGGATATCGCTGACCGCATTGTGGTCATGGACCAGGGGGTGATCGTGGAGGAGGGGCCGCCAAGCCGGATCTTCACCGCGCCGCAGCATCCCAAGACCAGGGCCCTGCTCAGCCGGTCGGGCATCCTGCCGGCGTAAACCCTGAACGGACCCCGGCACGGGTGGTCACGGCTGTTTGCTCTTTGAGTCCTCCAGGTCCTGCCAGCCCTGAAGGAATTGCTCCAAGGCCCGGGTCAGCGGCAGGCAGTCTTTGGCCACCTCGCCGGCGGACCTGGCTGCGGCCTCATAATTTCCGCTGCGCAAATTCTCTTCCAGGGTGCGGCAGTCCCGTTCCATCGCCATCCCGCCCACCATGTGGGCCCGGACTTTGAGGCTGAGCGCTGCGTCAAGGGCCGCGGGGATGTCCTCCTCACGGACTGTGGAAAGGATGCTCCCGACCCGTCCCGGCAGCATGCGCAGGAACATGGCGGCATAGCTGATGGCGACGGCATCGCTCTCGACGTCCTCGGCGAGCCGGAGCAGCCGGGTGGCGGAGAACACGGCTTCATTGCCTTGAAGTGCCATTGTCTTTCCGTTCGATGAGGATGGTGCGTCGGGTCCCCTGGATTGGGTGAGTGCGGCGGGCATGGGATCAGCTTCCGGTGACGGTGGCCGCACGGACCTGGGCCCGGCTGACCGTTAGGCCGATGGTCAACGTGGTGTTTCTAGGCGCTGAACTGGTGAGGCGAGCCCGTAGGCGGATAGTCCCGCCGGGAAGGGACGGCACGGTGGTAGAGCTTGCAGAGGGGCTGGTAGTCACCACAGTGAGCGTTCCGGGGCACGTATCGGCCGACTCATTCCACTGGTTGCTGCACGCGTCAATACTGAAAGCTCCGGAGTTAGATGCAGTCACCGTGAACGTGGCTGACGTAATGACGAGCGTTCCCGTGTTCACGACGGTGAAGAACTCGGCCGGTTCCTTCAGCCCGTTGCCGTTGCCGGTCGCTCCGCCGTTCGCATACGTCAAGACCAGTGGGGCCAAGGTATACGGGGGAGAGACGTTTGTGGCCGCTACCGCCCCCCAGCTGGCGCTGCTGACGGTCCTGACGGGTGACGCCGCATGAGCGGCGCCCGCCGCGTCTGCCGGTGCAAGTGAGGTGCACAGAAGCAGGACGGTGACCGCCGCAGCGGCCCCCGTCCTGCCGCCTGGCGCGTGCACGCTCACTGCACTCAGCTTCCGGTGGTGGTAGCGGTGCGCTGGGTTTCGCCGAAGGTCCAGGTCAGGGACGAGGACAGGCCCTGGATGGTGCCGGCCGGTGCTGCCCCGTTAACCGTCGTCTCGGCCTGGTCCGGCAGGCTCAGGGAAATCTGCAGGTTCACGGTGCTGCCCGCAGCGTTGGCGCCGGCCTTGACCGATACCGGCGCCGTGCTGAGTGCGCTCAGTGTCGTGTTGGTGAGCAGCGGGGTGGCAGTGCCGCTGCAGGAACCGGCTCCGGTTCCGGGCGTCCAGGCGCCGGAGCACTGGGTGACGGTGACGTGCAGTCCCTTGGCGGCGCTGGTGGTGAGGAGCGTCGGCGTCGAGTCCGCGACGGCGAGGGTCAGGTCCTTGCCGTCCAGGTCCGCCCCCTGGGTGAGGTTGACGTACCGGTTCACCACGTCGCCGGGGGCGAGGTTGGAAACCGCCTGGCTGAAGCCGGTGCCGTTGTTGGCCATCGTCAGGCTCAGAATGCCGCTGGTGGCGTTCTGGGCGGTGGTGTTGGAAGCAGTCGCGTTCAGTGCGGCGAAGACGCCGCCGCCGGTGATGGCCAGGCCGGCGGCGCCCACTGCGAAGGCAGCGAGCAGACGGGGGTTGGGGCGGCGGACGGAACGGGCTGGGCTTTCAGACATGACAGATCCTTACTTTGAGGGGTGGGGAAAAGGTTTAGGTAGTGGGGGACGGGCTGGTCTGAGCTGGTGATGCGGCTGGCGGTGCCCGGAGGATCCAGCGGACGCTGGCCCCGGTGACAGCCAGCCCGAACAGGGCGGTGAGGATGGCCCGCTGGACCGGGTTCTGCGTCCAGAGCAGTACGTTGCCGGCATAAGGAACAGTGGTGACCACCACCGGCACCTGGTCCTGGTTCAGCGTGGCCCGCCAGTGGTCCGGAGCAGGGTTCGCGTCACCTTTGGTGGCGATCACCGGATGTTCAGGATTTCCGACGACGGCGGTGATGCGGTGCGCGAAGGGCGTGGTTTCACCAGGCGGGGTGAAGACCGCGATCTGTCCCGGCTGCAGGCTGCTCACGGCCGCCGGGGCGGTGATGAGCAGGTCACCCGGGGCGAAGGCGGGGCGCATGCTCCCGGTCAGGACCGGGGAAAACCCGATGTGTAGCAGCGGGGCCGCGATGCAAGCGCCCAGGAACAGCAGCGTGGCTGCCGTGCCGACGACGATGCTGACGACTCGGCGGACTGCAGCAAACCGGCCCGTGACCGGTTTGGTGCCGGGGGCTGTGGCTGAGCTGGGTGCAGTGCCCATGGGGACGTTTCCGTTTCGTTCGAGACCGTTGGGGTGGAACAGGACCAACGATGCCCGGGGCTGCTCAGGAAAGAGTCTGCTTCGGGTCAAAAACGGATCAGCAGTTGCTCAAGAATTGATCAAGACAGGCTGACAACGCAGCCGTCCATCAAGAGAGTTTCCGCCGCCGTGCGGCGCGGATCACGGTGAGAGTCGGCTGGGAGTGATTGCCGCCGTCGTGCATCCCGGGAGAATCACGGGAGTTGCCGGACGGGCCCGGCCTCATTGGTGCGCCGGGTCCGGCGGTATTGGGGGGAATGCGGCCGGACCCGACAGTCCTGCAGCGAAAACGTGTGAGGATCTTCTGGCTGCCGGACACCCAACTTTGACATTTCAGGCTTGGAAAAAGCTGGGGTCCAGCCCCCAGATTGTCGGCAGTCGCGCGCTGTCAGCGCCTCGTCGGCAGGACAGCCAACTGGTGCTCCCGAGGTGCGCCTGCCGTCAGCTTCCTGATCAGGGCGCTTGCGCGGAGCCGGGGTTCGATGAGGTTGTTCCAGAGGGGCAGCCAGAGCAGCATGCCCGCGGTGCTGATCAGCACGGAGCCGATGACGTCGCTGGGGTAGTGCACGCCCAGGTAAAGGCGGGAGAGCCCGACGATCGCGGTCAGGACCATCCCGCCGATCGCGGCGAAGTTGCGCTGCGTCCGGGTCCGGGCGAGCACGAGGAGGACGGCCCAGGCCAGGGACGCGGCAAACGCGGTATGCCCGCTGGGAAAGCTGGTGTGGCCGGACTCGAGGAGCAGCGCATGGGTTGCCCCGGAGGGCGGCCTGAGCCGCGAAACCGTGAGCTTCCCGATTTCCGAGGACAGCCAGCCGACGCTGGTAAGGGACCCGAAGGCCAGCGCGGCCAGGGGCCTGCGGAAGACAAACGCCAAAACGGCGCAGCCGAGCAGCAGGATGGTGATGTTGCCCGCCGGCGAGAACAGGGTATTCAGGGCCAGCGACAGGCCGGTCCGTGCGGTGGTCCGGTCCCTCGCCATGCCTTCATCCCACAGGAGGTCCGGGCCGGGCGAGCCGTACAGCTTCGCCAAGATTCCGAGCGTGATCGCTGCGGCGTACAGGAACGCAGATCCGGCAAGCAGCCACCAGGAGCGTCCGGGCAGGTGCAGGGGAGTCACCGAGGCTGGGGGCTGCTTCATGTCATTCCTTACTGGGCGGTGCGCCAGGCACAGGCTATGCGGGCACGGGCACGGCAGCTTCACGGAGGTTGCGCCGGCCAGCAGTCTCTCACCGGATATTGAAAGGACGCTGGGAACAATGCTCGGGGAGGCCTATGCTGGTGCCAGCCGTCGGGGCCTCTGAACTCCGAAGATTCCCGATGCGGTGTTTGCCGACGACTGCCGGACAGGTCCGTGAGAGAAGGACACGATGGGCAGGAAGGTCAGTCGGAGGCCGGGCGGAGGTGCCCCGCGGGGTGCACAGTGGCTGGCCCTAGGCGTTGCCGCCATCGTGTCGGGGGCGGCCAGCCAGCCGGCGCCGTCCCCGCAGAATGCGTCACCTCCCGTCAGCGCCGCGGCAACGGCGGCCCCACTTCCGACGGCGGTCCCAGCACCGGCGCCCGCCCCTGTGCCCGTCCCGGCCGCGGCGGCGCCCGCCCCGGCCGCAGAGTCGGTGGCGAATGCGGCTGCGGTGCTCCGGGCCGCGAGGCCCGGCCACATCTTTGTGATCAACCTCGAGAACAGGGGCTATGGCACGGTCTGGGGTCCGGCGTCGAAAACCCCTTATCTGTCCAAATTTCTGCGCGCCAGGGGTGTCCTGCTGTCCCAGTACTACGCGATTGCCCACCATTCCCAGCCGAACTATCTGGCGCAGATTTCCGGGCAGACACCGAATGCCATGACCCGTGCCGACTGCGGGACCTATGCGCGGTTCAAGCCCGCCGGTCCTCCGTACCGCGGCGTCTTCAGGGGCAACGGCTGCCTCTACCCGAGGTCCGTTCCAACAGTTGCCGGTCAGCTGACTGCGGCCAGGAAGAGCTGGAAGGGGTACATGGAAGACATGCGCATTCCCTGCCGCCACCCGCAGCCCGGCGCCAGAGACGGCAGCCAGAGTGCCAAGCGCGGTGACCAGTACGCGACGCGGCACAACCCCTTCGTGTATTTCGAGGCGATCACGTCCTCACCGGACTGCAGGCGGCGGGTAGTTGATTTCAGGGCGTTGGCCAGCGATCTGAGGTCAGCCGCGACGACGCCCAACCTCTCCTACATCACCCCCAACCTGTGCCACGACGGCCACGACAGCCCGTGCGTGGACGGGCGTCCCGGCGGTTTGGCGACCGCGGACGCCTGGCTCCTGCGGCAGGTTCCGCCCATCCTGCGTTCACCGGCGTTCCAGCGCGACGGGGTCCTGGTCATCACCTTCGACGAAGCCGAAGGGCGATCGGTCGGCCCTCCCGGGAAACCCGGCGGGACGGCCGGCGGACACGTGGGTGCCCTGGTGCTCTCGCCCTTCGTTCGGGGCGGCACCACCTCGACCCGCTTCTACAACCACTACAGCCTGCTGGCCACCATCGAGGACATCTTCTCGCTGCCCCGCCTCGGGATGGCCCGCGCCGCCGGCGTGAGCAGCTTCGGGCCCGACGTCTTCAACGCCCGGCGCTGACGTGGTTGGTTGAGCACATGGGAAGAATTCTCGGATGGCTGGCGGCAGCCGTGGTGGTCACGCTGATCTTCGGCAGCGTCTACGTTGCGTTTCAGCAGCTCGGCCGCCGGTCGGCGAATGACGCACCGGCCGCTGCCGCCGCGGCCTTGGTGCAGCTTCCTGCCGGAACTGAACCGGCGCCGCGGGTGGAGCTGACCCCTGAGAGCGGAGTGTTCGTCGTCGTATACGGGTCGGACGACAAGCCGGAGTCGGGGACGGCGACCCTTCACGGATCCCTGCCGGTTGTGCCGTCCGGCGTGCTCCGGACGGCACGCGATTCCGGCGTTGACACCGTGACGTGGCAGCCGGAGCCCGGCCTGCGGATGGCCATTGTGGCACGGTCCTCGGTGGGAAGGGTGGTGGTGGCAGGGCAGTCGCTGGCTCCCTATGAGGACAGGGACCGGATCACGATGATCTTCCTGGCGCTCGGATGGCTGGGCAGCCTCATTGTCCTCGGTGCCGGGTATGCCGGGTCCGAGTTCCTGAGCCGTCGCGGCCGTCGCGACCGGTGACACGAAGAGCGAACGGGGCAGCCCGCAATATGGCCGGAGGAGACGGGTCCACGTTCGACGCCCTTATCAGGAATTGAGCTGCTTCTTGAAGAAGGTCGCGGCGTCCTCATACGCGAGGGCAAAGGCGGGCTACAAGCGAGGGCATCTGTAATGCTGTTCAGCATGACGATCACCTTTGAATGGCGCGGAGCGGTTAAGAACGAAGAGATCAACCAGCTGCACGCGGAGGGCTTCGATCATGAATACGTTGAAGACGATTGGAGTGACGTGCTCTGGCGCCTCAGTCTGGGCTGGGTCACAGCACGCGACGACGTAGGTCTCGTAGGATTCGTCAATGTGATCTGGGACGGTCATGTCCACGCGTTCATCGAAGACACTTTGGTGGCACACAGAGCGCGCCGTCAGGGCATCGGGAAAACACTCCTCGCCGTTGCAACCGAACAATCGAGGAAGGCCGGCTGCGAATGGCTTCATGTTGACTTCGATGACCACCTGAAGAGTTTCTACTTCGATTCATGCGGTTTCCGTCCCACCAATGCTGGACTAATCCAACTGCGCTAGCTGTGGCGGACCGCAGGTCTTCGTGCAGACAGTCCAAGGCTGGGGCAGGATGAGCTGGTGACTTGCGGTGATGAGCGACTCGGCGGGCCGAATATCTCCCGGCGCCTTCCGCCTCCGCAGCGCGGCTACCACCCGATGAGCGTGCGAACGGCATGGGCGGCCTCTTGGGGGCTCTGGCTGCCGATTGCCACCACATGGGCGTCAAGGCGGGCTTCATTCAGGATCCGATGTAGCTCCACGCTGCGTTCCAGGTGCCAGGCCAGCTCCGGGCTGTTGGGCTCGTGCCGATTCCTGAGCCTGTCCTGAATAGTTGCGAGAGACGGATCCAACCGGACCACTGTCAGGGCGCCTCCGCCCAGGGCAGTACGGTAGCGATCCACCTCGGCAGAGTGCTCAACGACCCCTGCAAGGATGAACCGCCGAACGCCGACCTCGCGATAGTTCAATGCCAGGGACTGGAGGTTCCGGAGCTCGAGTTCATGGTTAAACCGATCCGTTGCGGGCACGGGCCAGCTCCGCCGCAGCCCATCCAGATCGATGACGGCGTTGCTGATTCCGTCGTCGGCGAGCAGCCGGTGCAGGGCCTCGCCCGTGGTGGTCTTTCCGGATCCAACTGTCCCGTTGAGGAAAACGCTCTCAGTAAGAGTGGCCATCACAGGAGTCTAGGCGTGCCTCCCAAATAGGTTGACCGTCTCCGGGAATTGCTCACAGCTTCGTCACAGGAGCCGGACAGACGGCCGATAGGACCGGCGTCGAGTATGAGGTCATAGCCTTCGAGAAGTCAGGATGACCGATGAACGAGTATGAACGTCCAATGCAGGATGACTACACACAGGTTGACTACATGCAGGGTGACTACATGGAGCGCGGCGCCGGCGAGGGCGCCGGGGCAAACCCAGCGGCTGCCAGCGCAGCCACTGCCAGCGCAGTCCCCGCCTGGGCGGCCGGGACCACGGCGGCCGGCCCCACCACAGCAGGCATGACGGCAACCCGCCCGAGGGACCGGAAAAGGGTGGGTCCTGCGGTCTTCGTCACCTGTCTGGTGGCCGCAGGTCTGCTGGGCGGAGGTACCGCCGTCGGGACTACCGCTCTGTTGAACCCGCCAACCCAGGGGTCAGCCACGGCGCAGGCCCAGTACACGCCGGTGATCGTCAACAACACTTCCAGCGTCAACGCGGTGACCGCTGCCGCTCAGAAGGCGACGCCCAGTGTGGTGACCATCAGCGCAAGTTCCGGCAGCTCCGGCGGCACCGGCTCGGGCATCATTCTGGATACGGACGGCCACATCCTGACCAACACGCATGTGGTCACCCTGGACGGGCAGGCCGCGAACGCAGCCATCGAAGTCCGCACCAGCGACGGGAAGGTCTACACGGCGAAAATTGTGGGCACGGACCCGCTCTCGGATCTGGCCGTCATTCAAATCACCGCCCAGGGCCTGGTCCCGGCGACGCTGGGGGACTCGGGCGCGGTCAAGGTCGGCGACGCCGCCATAGCCATCGGAGCGCCCCTCGGACTCAGCGGCACCGTGACGGACGGCATTGTCTCGGCGGTGAACCGCACCATCGAAACGGACTCCTCCGCCACCTCGCAGACCGACTCCTCCACGTCGGGGCAGGGGTCCATCAGCATCAACGTCATCCAAACTGACGCGGCCATCAACCCCGGAAATTCCGGCGGCGCATTGACCAACACACAGGGTGAGATCATCGGCGTCAACGTGGCCATCGCCTCGGCCGGATCGTCCTCCTCATCCTCCCAGTCCGGCAACATTGGCGTCGGTTTCTCGATCCCGATCAACACCGCCAAGCGCGTGGCCCAGGAGATCATCGCCTCAGGCGCAGCGACACACGGCCAGCTGGGCCTTTCGGTGCAGGACAAGGCCTCCGGAACCTCGTCGGACTTTACGACCGGGGCCGAAGTGGCGTCCGTAACCGCGGGATCCGCGGCGGACAAAGCCGGGCTGAAGGCCGGCGATGTGATCACAGAACTGGCCGGACGGACCGTGACTGACGCCTCTGAGCTGACGGCGGCCGCACGGGAACAGGCTGCCGGAACCACCGTCAAGATCACGTTCCTGCGCGGAGGCCAGACTCAGGCCGCCGACGTCACACTCGGAGCAGCCACCGCCGGGTGACGCCGCAGAAACGGTTCAGTCGTTCCCGGTCCGGTGGTTCAGGCGGCGGAAGTCCCGGGAAAGATACAGGGCCATGGCAGCGGCGTTACCGCTGTGGACGCTGACCGCGAGGATGTTGTGTCCCAAGGTGTGCAGGACGTGCATGGCATGGCGCAGGAGGTCTTCGGCGACGCCCTGCCTGCGGTGATCCGGGTGGGTGAAGAGTTCGGCGATAAAAGCCGTTCCCGGGCCCGAGCTTCCGACGTGCCGGTCTGTGATGATGATGGCCCCCGTGATGCGGCCGTCCGGGCCAACCGTCAGGAGCGAGGCTTCGGGGATGGGGGTGCCGTGCGCGCCGTCGAAGATTGTGCCGATCCTGTCGACGGAATGGAAGCCATCTGAATGCTCCTTTTCCGGGTCGTAGGCGCGCAGATAAAGGTCTTTCAGCTCCGGCAAGTCGCTGGCGTCAAGTGGCCGGGGAATACGGGCGTCGGGCTTGTGTTCCTGAGGCCCGACGAGAGCCGCGAGGGAGATAAGAGGGACCATGGATGACCTGCCTTTGGCCAGTGGGGAAAAGACTCTTGCACACAGTGTGGGGCATTCCCGCCTCCGGGGGAAGACGCGGGACTGGACCCCCGGTAACCGCAGCCTTAACAACGGGGTTCAGGGAAGTCGCTCTCTTCCGACAGCCAGGTTTCGGCTGGCCCAACAAAAAGTCCTACCCAACAGCTACACTCATTTTGGATGCGGCTAGGGGGTCGCATCCTAACTTCCGCGCCCGACCAGTTGTGGTTGACGCGCCGAACAGGAATGGTCTCGATGTCTCACGCGCGCCGATCGTATTTCTCCTCCCTCTTGGCCTCGGCCGGCGTTGCGGTGCTGGCCGCCGGTGCGCTGATCGGCCCGCCGGCATCGGCAGACGATGCGCCGGCGCCGCTGCCGGCAGTGCCGCCCGCAGCCTCGATTGCGCGGCCCTCCTCCGGTGCAGCAGCGGCGACCAACCAGTTCATTGTGAAGTTCAAGGCCGGGGCGGCTACCGTACCCGCGGAGCGGGCAAAGACCTACGGGCGGGCCGCCGTCAAACTCGGCTCCACCGTGAAGGACCTCCGCGCCACGTCCGGCGGCGCCCGCGTGCTGCGGACCGCCAAGAAACTGGGCGCCGGCGATTCGGCAAAGCTTCTCGCGTCACTGCGTGCCGATCCCGCCGTGGCCTATGCAGAGCCCGACGTCCTGATGCACCCCAAGGTCGCCGACCCGAACGACCCCTACTTTCCGTTCCAGTGGAACCTGTCCCAGCAAACGGGCGGCATCAAGGTGACCCGGGCCTGGGACGTTACCCAGGGCGCGGGCCAGGTGGTGGCCGTGGTGGACACCGGCATCACCCGCCACGACGACGTCAACGCCAATGTGCTGCAGGGCTACGACATGATCACCGACCCGGATGAAGCCCGCGACGGCAACGGCCGCGACTCCGACCCCACGGACGAAGGGGACTGGACCGACCCCGGATTCTGCGCGGCCGATGCGGCTGCCACCGAGTCGTCCTGGCACGGCACCTTCGTGGCCGGCATCATTGGTGCCGTCACCGGAAATGCTGACGGCATTGCCGGCGTGGCTCCAAAGGCCAAAATCCTGCCGGTCAGGGCCATGGGACCCTGTGGCGGCTTCACCTCGGACATCACGGACGCCGTGATCTGGGCGTCGGGAGCTCCCGTGGCTGATGCGCCCCTGAATCCCACCCCGGCGCGCGTCATCAACCTCAGCCTTGGCGGCACAGAAGCATGTTCGCAGACCTGGCAGGATGCCATTAACACCGCCACCGGCCGGGGTGCCGCTGTGGTGGTTGCTGCCGGGAATGAGAGCGTGTCCGCCGCGACCTCGGAGCCCGCGAATTGCCAGAACGTCATCACTGTTGCAGCCAGTGGTCCCAGCGGTTCGTTTGCCCCGTACTCAAACTTCGGCCCCAACGTGGACGTCACCGCCCCCGGCGGCGACATGACACCGGCTCCCGGCGGGAACCCGGACGACAGCGTTTCGGGCGGCATCCTGTCCATCCGCAACGACGGCGCGACCACCGCCCAGACGGACTCGTCCTACTACTTTGCCGAGGGCACGTCCGCGGCCGCCCCGCACGTTGCCGGCGTGGCCGCGCTGCTGATGGCGCAGATGGGGCCGACCGCAACGCCCGCCGCGGTCGAGGCCCGCCTGAAGCGGACAGCACGTCCAGTTACCGGCGGCTGCCCGTCAGGCTGCGGGGCCGGCCTCGTGGACGCCGCCGGCGCGGTTCTGCACATCAACGCCGTGGTGGCCGCCGGCGATCTGAACGGCGACCGGAAGTCCGACGTGCTGGCCCGGGACAACTCTGGGGCGCTGTGGCTCTACCCCGGCAACGGCAGCGGCGGCTGGCTGGCACGGGTGAAGTCCGGCACGGGCTGGAACGGCATGACGGCCATTGTCGCTCCCGGCGATTTCAACGGTGACGGCAGGGCCGATGTCCTGGCCCGCGACAGTTCCGGAGCGCTGTGGCTCTTCCCGGGCAACGGGCGTGGAGGCTTCCTCGCACGGGTGAAGGTGGGTTCCGGCTGGAATGCCTTTAGTAGCATCATCGGTCCGGGCGACATTAACGGTGATGCGAAATCGGACGTCCTGGCCCGCGACACAGCCGGCGTGCTCTGGCTGTACCCAGGCAACGGGCGAGGCGGCTGGCTCGCACGCGTCAAGGTGGGCTCCGGCTGGAACTCGATGACCGCCGTCGTGGGTCCCGGTGACATGAACGGCGACCGGAGGGCCGACGTGCTGGCCCGCGACACCGCCGGTGCGCTCTGGCTGTACACGGGCAACGGCCGCGGCGGCTTCTCCGGAAGGCTGAAGGCCGGCATCGGCTGGAACGCGATGACGGCCATCACCGCCCGCGGCGACTTCAACGGCGACGCCAGGAACGACGTCCTCGCGGTGGATTCCGCCGGCGCACTCTGGCTGTACAAGGGCAACGGCGCGGGCGGCTTCCTGGGGCGGTCTGCTGCCGGCTCGGGCTGGAACTGACGCCCCCGCTCAGGACAGTCTTGGGACTTGGAGACGGCCGCCGCGTCTGCTGACGCGGCGGCCGTTTCCCGTTTAACTCCGGTGTCTCGACGCCGGCGCCGACTCGTGCTTTGCTGTTCCTTGGGCGGACCGCCTGCCCGGCATGCGTCCGGGCTTCACTTGAGCAAAGGAGCTTCACAGTGGCTGGCCTCAGCAGTAAGTTCGATTCTGAATACGAAAGCAAGAGCATCGAGGAACTGGCCAAGGCACCCGTCGGTGCACTCCAGGGCCTGTCCGAGTCCGACGCCCAAAAGCTCCAGGAGGCCCTCGGCATCAAGACCATCAAAGACCTGGGCACCAACAAGTTCTTCCTGTGGGCCCAGGCGGTGGCAAAACTGGCCGAGTAGGCCGCGCACCACCGGAAACGCTGGCCCGCCGTCCACGACGGCGGGCCGGCGTCCGTTTTCTTAGGGTTTTCTTTGAGACCGCGGGCGAGAGTGGTTCCATGCATACTCTTCATGCCCTTGCGCTGGCCCCGGCCGTGGCGTGGTCCGCCGGGATCCCGTCCCTGCTGGACCCGGCGGCCCTGCTGCAGGATCTGGGGCCGCCCACCCTCTCGGTCATCGCAGTCATGGTGTTCATCGAATCCGGTGTCCTTTTCCCGTTCCTGCCCGGTGACTCCCTGCTCTTCACGGCGGGACTGCTTCACCAGCAGCTGAACCTGGCGCTGCCGGTGCTGATCGGCGTCATCACGGCGGCGGCGGTGGCCGGGGACCAGGTGGGCTACATGCTCGGACGGAAATTGGGCCGCCGGTGGTTCAAGGACGATGCGAAAATCCTGAAGACCTCCCATCTGGACAAGACCGAGGACTTCTTCCGCCGCCACGGCGGACCGGCCATTGTGCTGGCCCGCTTCGTTCCGATCGTGCGGACCTATGCGCCGCTGAGCGCGGGGATCGCCCGCTACGGCTACAAGTCCTTCTCGCTGTGGAACATCGTGGGCGCCCTCGCGTGGGCCACGTCCGTGACGCTGCTGGGCACCTGGCTGGGACACTTCGATATCGTGGCCAAGAACATCGACGTCATCGCCGTCGTCATGGTCCTGGTCTCCGTGGTGCCCTGGGGCATCGAATACCTCAAGCACCGCCGGAGCAGGAAAGCCGACGTCCAGGAGGACGCCAATGAGGCCGACGCCGACGCCGACGCCGGCGCTGACGCAGACGTCCGCGGGGACGCCGCGGACGGATTGCCGGCTGAAGAAGTCGCACGAAGGAACTGACCATGCCACCGTGGGAAGTCGTCTGGACTTCATGGACGCCTAACTGGCCGGCCCTTGTGCTGCTGCTACTGGCCGCTGCGTTCTACGCGCGCGGCGTCCGGGCCGCAGGGAGCCGCGGCATCACCTGGCCGTGGTGGCGGACGGCGACGTTCTACGTGCTGGGCCTGGGCAGCTTCGCCGTGCTCAGCTTCGGCTTCACGGGCGTCTACAGCCACGATCTCCGGTGGGTCTTCACGCTGAAGGTCACCTCTTACCTCTTCATCGTCCCGTTGCTCGTGGCAGCGGGAAAGCCGCTAACCCTGGCCCGGAACTCCCTGGGCGCTGCCGGCGCTTCGCGGCTGGAGAAGATCCTGAACCACGGCGTGGTGCGCTCCCTGAGCAACACCGTGGTTGCTGCGCTGCTGGGGCTGGGCATGTTCAGCCTGTTCCTCACACCGCTTTTCTATCCGCTGCGGACCAGCCCGGTATGGGACGTGGTCCTGACCGTATTCGTGCCCCTGCTCGGGATGCTGATGGCGGTGCCGATCATCGAGGACGGATCAACCAAGGCCGTCAATGCGCTGATCGTTGTCGAGTTCATCTACGTCTTTATCGAGCTCCTTGCCGATGCCGTGCCCGGAATCCTGATGCGGCTGAGCCCGGGGATCCTGGACGGGGCCGGGCGGATCGCGGCCGGACACCGCAGCTGGCAGCCGGGTCCTCTCCGGGACCAGCAGATGGCCGGAGACCTGCTGTGGTTCCTCGCCGAAATAGTCGACCTGCCGCTGATCATCCTGATGTTCGTCCGCTTCGCCCGCAGTGACCGCCACGAAGCCCGGTCCTTCGACGACCTCACGGATGACGAGCTGGACGCCCTCAACCGCCAACATCTAAGCGGCCACGGCCAGGCCGCCGCCCGGCTTCCGGCCGCGGAACTGGAATGATCAGACCATGAGCGCAACGGACAGGGCAGGGCACCAGGCCACGGAATACGACAGGCCGGCCCATCACTCCCGGCTTCGCCTTCTGGTGATGGCCGTGGTGGGTATCGGCGCGGCCGTTGCCGTGGGGCTCCTGAAATCGTGGTCGTACGCGCCTGCGATGGGCTGGGCGGCCGCGTGTGCCACCTACCTCATCTGGGTCTGGACCATCATCGGGGGACTGGACGCGGGAGCCACGGCCGCGCACGCCCGGCGCGACGATCCCGGCAGGGCCGCTTCGGATGCGCTGGTGCTCGCGGCAACCATAGCCAGCTTCGGCGGTGTGGCCCTCATCCTGCTGGACGCCTCCACCACTGAAGGCGGAGGGAAGGCAGCGATCATCGCCCTGGCGCTGGGAAGCGTGACGATGTCCTGGTTCCTGGTGCATACGCTCTTTGCCCTGCGCTACGCCTCGATTCATTACCGGGACAAGGCCGGCGTGGACTTCAACGAGGACAGGCCGCCGCGCTACCTGGACTTCGCCTACCTGTCCTTCACCGTCGGCATGTGTTTCCAGGTCTCCGACACCGACCTGAAAACCGACGCCATCCGCGGCACTGTGCTGCGCCACGCCCTGCTCTCATATCTGCTGGGAGCCATCGTGCTGGCCACCACCATCAACCTCGTTTCCGGCCTGGTCCGCTGAGCGGAGAGTCCGCTGAGGGGCCGCGAACACGCGCGCCTAAGGTCGAGGGAGTTGCAGCCCGAGCGCCTCGTCGACTTGGGCTCGCAATGCACGTGGGCGGAACGGCTTAGACATGACGGCGTTGGCTCCTGCCGAGATCACGGCGTCCATCATTTCTTCATGGCCCGTGAGCATGAGGATGTAGACGTCGCTGAAGCTCCTGATTCGGCGGATGACTTCCAGGCCTGTGATGTCCGGTAACCCGAAGTCCAGGATTACGATATCGGGGGAGTGCATGCGTACGGCGTCAACACCTGCGGTGCCTGTTTCTGCGAGTCGGGCGGTAACGCCGCCGGCTCCCAGGATTGCATGAATAAGACCGCCGACGTCCGCATCGTCTTCAACCACAACAGCCGTCCGGCTACCCGCCATCAAAATTCTCCTTGGGCCGCCCCAGTATTGCCCTTGACGAAACCCTACCAAGAGGAAGCCCGAAGCGCCCCGGGGGGCAGGCGCCAGTGCGGGTCCGGCCGTAACTTGGGGAAAGCTGAGCCGATCTTGGGGATAGGCTGCATAGACTTTGAGCCTTCTGGAGAACACTTAACAGTGCGCCGTACAGCGGCGTCGTGGTGCCTATGACGGATCGGAATGAGTGTGAACATCTCGCAACAGCGCAGCCGTCCCAAGGCAGTTCTTGGGCAGCGCCTGACCCGTAGTCCCAAATGAGGACAGGTCAGCAGGCGGCGGGGACAAGGGCAGGACAACGGCCGCCCGTCCTCGACACCGTTGCTCTACGCATACTCGCCGAGCAGGCCGGACAGTGCGTGGCGGACAGATTCTTTAGCGAGTACTTGGATTTGTTGCCGGCACGCTCGGCCAACATCGTTGCCGGTGTCGCGGCCGAGGACCTGGAAAAAACGTTGGATGCCGTGGTGAGCCTCAAAGTTACGTCCGCAATGGTCGGCGCCCTGCAGATGGAAGACTGCGCCCGTACCCTGGAACGTCGGTTACAGATCGGTCACTGGCCAAGTTCAGAGACTGCCAGTTCCGTTCTTTCCAAGGAGCTGGCCCGCATCGTTTCCGAGGCCCGAAACCAGCAAAGAGTCCGCTGAGGGGCCAGGCCGAGGATGTCTTGGGCGTCAATTTCGTAAGACGGCGTCCGGGGCCATAGGTGCGTCTATGACATGCGAATCTGGCGGCTCGGTGCCCAGCGCGTCACCGGCCTCTTGGGGGTCCGCCGCTAGTGCCCGGCCTTCACCGTCAGCACTTTCAGGGCGGCGGCGTTGACCTCGGCCGCGAAGGCGGGGTTGTGCTGCGCGAGCTGCAGCACCGCGGAGGTCATGACCGGAATGTCCCGCGGGTTTGCGCACAGCAGCATGGTTCCACCGGCGTGGATGAAACCGGTGGCCCGGGCGCCCTTGGCCCACGGAGCCAACTGCGCGGCATTGCACAGGTCATCGGACAGGATGACCCCGGTGAAGTGCAGGTCCCCCCGCAGCATGGTGCGCATGATCACCGGGGACAGGGGGGCGATGTGGGCGGCGTCGATGCGGTTGTAGTAGGCGCTGGACACCATCACCCAGCGGGCGCCCGCCTGGATGGCCGTCCGGAACGGCAGCAGGTAGGGATCGGTGCGCGTGGTGACGGTGTCGTGGACGTTGCGGGTGGTGTCGGTGTTGAGGGTGACGCGGCCAAGCCCCGGGAAATGCTTGACCACAGGTGCGACGCCGGCCTGGCGCATGCCCGCAGCAAAGGCTCCGCCGCGGCTGGAGACTGTCTGCGGCGTGAACCCGTATTCGCGGCCGAAGAAGCCGATGGGCGCGTTGTGCGGAGCGAACTGCGCGCTCGGGACGGTATCCAGTACTGGCGCCAGATTCAGGTTAAGCCCGGCGGCGCGCAGTTGGTTCCCCCAGACGCGCGCATTGGCCTGCAGCACTGCCGGCGCCTGCCTGCCCTGGGCCACCGCCGTCGGAATCACTGAGAAGCCCGGGCCGCCGAGGACCTGGACGAAGCCGCCTTCCTGGTCGGTCGCCACAGCGAGCCGGATGCCCCCGGTGGTGGCCGTCGATACGGTTGCGGTCATCCGGCGGACGACGGCGGCCGTGGCACCGGTGCCAGCGCGGCTGCGCCCCGCCAGGTACACACTGCCCACGTGGTACTTGGTGATATCGGACATGGTGTTAATGTCGGCGCCGGTGGCCGCAGAAGCAATCATGAACAGCTGGCCCACACGCTGCGCCAGGGTCAGCCTGGCAAGCTGCTGCGCCGGGGTCAGCGCAGCCGGTGCAAGCGCCTGGGGTGCCATCGCCGCCGGTGCGGCGGTGGTGATGTGGGCGGGAGCGGCAACGTGGGTGCCGGCGGCCCGGCTCGCCTGCTTGCCGGGCGCGGGCGACGGCGGCGGGGCGCACGACGCCAAGGCGAGCAGGAGGGAGACTCCCAGAACCGAAATTTTACTTAGTTCACGCATGGTCACACGGCTTGGCTGGGGCACTCATATATCCACCAGCGTACGCCGGTTCCGCTCTGTCCGTTGGCTATTTGCGGGCCCCGCCCGTCCGGCCGGACGGGCAGGGACCGCCGTGGCCCCTCGACGTCGCGGGCAGCAAATGCGTCAGGCGCGCAGAGTCCGCATGTTGATATGGCCATCTCGAACTCCGAGACGGAGGATTACGCTGGAGCCCATGTCGGAAGCAAGCAATATTCAGCCCTTCGTGGACCTCGAATGGTGCGCAGGCCAGGGACGGCGGGTGGTCGTCGCGGACACGCGCTGGTACCTGGACGGATCGTCCGGGCGGGACGCCTACAACCGCGGCCACCTCCCCGGCGCCGTGTTCGTCGACCTCGACCGCTGGCTTTCCGCGCCGGCGACGAAGGAATCCGGGCGCAATCCGCTGCCGGATCCGGAGGTTTTCGCCGAAGGCATGCGTCAGAGCGGTATCAACGGCTCGGATGTGGTGGTGGCCTACGACGATGCCGGCGGCGTCATTGCGGCCCGTCTGGTCTGGATGCTGCGGGTCACCGGACACGATGCCGCTGTCCTGGACGGCGGCATGACGTCCTATGCCGGCGCGCTGGAGACGGCGATTCCGGCAGCCGTGCCCGGAGACTTCACCGCCCGTCCCTGGCCGACCGGACTGCTGGCCGACATCACGGAAGCGTCAGCCGCAGCCACAGTCATCGACGCCCGGAACCGTGACCGCTACCTTGGGATGCAGGACCCCGTCGATCCCCGTCCCGGGCACATTCCCGGTGCGGTAAACGTGCCGTGCAGGGAGAACCTGGGGCCCTCGGGAAAGCTGGTCCCGCGGTCCCAGCTGCTGGAGAACTTCAGCCGGGCCGGGATTAGCTCTGCTCATGACACGGTCAACTACTGCGGCTCCGGGGTGACAGCCTGCCACAACCTGCTGGTGCTGGAGTACCTCGGCATGGGCCGGGGCAAGCTGTTCGTTGGCGGCTGGTCGCAGTATTCGCGTGCGTCGGAGTTGCCCGTCGGGACCGTCTGAGCGATTGGAACTGCGCAGCGGGGTGGTTTGGCCGGCCTACTTGGCCTTGAGCTGGGCGTACACCACGTAGTTGTCGTTGAACAGGCCGGTTGCGGGGTCGTACCCGTCGCAGGTGATGAGCCGCACCTCGGGCCCCTTGGTGTTGCCGTACACCTGAAGCGTGGGGAAGCTGTTCTTGCTGTAGGCGGCAGCCTTTGCAACCGTGAAGGCCACGGTGCTGTGGTCGGCCCGCTGCACCGCGATCTCGTCGCCGGGTTTCAGGCTGCGGAGGTTCGCGAAGACCCCGGGGCCGCCGCTTGTCGAGTTGACGTGGCCCAGGAACACGGCCGGACCGGTGTCGCCCGGCGCGGGGGAGCCGCTGTACCAGCCGGCGGGTGCGCCAGGGCCGTCCGGCGGCACCTCCAGCGACTTGTTGGGCCGGAGCGCCAGCTTCACGAGCGGCGACTGCACGCCGATGGCCGGAACACTCAGTGCCACGGGTGCCGGAGCCGGCCGGGCAGGGGAGGGGATCTTGGCCGCCTTGGCGGCTGCCGCCGTCGGGCTCTTAATCTGCGGTGCCTTTGTGGACGGAACGGCCGACGGCGATGCGGCACCCGACGCTGCGGCTCCGGTCTGCGGTCCGCCGGTTGCCGAAGGGGCGGCCGCTTGACCGGCTGCCCCGCAGCCGCCCAGGGCCAGTCCGCAAAGGACCAGGAGGGAGACCGCGGCGGACGGGAGGGCGCCTCTGCGCGGGATGCCTCGGTGTGGCCGCGTCGATGGGGGTGCCATGGCTTAGTGGTGTTCCTTCCAGCACGCCAGGATGGTGGTGGACACCTGGTAGGCGAACGCGGTGGGGGTTGCGCCGTGGGGGCCGACGGCGGCCGGCAGCTTTGTGGCGTTGACGTACAGGGTGTTGTTGTCCTTGAGGAAGACGACCGATCCGTCGTCCGTCTGGTAGGCGGGGAAACCCAGATTGGCGAGACCCTTGATCGGCTCTGTTCCGCCGATCTTGCCTGCCAGGGCGTCGAAGTACTTCCGCGCCGAGGCTGGGTCTGCTGATTCCTTGACGGAGATCACCAAGGGCCCCTCGGCGAGGTGGTAGGTGCAGGTAAAGGTCTTGTCGGCCCAAGTGGAGACGCTGTGCGGTGCGGCCTTCAGCTGCAAAATCTCGGAGACGTTGTCCTGGGTCTCCGGCCCGCAGACCATCCTGGCGGCCCCGGACGGGCTGTCCTGGGACTCGGTGGCGGGGGTGGCGGAGGACGCCGCTGCTGCGGAATGGTCGACGGAGTGCTGCGTTGCCGGGGAATCCGAGGCCGATGCAGTGGATGCTGATCCGGGCGCTCCGGCCGCTGCCGCGCATCCCGACAGCAGCAGGGACGCCACCGCCAGGGATCCCAGCAGGTGATTACGGTTTCTGTTTGCCTTGCTCATGGTGGCGCCTTGTCCTTCGCAATGTGTCCTGCACGGGAACCTGCAGGAACCTGTAGGAGCCGGCGGCACGGGCAGAGCTCCGGTTGCTGCGGATGCGTCGGGCTCCGCAGCAGCCGGCACTCATGCCCGTGTCGATGCCGGAGTGGTCAGTCCTGGCTTAGGCTGCCTGTGCGGCCTTGCGGCGACGGATCACGTAGGTGCCGCCGGCAGCGGCGGCGAGGACGAGGCCGCCGCCCAGGGCGAGGGTCCCGGCGTCGGTACCGGCTGCTGTACCGGCGGGCTGCTGCGCGACGCCTGTGTCAGCGCCGCCGACCGGCATGATCATCTGGCCCATGGCCAGCGTTCCGCACAGTGCCGGCGAGGTCGCGGCGAGCGGCAGGGACGGGACGAGGTCGCTCTTGGCTGCCTGGCCGGCCGCGCTCAGCGTGGCGGGGTCCAGGCCGTGGACTACCACCACGGCGGTGCCGGAATCCAGCGCAGCCTTGGTTTCGGCGTTGAGGTCGAAGGTGCGGTCAATGGTGTAGCTGCCGCCCTGGCCGGCGACCTTGAGGTCCAGGCCTGCGGCCGGGCTGGTGTCGCCCTTGGTGGAGAGTGTGGTGCCGATCTTGCCGTAGGAGGGTGCGCCTTCGGTGGTGGAGATGACGCCGTCGCCATTGGCATCCGCGGCCGGGCCGGGGCACTGGCCCGCGGCGCCGACATGGATGTGCTGGACGTGCGGGAACGGTGCGTCCATGAAGGTGGGGGCGAGGCCGGAGACGTTCAGCACGGCGTGGGCCTGGTTGCCGGTGACGTCGATGGTGACGGTGCCTGAGGCGGAGCTGCCGTTGAGCTGGCCGAGCGTGGCCTGGTAGGAGTGCGTGGTGCCGGTTTGAGCCGGGGCTTCATGGGCCATGGCGGGAGCGCCGGAGAGGGCGAGTGCGCCCAGGGCAAGGGTGGGAACTGCCATGAAGCGAAGTGTCTTGTTCATCGGAAAGCATTCTCCTCGTGCAAGTGGTGGTGGTTCTCCCCTGACAGGGACACATGCAGTTCGGAGCGATGTTGGGGGGCGGATGGGTGGAATTGTGATTCGGTGCACTTTTTGTTGGTGGGAACGCCGTGGCGAGGCGCGCCTGTGGCGAGGTGCGCCGTCCCCGCACACAATGAGACCCCGTCCAGGATCGGCTGAATGGGGCCTCACGTCTCAAGCTGGGACCTAGTGCCGCCTGAAGGCGTCCTTGATCTTTTCGCCCGCCTGCTTGAGGTCGGCGCGGAGATGCTGCCCTCGGCCTTCAGCCCTAAGCCGTTCGTTACCGGTAGTGCGTCCGGCTGCTTCCTTGCTTCTGCCGTGGAGTTTCTCGGCGGCATTGTGGATCTTGTCTCCCAAACCCATCATGACCTCCTTCTCGAGTGGCCAGTGCGACCCTACTGGCGCGTAGGCCACGTCTATATTTTACGGGCGGACTACCCAGAAAGATCCTGCGCGGGGCGCCAGCTTTCCTGGCGAAGGCGGTTCCACGCCCTGGCCGGATTCTCTGTTAAAGCGGCCACGGCCGCCGCAACGCCTGGTGTGTTCAGGTGCTGCAACGGCCGTGGCCTTTGTTTGTGCCCCGAGTGGGCGGTTTGCCTAGCTCACCGCGGCCGTGGCCGCGGAGGTTTTGGCCGCCGTCGTGTAGCCGGTCTTGGCACCGGTGACCGTGACGGTCAAGGTCTTGCCGCTGACGGCCGGTATCGGTTTGTAGGTGCTGCCGGTGGCGCCGGTGATGGCGACCCCGTTCGCCTTCCACTGGTACGTCAACGTGACCGGCGCCGGACCCCAGGTGCCGGGCGCCGCCGTCAGGATGGACCCGACCTTGGCGGTGCCCGTGATGGCGGGCACCGGCGCGGTGAGGGTTCCGGCCGCCACCTTGGCCGTAACCGCCGAGGTCTTGGCCGCCGTGGTGTAGCCGGCCTTGGAGCCGGTGACGGTGACGGTCAGGGTCTTGCCCAACACGGTGGTTGCCGGTTTGTAGGTGCTGGCGGTGGCGCCGGTGATGGCGATGCCGTTGGCCTTCCACTGGTACTTCAAGGTGACTGGTGCCGGACCCCAGGTGCCTGTTGCGGTGAGGGTGGACCCGACCTTGGCCGTTCCGGTGATGACCGGTACGGGTGCGGTCAGGGTGCCGGCGGCCACCTTTGCAGTGATCGCCGAGGTCTTGGCCAGGGAGGTGTAGCCGGCCTTGCTCCCGGTGACCGTGACGGTCAGCGCCTTGCCTATCACTGCAGCGGCCGGCTTGTAGGTGCTTGCGGTGGCGCCGGTGATGGCGATGCCGTTCGCCTTCCACTGGTACTTCAGCGTGACCGGTGCCGGACCCCAGACGCCCGTTGCCGTCAGGGTGTACCCAACCTTGGCGGTGCCGGAAACTCCGGGCGTGGGCGCGGCCAGAGTGCCGAGGGCCACCTTGGCTGTTGCCGTGCTCGTTTTGACCGCGGTCGTGTAGCCGGCCTTGGCCCCCGTGACGCTAACAGTCACGGTCTTGCCCAGGTCCGTGGCCGCTAGCTTGTAGGTGCTTGCGGTGGCGCCCGTGATGGCGACGCCGTTTGCCTTCCACTGGTACTTCAGCGTGACCGGTGCTGGACCCCAGGTGCCCGGGGTTGCGGTCAGTGTGGAGCCCACCTTGGCCGTGCCGGTGACCTTCGGGACCGGTGCGGTCAGGACCGGGTTGAGGGCCATGACAGTCCCTGTTGCCACCGAGGTCTTGGCCGCCGTGGTGTACCCGGTCTTGGTCCCCGTTACGGTGACCGTGATGGTCTTGCCTACGTCCGCCGTCGTCAGCTTGTAGGTGCTGGCGGTGGCGCCGGCGATGGCGAGCCCGCTGGCAGTCCCGTTCGCTTTCCACTGATAGGTCAGCGCGACCGGTGACGGTCCCCACGTGCCCGGGACTGCCGTCAGCGTGGACCCGGCCTTGGCTGTACCCGTGATGGTAGGCGCCGGGGAAGTAAGGGGCAGGTTCGCGGCCGCGAAGGAAAGGTCGTGCGTGGTGGCGCTGCCGCTGACAACGGCGACGGGAGTGGCTGTGGCTTCGGTGGTCGCGTTGCCGGAATAGAGGTCACCGGCAGCCAGGCCGCCATGCACGCGGATAACGTACTTGCCCGTCGTGAGACCGCTGATGCTGTACTTTCCGGCTGCCGTGGTGCTGCCGTCCCGGGTGACCAGCGAGCCGTCCGGCGTGTAGGCCTGGACGAACGCGTTGACCACTGGCTGCCCGGCCTTGTCCAGGACGGTTCCCGTGACGGACCCGCCTGCTGTCAGTGCGGCATCGATGTTCTGCACGGCCTGGCCCGTGGTCACCGGGATGGCTTGTGCCTGTGAAACGCCGGCGGACTCGGGCTTGTTCTGGTAGAACTGCGCTTCTTCCTGCGAATACCCGCTGGAGCGGTTGAAGGCCACCTTGTAGGAACCCGCCGCGAGGCCGACCACGCTGTAGTTGCCGGTGGCGTCCGTGAAGCCGTTTTTGACGGTCTTGCCTGCAGAGTCGAGCACGGACAGCGGGTAGCCATTCGTGCCGGTGCCGGTGACCTTGCCCTTGATGGACGCGCCGGTAGTCACTGTCATGTCGACGCCGGGCATGGTCTGCTCGGCAGCAACGGTCAGGGCCTTCGCCGTTGCGGCGCTGGTGCCCCCGTACCAAAGGTCTTCAGCACCGCTTTGGCCGCCGGAAAAATGCAGTTTGTAGGTGCCGGGTTCCAGTCCGATGACGGAGTATGTGCCGTCAGGATTCACCCAGCCGGGGCTGGAGGATCCGTCGATGACGCCGGTCTTGGTGGCATGTACCTGTGACGCGGTGAGGTTCGTTCCCGTTGGAGCGGTGATCTTGCCGCTGATGACGCCACCCTTGACCAGAGTGGTGTCGGCCACCGTCAGGGTCTGGCCTTCGGTCACTGTCACCGGGGTTGCCGTGTCCATGCTGGACGCCTTGTTGTACCACTGCGGCAGCGTTCCGGAGCCGTAGGAGCTGAACTGGATTTTGTAGCTGCCCGGCCTCAGCCCGCGGATTGAGTACGTGCCGTCGAAATTCGAGTAGGTAGAGCCGGCCATGGTGTTGTCGCTGGCCTTGAAGGCAGTGACGGAGGTGTTCGAGGAGTATTCGGCTGCCGGCAGCGTGACCTTGCCGCTAATGGTGGCGCCCTTGGCAAGAGTGGCGTCTATTGCCGTGCGGTCCTGGCCCGCTGTGAGCGTGATTGGCGTGGCCTCCGCCTGGGTCTGGACGTTGTTGTACCACTCGTCCAGGGCCCCGGAGTTGTAGTTTGAGAAGTTGACTTTGTAGGTTCCCGCGAGAAGTCCCTTGACGGCGTAAGTACCGTCTGCGTTTACGCGCCCGTAGCTGCCGTAGGTGCTTCCCTCTGCGGTGGCGGACACGTTGACCATCGCCAGATCAACGCCGGCGGGAGCCGTGAGCTTGCCGCTGATCGACGCGCCCTTGATCAGGGTCGCGTTGATGCCGGTGAGATCCTGGCCAGCCGTGACGGGCAGTGCCGTGGCCGTATCAATGGTGGTGCCGTTCGCGTACCACTGGTTCAGCGCCCCAGAGTCATAGCCCGAAAATTGGACTTTGTAGTTTCCGGCGCGGAGGCCGGCGACCTTATACGTGCCGTCGGCCTGCACCTGGGCACTGATCGGATACGCCCTGAAGTTGTCAGCGTTGTAGACGGAGGCTTCTACTCGGGCCAGATCGACGCCGGCAGGAGCTGTGACCTTGCCGCTGATGGATGCGCCCCTGATGAGCGGCGTGTCACTGAGAGTCAGCTCCTGGCTCGCCGTGACGGGGACGGGCGTGGCCTCGGTGTACGACAGGCCGCCGTACCACTGATCGAGTGCCCCCGAGGTTCCTGGGCTGAACTGGACTTTGTAGGATCCGGCCGCAAGGCCGGCGAAGTTGTAGGTGCCGTCGGCCGTGACCTGCACGGATCCCGCGTAGGAGTAGCTGTCTGACGTATAGAGATAGGCCTGCACCGCGGACAGGTTCACGCCGACAGGGGCCGTGACCTTGCCGGAAATTGACGCGCCCTTGACCAGGGCGGCATTGACGCCGGGATGGTCCTGCCCCGCTGTCAGGCTGATGGGCGTTGCGGTTTCAAACGATGAGGCGCCGGAATACCACTGCTGCAGCGTGGCGGTGTTGTAGCCGGCGAACTGGACTTTATAGCTGCCTGACGGGAGACCGGCCACCTTGTACGTGCCGTCGTCGTTGACCGATGAGGAAGCCACGTAGTTGGGGTTCGTTCCGCCGGCCTGGTAGACCGTGGCCTGAATGGAGCCCAGGTTCACGCCTGCTGGGGCGGTGACTGTTCCGCTGACGGACGCGCCCATGACCAGGGCCGCGTCGATCCCGGTACGGTCCTGGCCCGCGACGAGGGTCACGGGCGTGGCTGCGGCTTCGGAGGAGGCGCCGGCGTACCACTGCTGCAAAGTGCCGCTGTTGTACCCCGAGAACCGGACCTTGTAGCTGCCTGCCGGCAGGCCGTTGACCTTGTACGTGCCGTCGTCGTTGATCTGGGAGGATCCCGCGTAGCCTCCGCTTGCCGAGGTGACGTCGGCCTGCAAGGAGCCAGCCTCCGCACCGGCAGGAACCGTAACTTTGCCGCTGATGGAGGCGCCCATGACGAGCGTCGCGTTGATTCCGCTAAGATCCTGGCCTGCGCTGAGCGCCACCGGCGTGGCGGTCTCGGAGGACGACGCTCCCGAATGCCACTGGGTAATGACGCCCGAGTTGTTTCCGGAGAACTGGATTTTGTAGCTGCCTGCCGGTATGCCGCGGACCGTGTAGCTGCCGTCCTGGCCAACCTGTCCGTAACCGGAATACCAGTCGGCGCCAGTGCTGCTGACTGAAACGCCGACAGAGCTGGGGTCGATGCCAGCGGGGACGGTGACGCGGCCGCTGATGGAGGCGCCCTTGACGAGGGTTGCGTTGATGCCGGGCAGGCTTTGGCCGGCCGTGAGGGTGACGGGTGTGGCTGACTGGAAGGACGTTGCGCCTGAGTACCATTGGCCCATTGCACCGGAGTCACCACCGAATTGGACCTTGTAGGACCCTGCCGGAAGGCCGCTGACCGTATAGCTGCCGTCCGCGGCGACCTGTCCGTAACCGGAATACCAGTCCAGGCCGGTGCTGCTGACCGAAACGCCGACGGAGGTGAGCACCACTCCTGCAGGTGCCGTCACTTTTCCGCTGATGGATGCATCTGACAGGTCGGCTGCGTTGGCAGGCGTTATGCCGAGCAGCACCAGCGCTGACAGAACCGATAATAAAACGGCGATCCGAAAACGGAATCGCCTGCTCAAAGCGAGCATTTTTACCCCCCATGGGTCATGCAGCGGCTGGGCCGCATCATTTAATTGTCAAAGAACGCTTCAGTGTAACCGCCAAAAAGGAATTCAAAGCAGTGTTTCCCAAAACCAGCTCTGTATGTCCAAATGAGTTAGTAACCATGTCTTCCTGCCCGGTTTAAATAGACCTGGGTCAGGAGACGACCGTTATATTGGAGTCCTCTCCCTGAAAGGTCGCCACCCGAGCATGAAGCAAGCGATGACCCGGCTGCCCGGCCTCTGCATCATCCTGATGACAGGATCAATCCTGGTGTTCCAGCCCGGAGGGCTCTTCAGGTTCGTCTGGATCAAGCTGCTCTTGGTGATCATCGCCGTCCTCGCAGGCCTGCTGTCTCCGCTGCGGGCCCGGATTCCCCTGGCAGTGCAGGCGGCGACGGCCGCGTGCGTGGTATGGATCGGCGTCGCTATTCTCTTGTCTGATACGCCGCTGGCCAGCATGGCCGGACGCTGGCCGCGTTATGAGGGATTGCTGACGCTTGGCGTCTATGTGGCAGTCTTCGCGGTGGGCGCGAAAGTCCTTGGCGGTGAGTCGGCCGTCCGGAGACGCAGGCTCCTCAGTCTCTCCCTAGCCGCCGTCGCCTTGATTCTGTTCGTCATCGCTGTGCTGGAAAGCGCTGGGCTGCGGCCGCTGGGCGGGGCCTCCGACGTCCGGCCGGGCGCAACCTTGGGGAACGCCACTGACCAGGGCCTGGTCGGCTTCGTCATCGCCGGAGTGCTGTCCGCCGGTGCTGGCTCTGAGCGGGGCTGGCAGCTTTGGCTGCGGCGGGCAGGTCTGTTTGCCGCTGCCGGGGTGGCGGTCCTTTCTGGCTCCCGGGCCGCCCTCGCGGGGCTCCTGATCGCGGCGTTGTTTGGCAGCTATATGTGGATGCGGAGCCGGTCCTGGTCGCGGCCAAGTATCGCGGCCGGTGCCGTGCTGGCTGCCGCGGGAGTGGTCATCGGAGTCCTGCTGGTCCCCGCTGCGCGTGACCGCCTGCTGTCGGCAGGAACCGTGGACGGGCGCTGGCTGCTGTGGGACCGGACCTTGGGCCTGATCGGCGCCGATCCGGTCTTTGGTGTTGGGCCCAGCGGCTTTGTCGACGCGCTGCCGGCGTATCTGAACGAGGAGTGGGCGCGATCAGTGGGCGACAGTTTCCCTGCTGATTCGCCCCACAGTTGGCCGCTGCAGGCATTGGCCGCCGGCGGCGTTCCGTTGCTGTTGTTGGTCCTCGTTCTCGGGGCGGTTGCCGTGCTGGCCGTGGCCAGGCGCATGAAGGAAGCCCCGTGCGGTACAGACCGCCGCTACCTTGCTGTGGTGGTGGTGACCGTGGCCGCATACGGTCTGGCGCTGCTGACGCACTTTACGTCGATCGGCACTACGGCTCTGGTGGCCTTCCTGTGCGGCGGGCTGGTGGGGCGCGATGGACCAGGCTTCTCTGTCTTCGGTGCGCGGGCGATGGCCGGCGAGATTCCGGCCAAGCTGACGGCAATGGCAGCGGGCATGTTCCGGCCCGCGGCCTCGACGGCGGCCGGCCTGGTTCTCGCCGCGGCGGCCCTGGCCATTGCCGTCCCCGCCACTCTTGCAGAATGGCCGATGGGCGCTGGCGCCAAGGCTGCCGCGGCAGGCGACGTTGCCCTCGCCGAGCAGGAGTTCCAGCAGGCGCACCAACTCAGGCCGTGGGACAGCGACACCGCACTGCTCGCCGCCCAGGCGTTTGCCGGCCCGGCGACGGCGGGGGACCAGCGGGCGGCCCGGTACGCAGTCGAATGGGGGAGCCTCGCGCGGGAACGTACGCCGCGCTCGCAGGAGGCAGGAACGGCCCTGGCAATCGGATACCTCTACAGCGGGGATCTTGGCGCGGCCAAAAATCTGCTGGACGGCCTGGTCCGGGAGGCCCCACACTCCACCGGGCTCTACGTTCACCGCGGCGTGGCCCGGTTCGGCCTGGGGCAGACGGCCGGGGGGATAGCGGACCTGGAGCACGCGGCAGCCCTCGATCCCGGGCTGGACACGCCCTGGCGCATCCTCGCCAACATCTATGTGCGGATGGGCAACGCCGAAGCCGCGCAGGCCGCCAGTCAGCATGCAGATACGTTGTCCGGCCGCTAGGCATAATTACCAGCCGTCGATCTCCGGTACATATTGCTCTGTCCAGGGGGAAATTAGTGGTCCGTAAATTGAACTCGCTATAAACATTTCGAAGCGAGTAGTTCTTAAGCTAAGAACGACGCAGGATTGGATCAAGAAAAGCGCAGTTTTTGGAAAATGATCCTTAATTTGATCTTCCGGTGCTATTGTCCGGCCCGCGAAACCTGCGTCGGGTTTGCAAAAGAGTGGTGCGGTTTGATGCCCCACCAGGAAACAGCGCCGACACAGAAGGAGCACCATTCCGAAACCCTGCAGAAAACTCCGTGGTGCAGGCTGGGCATGCAGAACCGGATCGGTGAAAGGAGCCCAGTGATGATGACGGATGAGGACCTTGAGGTGCGTTCGTGCGCGGAGCTTTCGGCGGGGGAGGAGATCGAGGCCTGGCACCGCGGACGCCTGGCACACCGGGGGACAGTGGCCAGCACGCTCGAAGAGATCGACCTGATCTGGATCATCGATGCCCGGACCGGTGCGCGCCGGCTGCTGGATCTCGAGCAGCTCAGCGTCAGGCGGATTCCGATGGGAAAGCCAGCCGCCGCCGTCGGGAGTCCCAAGCCGGCCGCCGCCGCAAAACGGAAGCCGTCAGCCGCCCCGAAACCGAAGCCTGCCGCCAGCCTGAGGCAGATCGCCTTCATCGAGGCGGGGTGACGTCCGTCAGGTGAGGTTGCTGAAGCGCTCGGCCTGGGTCTTGCTGCCCTGGACAATGACCTGGTCCTCCTCGTAGAGGACGGTCTGCGCAGTGGTGTGGCCCCAGATGCCGCCGGGGCGCTTGACCGCCACGATGGTGATTCCGTACTTGTCCCGCAGGCCCAGCACGCCAAGCGGGCGGTCGCGTGCCTCGGTCGGCGGGCTGGTGCGGATCATCACGAAGTCGTCCTCGAACTCGACGTAGTCCAGCAGGGAGCCGCGGACCAGGTGGGCCACGCGCTTGCCCATGTCGTGCTCCGGCCGGATCACGTGGTCAACGCCGAGCTGGTTCAGGATCTCGGCATGGGGCTCGCTGATGGCCTTGGCCCAGATCTGTGGCTTCTTGAAGGTGAGCAGGCGCGACGTGGTCAGGATGCTGGCCTCGATGTCGCTGCCGATGCCCACCACGGCGCGGTCGAACTCGTGGACGGAGAGTTGGCGCAGCACTTCTTCCCTGGTGGAGTCTGCTCGGACCACGTGCGTCAGCCGCCCGTTGTAGGACTGGACGGTCTCCTCGTTGGAGTCGATGCCGAGCACCTCGGTGCCCTGTGCCTCCAGTTCCAGGGCCAGTGAACCGCCGAAGCGGCCCAGGCCGATCACCACCACGGAGTCTGCCTGGGCAACACTGTTGGCGGAGCGGGAGAAGATGTTCTTAGCCAATGAGGGGCCTTTCCTTGGGGTACTCGTAGAGCGGTTGGCGTTCGCGCAGCGCCAGCGCGGCGCCGAGGGTGACCGGGCCGAGGCGTCCGACGAACATCAGCAGGATCAGGACGAGCTCGCCGGCGGGCGGCATGGCCGCCGTGATCCCGGTGGTGAGCCCCACGGTGGCGAACGCCGAGATGACCTCGAACAGGATCCGTTCCTGCCCGAAGTCCGTGATGAGCATGAGGAACACGGTGGAGCCCACCACCAGTGCCATGGCCAGCAGCACCAGCGTGATGGCCTGGCGGTGAACGGCGCGGGAAAGGCGCTTGCCGAAGATATTGACGGTGGTTCCGCCCCGCAGTTCGGTGGAGAGGATGAAGAACAGCACGCCGAACGTGGTGATTTTCAGGCCGCCGGCGGTTCCGGCCGGGCCGCCGCCGATGAGCATCAGGATGTCCATCCCTAGCCAGGACACCGGCTGCATCTGGCCGATGTCGATGCTGTTGAACCCCGCCGTGCGTGTCATGACCGACTGGAAGAACCCGGCCAGGACGCGCTCGCCGGGCCGGAGTCCGCCCAGCGTTGCCGGGTTGGACCATTCGACGGCGGTGACGAAGACGGTGCCGGCGACCAGAAGGACGGCCGTGCCCACCAGGACCAGCTTGGTGTTCATGCTCCAGTGGATGGGCCGGCGGTACTGCCGGCGGAGTTCGAACAGCACCGGGAAGCCGAGGCCGCCGATGATCACCGCCGCGGCGATGGGCAGGCAGATCCAAGGGTCACCGGCAAACCCGATGAGCTTATCCGTGTATAGGGCGAATCCGGCGTTGTTGAACGCGGACACGGAGTGGAAGACGCCGTGCCAGAGCGCGCGGGCGGGGGCGTAGCCGTAGCCGGTCACGAACCGGGCCGCCAGGATCCCGGCGAGCAGGACCTCCACTGTCAGGCTGATCGCCAGGACGCCGAGCAGCACCCGGCGGACATCGCCGAAGCCGGTGGTTTTCGTTTCGGCGGCCGCTGAGAGGCGCGAACGAAAGCCCAGCCTGCGGGCCATGAGCACGCCCAGGAGGGTGCCGAAGGACATCACGCTGAACCCGCCCGCCTGGATCAGGGCCAGGATGACTACCTTGCCGAATCCGGTCCAGTACACCGGGGTGTCAACGGTGATGAGCCCGGTCAGACAGACCGACGACGTGGACGTGAACAGGGCATCCAGGAAGGGCGCAGGCTCGGTGCCGTTCCTGGACATGGGGAGCATCAGCAGGAGAGTCCCCACCGCCACCGCCGCCGCGAATCCGAGGACGATCACCTGGGCCGGATGCTGGGGTGCGAAAACGTCCAGAATGCGGGGGAAAACCTTCGATCCCCCGTACCGGCGGCCACGCTTGGCCCCGCCGGAAGCGGCAGGCCGGGCCTTGGAACCGCGAACGTCGTGCATACGCGTCACGCTACCACCGGAGAATCCGCTGGGGGCCGCTGGGGGACGCCCTGAAGCAGGCGTTAAGAAAGCGTTAAGATCCCGGGTTCAGGCCTGCGCCGGGAAGGTGCCGGTGCTACGCTCCCAAGGTTCATCAGCAAACTTTCTAATTGAATCGAAGGAACCCGTGGCCACCCGAAGCGCGCAAAGCTGTGTCCGGCCATGCTGACAGAGAGCTTCCCCCTGCTCCTGCTGATCCTCGGCTGTGGTGTCACCGGCTACATGATCTACCGGCTTATCAAGGCAACTAAGTAGCCCCCGCCGTCGGCCGTAACGCCGGAACTGAACCGCAGCCCCGAACTCCAGAAAGACATCATGACCGCAGCCGACCAGTATTCGATTCCCGCGAGCGTGCCGAACCCGGAGCCGGCATCCAAGCCTGGCAGCCCGCTGGTCAGGTGGCTGCTGGAGCACAAGGTGCACCAGCCGGTGGGACCCGAATCAGCCGAGGCCGGGGCGCACCAGCAGCCCTGGTGGAAGGTCATGTGCCTGACGGGTGTGGACTACTTCTCCACGCTGTCCTACCTTCCCGGCATCGCGGCCCTCGCCGCCGGTGCGCTGTCTCCCTTGGCGACACTGCTGATTGTGGCCCTGACCCTGCTGGGCATGCTGCCGATGTACCGGCGGGTGGCGCACGAAAGCCCGCACGGCCAGGGTTCGGTGGCCATGCTGGAGAACCTGCTGCCGTTCTGGCGGGGCAAGATCTTCGTGCTGGTCCTGCTCGGGTTCGTGGCGACGTCCTGGATCATCACCATCACCCTGTCCGCCGCCGACGCCACGGTGCACATGCTGGAGAACCCCTACCTTCCGCCGTTCCTGCACGGCCAGGCCGTGTCCATCACGGTGGTGATGCTGCTGATCCTCGGCGGGGTGTTCCTGCTGGGCTTCTCCGAGGCGGTGGCGGTGGCGATTCCGCTGGTGGGGGTCTTCCTGCTGCTGAACGCCGTGATCATCGGGGTGGGACTGTTCGACGCCGTGACACGGCCGGGTGCCCTGTCCGACTGGACCGCTGCAATCACGTCGGGCGGCACTGGCCTGGGCAACATCGCCGGGCCCGCCATTCTGGCGTTCCCGCTACTGGTCCTGGGGCTCTCCGGTTTCGAGACCGGCGTCAGCATGATGCCCCTGGTTGCGGCCTCGGGGGCCACGCCTGAGGACATGCTGCAGGACCGGATCCGGAACACTCGCAAGCTGCTGACCATGGCGGCGCTGATCATGAGCGTGTACCTGATCGGCAGCAGCTTCGTCACCACCGTGCTGATCCCTGCCGACGCGTTCCAGGAGGGCGGCGAAGCCAACGGCCGCGCCCTGGCATATCTGGCGCACGAACTGCTCGGCAACGGCTTCGGCTCCGTCTACGACATCAGCAGCGTCCTCATCCTGTGGTTCGCCGGCGCCTCCGCCATGGCCGGACTGATCAACATCGTTCCGCGGTACCTGCCCTCCTACGGCATGGCCCCGGACTGGACCCGGGCGGTGCGGCCTGTGGTCCTGGTCTACACGGTCATCAGCGTCCTGATCACCATCGCCTTCCGGGCCGACGTCAACGCCCAGGCCGGAGCCTACGCCACCGGGATCCTGGCCATGATGGTCTCCGGGGCCGTGGCGGTCAGCATCTCGGCCTTGCGCCGCAAACGCCGTCTGGCCGCCGTCGGCTTTTCGATTCTGACCCTGGTCCTGCTCTACGCGCTTGTGGAGAACGTGATCAAAAAACCGGACGGCATCGCCATCTCCGGCTTATTCATCCTGGGAATCGTCGTGGTGTCGCTGGTTTCGCGGGTCACCCGGACCACCGAGCTGCGCGTGGACCGGATCGAGTTCGACGACGCTGCGCGCCGGTTCATCAAGGACTCCCTGGACTACGACGGGCAGCTGGACCTCGTTGCCAACAGGCCCGAGGCCCGGGACGCGGCAGAATACTCCGACAAGGAAGCCGCCCAGCGGAAAACCAACCCCGTGCCCGGCTCCAACGATGTGATCTTCCTGGAAATCGAAGTGACCGACCCCTCCGGATTCAGCGAGGTCCTCGAGGTGCGCGGCGTCGAAGTGGGCGGGCACCGTGTTCTCCGCGCGGAAAGCCCGGCCGCGCCCAACGCCATTGCCGCCATCCTCCTCGCCCTGCGGGATGCCACGGGAGTCCGGCCGCACGCATACTTCGAGTGGGCCGAGGGCAATCCGCTGGCGCACCTCATGAGGTACCTGCTGCTGGGCCGGGGCGACACCGCACCCGTGGTCCGCGAGATCATCCGCGAGAACGAGCCCGACCCCGAACGCCGCCCGGGCATCCACGTGGGCTGACGCCTTTTTTTGGGGACGCTCTCGCAGTTCCTGTCGCTTTTTCCGGGACGCTCTCGCAGGTCCTGTCGCTTTTTCCGGGACGCTCTCGCAGGTCCTGTCGGGTTTTTGGCGACGCTCTCGCAGTTCCTGTCGCTTTTTCCGGGACGCTCTCGCAGGTCCTGTCGGGACGGTTGGGGATCGGCCCGGCACCAACGTGGGCCGACGACATGTCCTGTTCACCGCGGCGACAACATCAGGTGGCCGGACGTTACCTGACGGGCGGCAGGGTGGTGGGGCACGCCGTCGGACCTTCCCTATCCGGAAGGCGGCCGGCGGACCCATCCCGCACTGAAGGAGAACCCTGTGCTGCTCAAAAGCACCCTCGCCGCTCTTGTTGCCCTTACGGCCGTGGCAGGCATCGCCGCCCCATCGTCGGCTGCGCCGCCGCCCGGCGTCGTTTTAGGGCAGCCGCACGCCGCAGCCCACGCGCACAACGACTACGAGCACAGCCGCCCGCTGTTCGACGCGCTCGAACACGGCTTCACCAGCGTGGAAGCCGACGTCTGGCTTGTGGACGGCGAACTGCGGGTTGCCCACGACCTTGCGGACGCCCGCGCCGGCGTGACGCTCGAGAGCCTGTACCTGGATCCGCTGGACGAAGTTGTTCGGCAGGAAGGCCACAGCGTCTACCCCGGCTGGGATGGCAGCCTGCAGTTGCTGATCGACATCAAGAGTGAGGGCGAAGCCACCTACGCGGCGGTGGAGAAGGAACTTTCTCAACATCCTGGGCTCATGACCCGTTATGCCAAGGGCAAGGTCATGACAGGTCCGGTCACCGCCGTCATCAGCGGGAACCGTCCCTTGGCCACTATGACGGCGGCGGACAAGCGCGTCGGATTCTACGACGGCCGCTCCACCGACCTCGCCTCTTGCATGCCGGCCGAGCTGATGCCGCTGGTCAGCGACAACTGGACCAAGCTGTTCAGCTGGCAGGGCGTAGGTCCGATGCCGGAGATCGAGCGGGCCAAGCTGCGTGCCTACGTGAACACCGCCCACTCCAAGGGCTACAAGGTGCGCTTTTGGGCCACACCGGACCAGCCGGGACAGGCCCGCGACGCCGTATGGACTGAGCTGCACAACGCCGGGGTGGACAACATCAACACTGACGACCTCGCCGCGTTGGACATATTCCTCGGGGCACAGGGGCAGTAGGCACGCTCTCGGACGCCTCGCTCACTTCGCACGGGACGGCTCAACCCTCCGGAACATTTTTCTATGGCGCTGGCCGAGGGGTCCTGCACTTTTCCCGACTAACTGATCGAACCCTCCCGCGTTATATCTGCGGGAGGGTTCGCCGTTTGGTTGCAGGATGTGAGAGAGCGTTGGGGGATTGGCGGTAGGAAGTGAGAGAGGGTTGGGGGTTTGGCGACAGGAAGTGAGAGAGCGTCGGTGGGTCAGCGTGCGGCGGGGGAGGCCGTGACCACCACGTTTTTGCCCCAGGGATCCTCGGTGTAGCAGCTGATCAGGACGATCCTGTTGGGCACGATGTTCCAGATGTCGCTGTCCTTGAGGGTGTCCTTGCGATGTGTGGTGACGGAATCCACCACGTACTTCAGCGTTCCCTTTACGGTGGTCACCGTGATGTTCTTGCCCACCAGGGACCTGTCGCTGAGCCTGTTGAACGGCGCATCCCTGCCGTCCCAGCTGTGCCCGGCGATGTAGGTCGTATTTTTGGAGCCTGCGCCGGGCACGCCGTAGGAGGTCAGCCAGTAGGCGTCCAGCGTGAGGGGCGGGACCAGGGACTGCGAGGACAGCTCGTCCGCGCTCGGCGTCAGCGGCAGGATGCGCACGTCGATGTTCGCTGCCGCGATGGACAGCCGGGTAGGCGCCGCGGCCGCCGGTCCGGCAGTCTTGGCCGCGGGGCGGGCAGCAACAGCGGGCCCGCTTGGGGTGGCCGCTGCGCTCGCCGATGAGGGAGCAACGGAAGGAACGACGGCGGAGCTGCCGCCGGCATTTGGCGGGAACAGGAACAGCGCAGCCGCCAGCCCGGCCGCGGCCACGGCGGGCACGGCAAGCCAGCGCCTGCCGACGCGCGGCCGGACGCTGGAGGCGTTCTGTGGCTCCAAGCCTTGCGGGTCCATACTCTGTGACTCCATGCCCGACTAGCTGCGGCCGCGCTCCAGCCGGCGCATCCTCAACGCCACGGCCACGGGAACCGCAGTGCCGGCCGCGAGCAGCCCGGCCAGCAGCGCCAGGTCCGGGTGGGCTCCGGGTACAGCCTTGGCGACGGTCTGCACGTTCAGGCCCTTGTTCGTGGCCACCACGGCCGTATTGGCCGTGAGGGCCCCGGCGGGAGCTGCGATGACCGGATTGGTGACTACCGGCGTCGTGCTTCCCGGTGTGGTGACCGGCGGGGCGACCACCGGGTCCACGCCGATGCCATCCGGACCGCAGGCAGCCAGGAAGGCCTCGAAGAGTCCCGTGAGGCCGGCGGCGGAGCCCTCGTCGAGCGAGACCGCGGCCAGCGCCGTTTCGAAGTCTCGCACTGCGGCCTCCAACGCACCCTGCGCTTCACGGATCTCCGGGGTGTCAATCGCGGCGTTGTACGCGTCCTGAAGATCCTGCAGGTCCTGCTCCGCAGCGTCCACCGCGGCTTCTGCTTCGTCGGCGGCGGCTGTTGTCGCTGCGATGGCGGCCGGGTCGCCGGAATCCTCGGCGTTTTCCGCAGCTTCCTCGGCGGCGTCTGCGGCTGCGTGGGCAGCTTCGAGGCGGTCGATGGCGGCACCGACGGCGGCGCTCTCGTCAGCACCGGCGGCTTCCACGAGTGCAGCGTAGGCTGCCTGCGCGGTTGCCGCGGCCTGTGAGGTGGCGTCGATCCGCGCCACAGATGCTTCGGTGATCCCCGCGGCACCGAGCGCGGCCTCGAACTGGGTTGATGCCTGCAGGCATGCGGCGTCCCCCGGCGCGGCGGCGGCCATCGGTGCACCGAGAAGGAGCCCCCCGGCAAGAACTGCTGCTGACGAACCAGCGGCGACCCATTTCGATACAGCGGTCATAGGTTGTGCGTCTCCTGAAACACGAAGCGGCCGCCAGGACGGCCCCAGCGGTGTTCAGCGCGCGGTAGAACGGCCCTTGTGGTTTCCTCCGAAGGCACCGGACTATCCAAGCAGGTGAGACGCTCGTACTGCTGATCATCCGGTGTAAGACGGCGAGACCTCAGAGTTACCTGAAAGCCGTCCGAAAGATCGCTGTGAAAGCTAAAAATACAGAGCAAACGGGGATGTGGCAATCATGATGGCGGTCCTTTCTTCGCGCGCCGTCATCGGGCTGCCCTAGGCCCCGGGATCCGCGGACGCCGCCGGCAACCTGATCACCTCGAATGCCAGCGGATCCAGCAGCTTTCGGGTCCCGGTGCGAGACTCGAGGATCCAGAACATGCCCAGGACGGGCACCGTTTCGGTCACCTTGCCGTGGTAATACATGTGGCCGTTGTAGCGGGCCTCAATGAGGTCGCCGGGGGACAGTTCACGGCAGCTGATGACCCTGGGCATTGTTGATTCGTTCATGGCGGGCTCCATCCCCTTGGCGACGCTGGCGCCTCGACCCTTCAGCCCGGGGGTCTACGCCGAACCGGCCTACGCCTATCGGCGCACCTTCAGGATGGAGCCGCCACGTTGCGGCTGCGTTTCGGCCAGGTCATTTCTCCGTGACCTACTTTCACGTACGCCACGGGTATGAACAGGAGTGCCGCCTACACCGTCCCAGCAGCCGCCGCCCCGACCCCCGCCTGCAGAGCCGCCGGGGCCGTCACCGCCGCTGCCTCCGGGTTGTGGTTCTGCGACAGCACGGCCAGCGACGGCGCGATGGACAGGTTCGGCTCGGGCTGGCTCAGGGCGCGGGCGCGGAGCACGGTCATGGATTTCGCGCCCACCTTCAGCACCGAGCCGGCGTCAATGGGTCCGCGGTCCACCCCGGTTCCGGCGGTGTTGATCACCATGTCCCAGGATGTGGCGAACTCTCCTGCCGGGAGCGTGAACTTGATGTCGTCGTCGTGCGCGTTGAAGTAGAGCAGGAAGTTCACGTCAGTGATCCGCCGGCCGCGGTCGTCCTGGCCTTGGATTCCATCGCCGTTGAGGAACACGCCGATGGTGCGGCCGAACCCCCTGCCCCAGTCTTCCGGCACCATTTCCGTGCCGTCCTCGTTCAGCCACACGATGTCCGGCAGCTTCTCGTCCTCGCCGCGGAGCGCCGGCCGGCCGTCGAAGAAGGTGCTGCGCCGGAACGTGGGATGCTCGGCTCGCAGCCGGTTCACCGCCGCCGTGAAGTCCATGAGCGGCTGGTCCAGGGCGTCCCAGTCAATCCAGCTGACCTCCGAATCCTGGCAGTACACGTTGTTGTTGCCCTGCTGCGTGCGGCCGAGCTCGTCGCCGTGCAGGATCATCGGCACGCCCTGCGAGAGCAGCATGGTGGCCACGAAGTTCCGCTGCTGGCGGGCGCGCAGCTTCAGGATCTCCGGATCGTTCGTAGGGCCCTCCGCCCCGCAGTTCCAGGAACGGTTGTGCGATTCGCCGTCCCGGTTGCCCTCCCCGTTGGCCTCGTTGTGCTTCCCGTTGTAGGAAACAAGATCCCGCAGTGTGAAGCCGTCGTGCGCGGTGACGAAGTTGATGGACGCCACCGGCCGCCGCCCGGACCGCTCATACAGGTCCGCCGACCCCGTCAGGCGCGACGCGAACTCGCCCAGCGTGGCCGGCTCGCCCCGCCAGAAGTCCCGCACCGTGTCCCGGTACTTGCCGTTCCACTCCGTCCACTGCGGCGGGAAGTTCCCCACCTGGTACCCGCCGGGCCCCACATCCCACGGCTCGGCGATCAGCTTGACCTGCGACACGATGGGATCCTGCTGCACCAGTTCGAAGAACGTGGAGAGCCGGTCGACGTCGTAGAACTCCCGGGCCAGCGCCGAGGCGAGGTCGAAGCGGAACCCGTCCACGTGCATCTCCGTGACCCAGTACCGCAGCGAATCCATGAGCAGCTGCAGCGAATGCGGGTGCCGCACGTTCAGCGTGTTGCCGGTGCCGGTGTAGTCCATGTAGTGCTGCTGGTCGTTGTCCACCAGCCGGTAATACGCCGCGTTGTCGATGCCCTTAAAGCTCAGGGTGGGCCCCAGATGGTTCCCTTCCGCCGTGTGGTTATAGACGACGTCGAGAATCACCTCGATCCCCGCACGGTGCAGTGAGCGGACCATCGCCTTAAAGTCCTGGACCTGCTGGCCCATCTCACCGATTGAGCTGTACGTGTTCTGCGGCGCGAAGAACCCGATGGTGTTGTAGCCCCAGTAATTGCCCAGGCCCTTCTCCTGCAGCGTGCCGTCGTTGACGAACTGGTGGCACGGCATCAGCTCGATCGCCGTCACGCCCAGCCGCTGCAGGTGCGCAATGACGGCGGGATGCGCGACGGCGGCAAAGGTGCCGCGCTGCTCTTTGGGCACCTCCGGGTGGAGCTGCGTGAGCCCCTTGACGTGGGCCTCGTAGATCACCGAGCGGTGGTACGGGATCTTGGGCGCGCGGTCACCTGCCCAGTCGAAGAACGGGTTGATCACCACGCCCAGCATGGTGTGCCCGGCGGAGTCCTCATCGTTACGGGAGGAAGGGTCGCCGAAGCTGTAGGAGAACATCGACTGGTGCCAGTCCACCTGCCCGGCGATGGCCTTGGCGTACGGGTCCAGGAGCAGCTTGTTCGGGTTGCACCGCTTGCCCCTGGCCGGATCGTAGGGACCGTGCACGCGGTAGCCGTACTTCTGACCGGGCTGGATCTGCGGGAGGTAACAGTGCCAGACGAATCCGTCCACTTCGATGAGGTCCACGCGCGTCTCGGTGCCGTCGCTGGCGATGAGGCACAGCTGGACGGCCGTGGCCGCCTCGCTGAACACCGCGAAATTGGTTCCCGCCCCGTCGAAGGTTGCACCCAGCGGATACGCGTTTCCCGGCCAGACTTCCATGATCACTCCTGCGGCTGTTCAGTTGTTCAGGGGCCGCCATTGGCCACCGTCGTAGGCTAATGCTAAGCAGACTTAGTACGCTCGCCAAGGACTGTCCGATTATGACGAATCCGGAAAGGTGATGCCTGATTCGTCACACCGGGGCCCTGCAGCCCCTTCTCCGCCTGCCGGCTTGCCTAGGATGAAGGGGATGACTCCGCCTGACAGCCCGCCGCCCTTCAGCCTCCGCAGCATCGCTGTCCCGGCGTTCGGCCCGGCGCTCCTGTTCAGTGTTGGCCAGGGTGCGATCCTGCCGGTGGTGGCGCTGTCCGCCCGTGAACTGGGTGCCTCCGTGGCCGTGGCCGCGCTGATCGTGACGCTGATGGGGCTGGGCTCCTGGTTCTTCAACCTGCCCGCGTCCGTCATCACCCTGAAGTTCGGCGAACGCTGGTCCATCGTGGCCGCAGCAGCCGCCGGGGCGCTGGCGCTGCTCGCCGCGGGGCTGTCACTGGTGATTGACGACGGACTCTGGCTGCTCGCAGCGGCGATGGCCGTCGTCGGGATGTCCGCGAGCGTCTTCAGCCTGGCCCGGCAGAAGTACCTCACCGAGGCGGTGCCGCTGGAATTCCGGGCCCGGGCGCTGTCCACACTGGGCGGCGTGAGCCGGATCGGCGTTTTCATCGGGCCGTTCGTGGGAGCGGCCGTGATGCAGTTCGCCGGCATCAGCGGGGCGTACTGGGTGGGCGTGGCCGGCATGGCGGCGGCCGCCGTGCTCGCCGTAACCGTCCGCGACCTGGTGGCACACGCAGGGACGTCCGGTCCTGCCGGCCCTGCGCCAACGCTGCGCGGGGTGGCCGTCTCGCACGCCGGCGTTTTCCTGACAGCCGGCGCCGGCATCCTGCTGCTGTCAGCCCTGCGAGCCTCCCGGCAGGTGGTGATCCCGCTGTGGGCAGACCACCTGGGCCTCGACGCGTCGCAGGCTTCCCTCGTGTACGGGCTTTCCGGGGCGATCGACATGCTGGTGTTTTACCCGGCGGGCAAGGTCATGGACCGGCGCGGCCGCCTCTGGGTGGCGGTCCCGTCCACGCTGATCATGGGCACGGCGCTGATGCTGATTCCGATGACCGCGGGCTTTCTCGGGCTGCTCCTCGTGGCGCTGCTGATCGGCTTCGGCAACGGGATCAGCTCAGGGCTGGTGATGACGCTGGGCGCCGACTTCTCGCCCGACCGTGGCCGCGGGCAGTTCCTGGGCCTGTGGCGGTTCATCGCCGACGCCGGATCCACCGGCGGCCCGGTGCTGCTGTCAGCCGTGACCGCCGTGGCTTCTCTCGGTGCCGGCGTGACGGCCACCGGGGTACTGGGGTTCGTAGCGGCAGGTGTGTTCGCCGTCGTACTCCCCAAGCTGAAGCACCGGCGGAACTACTAGTTAGTTCGTTGGGGTAACCGACGCACGCAGGTCATGTGTTCGGGTCGGCCGTGGACGTTGCGTACTCCGGGCGCCCGGCAGGCCGATAGGTCTGGATGGTGATCCCCCGGGAAGTGGTCCGCGAGGTGACCAGTTCGAGCGCCATGTCCGGACCGGTATCGGGGAACAGCCGTGTGCCCTGGCCGACGACGACGGGATAGGTGAGCAGGTCGAGCTGGTCCACCAGGTGGTTGGCGAGCAGCCACCGGACGAGGGCACCGCTGCCGGGCACCAGCAGTTCGCCGTCTTGCTGCGCCTTCAGATCACCGACGGCCGCGGCGACGTCGCCGGCCAGGACACTCGTGCCCGCCCACTGCGGATCCGTGAGGGTAGTCGATACCACGTACTTGGGCCGGCTGTTCAGCGCGGCGGCAATCGGGTTCGTGCTCGGATCGACCATCGCGCCCCAGTAGCCGGCGAAGATCTCGTAGGTCCGCCGGCCGAAGAGGAACGCGGCCGCGCCGCCGTAGACCTCGTTGAGATAGTTCCCGGCTTCGGGATCGAGAAGCGGAATGGCCCATCCGCCGCGGTCGAAGCCGCCGCTGCGGTCCTCGTCAGGTCCGCCCAGCCCCTGCATCACGCCGTCCACCGAGACGTTGGTCGTCGTCGTCAACCTCATGTGGGGGTCACACCCCTTCTCGCTCGATGGCGGCCGCGAAGACCGGGAGGCTGTGCTCCACCATGTCCTCGCTGGCGGTGAGGGACACCCGGAAGAACCCGGGCGTCTCGAACAGGACGCCGGGGAGCACGAAGACGTCGTGCCGGCTCAGCGACTCGGTGAAGGCCTCATCATCCGCGATGGGCGAGTGGACGAACAGGTAGAACGTGCCCTCGGCCGGGCGCAGCCGGTAGCCCATGCTGCCGAGCGCCTCAACCAGCCTGTCCCGCTTCCGCTGCAGCTGCCCGACGTCGATGGAGAACTGTTCCAGCCGGGGGAGTGCGTACTGGAGGACGGCGTTGGGGTAGATCCAGCCCATGGCCAGCTGCAGGGCGCTGATCTCTTCCCGGAGCTCCTTGCGCTCGGGCATGGTGGGCGGCAGGGCCAGGTAGCCGATCCGTTCGCCCGGAGCCAGATGCGTCTTGCCGTACGAATAGGCCAGCAGTGTATGCGGATAGAACTCCGTGGGGCTGTGGAACCGCGTGCCGTCGAAGACGATCCGGTTGTACGGCTCGTCCGAGACCAGATAGATCCGCCGGCCGTTGCGGGCCGAGGCGTCCTCGAGCAAGCGGGCTAGGCGCTGCAGTAGCTCCGGCGCGTAGATCCGGCCGGTGGGGTTGTTCGGCGAATTGATGATGACCACCCGGGTGCGGGCCGTGACGGCAGCCGCGATGGCTTCCAGATCAAGGTCGAACGTCTCCAGGTTGATCCGGACCTTCACGGGAACCAGCCCGGCTTCAACCACGAGCGGCTCGTAGAGAAACCACGGCGGCAGGCTGTAGATCACCTCGTCGCCGGGGTCCGCAAAGGCCTTCAGCGCCAGGGCGATAGCGGTGAACCCGCCGGTGGTGAGATACAGGTCCCGCGGATCAAAGGGCACGTCCAGCAAACGGTGAAGCGATTCCGCGGCGGCGGCCCGTGCTTCCTCCCCGTTGGCTTTGTAGGCAAACCACTGGTCGTTGCGCGGCGTCAGTGCATCCCGCAAGGCGTCCACGTAGGCGTCCTGGGGCATCTGGTGCGGGTTGCCCAGCGTGAAGTCGCAGATGCCGGGGACGTGCTGTCGCCGGGAGTAGGTGGAGTTGCCCATGAAGGACTGGATCCGTTGAAGCGACGGGATGGACGCCAAGGCCTTCGCCCGGCGGGAAGCTGGCAGACCGGTCATTGCCCGGCCTCCCTCGCCGTCTTCTTCCTGGCGGTGAACAGCAGGTACTCCCAGTCCATCTGGTAGGCCGCATCGGCGTGGGCGTCGCTGAAGTCCTCGGCGAGCTGCGTGAGTGCCTCGTCCAGGGCCTTCACCTTGCCTTCGTCACCGGCAAGGGATTTGTACACCGAGATGGTGGGGCCGTAGTGGGACTTGAAGTAGTGCAGGAAGTCCTCGGGCTCGTGGAAGCTGGCGATGGTGACGTGCTGCCGACGGGCCTGGACGTCGATGACGCGGTCACCGAGCAGCTCCCGCACATGCTCCTCGCTGCCCCACAGCGGGGGCGGCTGGGCGCCGCGCGGAGGCGGCGGAGCGAACGGCTTCATGGCGGCAATCATCTGCCCGATGAACCCCTCGGGCGTCCAGCTCAGCAGCCCAATCGTGCCGCCCGGCCGGCACACCCGCACCAGCTCGTCGGCGCCCGCCTGGTGGTGCGGGGCGAACATGACGCCTAGGCAGGACATCACGACGTCGAACCCGCCGTCCGGAAACGGGAGGGACTCGGCGTCCCCTTCCACCCAGTCCAGCTCCACGCCGCGATCGGCAGCCTGGCGCCGGCCGGCGTCGAGCATCTCCGGCGTGAGGTCGATGGCCACCACCACGGCACCCATCACGGCAGCGGGAATGGCCGCATTGCCGGCGCCGGCCCCGACGTCCAGGACCCGCTGGCGGGGCTTGACCCCGCACGCCTCCACCAGGATGGCGCCGAGGTCCGGGATGAGCTCGGTGGCAAGGGCGGGATAGTCGCCCTGCGCCCACATGGCCCGGCGCTTCTCCTTCAGGGCGCGGTCAGCCCCGGCCGAAACGTGGTGCTTCTTCATGTCGGCGCCCCTCTGCTGGTGCAGGATCGGTGGCAGCGCGCTGGAGAGCCAGTGGAGGCTGTGGTGGGCTATATTGTGGGCTTCGACCAAGGGGTTGTAAAGGAGAATTCGCAACCGGGCTGCCAAGTTGGGTGGGGCGGGCCGGTGTGTGGGCGAGCCAACGAGGCCGCTTAACCCGCGTAGTCCGCTTTCAGCAGGGCTGACTGGTTCGCAAAGATGGGGTCGCCGGTCTGGCGGCCAAGGATGGCCAGCTGGCTGATCACACCCTTGTGATAGGACGCCGGGGTCCGCCACACGTACTGGCCGAAGGCACTGGCCGCGTACCACGAGATGCTGCCGGGGCGCCGGTAGACATTGAAGTGGTCCCGGATGGCTGTTGCTGCGGTGTTGAACATGAACTGGGCGGTGGGATTCTTCGTGAGGCGGTAATAGTCGTAGGCTCCCCAAGCCGCGTAAATGTGCCCATTGACCACGTGTGCGGAGGGAATGTCCTTGCCTACATATTCCTCGAACCACATGTATATTTTGCTGCCCTCAAGGACCTGGTCCTGGAACCACGGCTGGCCGTTCCGTTTCGGCACCTGATAGGACTTGAAAACGCGGTCGGCATTGGTTTTCCAATAGGTGTTTCCGGTGGTCTCATAAAGATTTACGAGCGTTGAGAGCATCATTCCCTGGGCCATTCCCGAGTACCACGGACGGCCCATGTCGATCTTGTTTCCCGGGGTGTGCCGGAAGTTGTAGGGAAACCACGTGGCCCCGCTTGCATCCGAGAACGAGCCCGACAGGATGTACCGGGTGGTGGCCTCGGCACGCCGCAGATACTCCCGGTTCTTGGTCACGCGGTACGAAGAGAGCATCTGGTTGATGAACCAGGCGCTGTTCACCGGGTGATACACCACCACGTTGTTGATCTTGACCTGCACCACGCCCTGGCTATTCACCGTGCCCCACGTTGTGGCGGTTAAAGGGACCACGGAGCTGCCGATGTACGGCGATCCGAGTGCCGTGTTTATGGTGTAGCCGGCATTTGCATGAGTGAGCTTGACCGGCGCCGCCTGGGATGACACCCCGGCTGCCAAGAGAATTGCTGCCACCGCAATAAGAGCCGTTAAGGAACGTGAAACACCACGGAAGCGCAATGAATTTCCCCCATTATTCAAGTCAAGATGCGCCAATGCTACAAGGTTAATTCCGCAATTCGGAAACGGCTTCCCGGGACGCGTACGGGGTTCCCTTCCGACGGCGGTGCGTCCCGCCGTCGGGCTTTCCCGGAAGCCTCCGGTTCCCCGTTGCCCGCACGGCGGGGGGCCTCACATGCCGGCTGACCGCCCAAGTTTTCCCCAAGCGGGCGCCCGCACACTTCAAACACACTTCGCTGGGGACTGCCGGGCACCGCGTCCGGCTGAGTGAGGAAGGAGCTCCGATGTTTTATGAAAGCAGCACCAGACGCCGCTCGGCAATGCAGCCCGGCGGCATGGCGGCACCACGCGGCCCGGGACTCGCGGCCAAGGCACAAAAGTGGGAGACGGCGGCTTGCCAGGCACTCAGACCGGTGGCGCTGCGCCTCCTGCGGGTAGTGCTCGGCGTGGTCTTCATTTGGTTCGGCGCACTAAAGATCACCGGCAACTCACCGGTGGCCGGACTGGTCGCCAAAACTTTGCCGTTCGGCAACGACCAGTTGGTTGTGATCGTGCTGGGAACAGGGGAGGCGCTGCTCGGAGCCATGCTCATGGCCGGGGTCTTTGTTCGCCTGACACTGCTGGTCATGGCCCTGCATCTGGCCGGAACGTTCGCGACATTTGTCATGGTCCCCGACGCCATGTTCAGCCAGGGCGACCCCCTGATGCTGACCGCCAGCGGCGAGTTTGTGATGAAGAATGCCGTTCTCATCTCGGCGGCCCTGGTTCTTCTCGCCCATACCGGCCGGGCCGGCTCTTCCCCTGAGACCGTCCCCGCGCCTAACTGACAGTGGCAGCACGCGCCGTTTTCAGCGGCGAGAACGGCGCGAGCTGCCACTTACGCGGGACTGCCCCTTAACCGGACTGCCACTTACCGGGCACGGCGGGACGTGCGGCTACCGCCCTGCCGGTTCCCGCCGTCGTGCCGCGTAGGCGAACAGCGACGTCGTAGCCACGGTGGCCAGGTACCCGGCGATCACGATCAGTGAAATCCCGGCCCAGAAGTAGTTGGTGGTGCTGCCCTCCTGGCCCGGCAGCGGCGCGATCTTGACCAGCGAATACATAGCCACCGCGGCCGACACCAGCCCCAGCACCACGGGAAGCCCGATCCACAACCGCGCGGACGCCCAGTGCCCGTTGAAGCCGTCCCAGACATTCCATTCGTGGCTGCCCGTGCGGATGATCAGCCAGCCCGCCGGAATCATGAAACAGCCCACCAGCAGGAACGCGGCCACCACATCGGCGGGCCGGTGCCATTGGTTCACCAGCGTGGACATCCCCGACGCAATCGCGAAACTGCCGCCCACGAACCCCGCCAGCGGCCGCCAGCGCGGTGACGCCATCAGGAACACTGCCGCCGCCGCCGACGCCGCCAGTGTGGTGTGTCCGGAAGGCAGCGAGTTCAGCTCGAGCGTCTCCACGCCCCGATACGGCCGCGCCGGCAGCAGGTCCTTGAGCACCTGCGTGGCGATGTTCGCGCCAACGCACGCCACCATCGCAATGCTCGCGGCCCGCCAGCGTCGGTGTATCACCGTGACCAGAAGAACGACGACGGCGGCCATCACCAGAGAGATGGTGGGCAGCCAGTCCAGGAACTGGGTGGTGACCTTGCCCGCGGGCCCGTGGATGGCCACAGCCTCCACCAGGGCGGACTCGTCGATGAACTGCCCGGTGGTGGTGCGGACAAAGTAGTAATACGTGGCCGCGAGCCCGGTCATGCAGGCCAGGGTGGCCACTGCAAAGAGGAAGCCGGTGCCCCTGGCAAGGCGCATCCGGCCCGCGGGCTGCTGGCGTCTGGGGTTCCTGAGCTGGAAAGTCATCGTAACAAGGGTGTCACAGTTTGCTGGGAGTCGCCTGTCTGCCGCCGCCGCAAAAGTACGACTTGCAGCGCTGGGGAGCCCAGCCGACGGATAGAGTTTGGGCATGGCCGGATTCGTGGATGCACTGGGCCCCATCCTGGAAATGATGACGTGGGTGGGGTTCGTTCCTGGGGTGCCGCTGCTCGTGTGGGGCCTGGTCATCAGCAGGCGGCGATGTGTCTGGACCAGCACGACGGCGGAGGTATACACGGCCGGAGGATTCACCGGATTCCGCTGGACCGACCATGACAACGTTTCACGGCAGACGCTCGTGGATGCCGACGTGGCGGAAGGAAGGGTGGCAGGAAACGCAGTGAAACTCCACTACGACGTCTGCCACCCATCCCGCTGGGGCCTCGGACCGCCCAAGCACGACAACACCGTCCTGATCCTGGGCTGGATCCTCACCGGCGTCGGCATCCTGAGCACAGTCGGAGGGTTCCTGCTGCTGCTCTTCTAGAATCTGGTGTTGTCCAGTTCCTGCCGGGCCGGCCGAATGGCGGTGCAGCCCGGCGGAGGTCGCGTAACTCCCGGGCCGCGCCGAGGGCCTGCCAGTGGACGGCGCCGGCCTGCAGGGGCCGCGCCGTGCGGCCGGGCCGCACCGGCCGCACGTCGTTATTAAGTGTGCGAATCGAGCCGCGCGCCGTGCCCGGCCGGGCCCGGCGAGTTCCCACCACGCCGGTTCCTGTCCCGGAGATGGTCCAGCAGCGCCTGCTCGGGATGCCCCGGATTCTCTGCCAGATGCCGCAGCAGACGGCGCCGGACTTCGGAACGGGGATCGGCGGTTGCCAGCACGCCTTGAATAATGTCCAGGACCTGCTGGTGGAGTTCCGAATCGTCGATCGTGATGGTGGAAGGCTGACTGTTCGGAACTCCCACGGTGTATCCCCAACGCTCCTGCGGGATTGGCTCGTGCAGATCCCGAACTTCCCTGTGTATCCCGGGCTCCTTCAGCTGAGGGGAAGCTGATCCGGGGTGCCGCCGCTGGCTAGTAGTCATGGCCTGTCCCGCTGTCGTCGAAGGGGACATGGGAAGTGGGGTCGTCGGTAGGGGCCACGGCTGGGGACGTGATCTGGGTCGGGTCAACGCGCTGAACCATGCCGGAATCCGGATCGGTGGCAGGGCTGCTTTCCTGCGGCTGCGCCGGCTCGGCCAGCCTGGTCGCCGTGGGGATCGGCGTCGAGGATGCGGGATTGAGCGGCGCGGACTTGAGGTTCGGCGAATTGGGCCGGGCGGACGCGGACGGTTTGCCGAGCGGAGCCACGCCGGGATGCCTGGTGAGGCCGTCACCATGGACAGCAGAGCGCGGATCGGGTTCGCGCACCACAACTCCGGAATACTTTTCGTCAGGTGCCCCGACGACTGCCTGACTCCACACCGAAATGCCGGCAAGCGCAACCAGCGGAATGCTCAGCAACGACCATTTCTTCATCGCTCCGCCTTCCCTCACCGGTCCGCCTTCCTTGCTGTTGATTCCACTCTGCGGTGCGAAGGTGAAGCGCGGATGAGACCTGCATGAGAGTCCTCTCATGCAATGGCTAGACCGGCGCAGGCTCCTGTCCATTTGGCTCACCGTTGCGCCGCGTTCCCGAGGTGCCGCCATCGGCGTTTTCCCCGCCGTGACCCTCCTGGGCGCTCCCGTCGACCTCGGCCTCCGTGGGGCTGGAGCCGTCGGCCGGGAGGGACTCCTGCTCGCCGGGCAGACGCATGAGCCGGTAGCCCACACCCCTGACCGTCTGGATGCGCTCCTGACCGAGCTTGTGCCGCAGATACCGCACGTAGACGTCAACCACGTTGGACGACCCCTCGAAGTGATAGCCCCACACACGGCTCAGGAGCTGTTCGCGGCTCAGCACGCGGCCGGCGTTCTCCATGAAGGTCCGCGCCATGACGAACTCCCGGGCGGACAGGTCGATCACGCGTCCGCCAATTCCCGCCGTGCGGAGGTTGATATCCAGCGTCAGATCCCCGTAAACAAGCGCCGGAGTGGGGGCAGCGGTCGCCGTGCCCCGGAGCCGCAGCTTCACGCGGGACAGCAGCTCCTCGAACCGGAAGGGCTTGGTCATGTAGTCGTCCGCCCCGCCCTCAAGCGCGGCAACGGTGTATTCCAGGCTGTCTGCAGCCGTCAGCACGATCACCGGAACCGTGGAGTGCATGGCGCGGAGATTCCTTAGAACGGCGAGGCCGTCCATCCTTGGCATACCGATGTCCAGGATCAGGAGGTCGAACTCGCCGGACGTGGCATAGTCCAGGGCCTTCACGCCGTCAGCTACCTGGGTGGTGGTGTAACCCGCCGCGGTGAGCCCCTTTGCGAGGAACGCGGCGATGCGGGGCTCGTCATCGGCGATCAGAATCCGGGTCACGGAGTGCCTACCGTGCTGGCCACCACCGCAGGGCCCGACGCCGGTCCAGCCAGCCGCGGTTTGGCGGCGGGGGCCGCTGTGATTGTCTCAGCATCGCTGATTTTTTCTTCGGTGCCGTCACCGCCCCCGGACGGAATACTCAGCACGAAGCGGCTTCCCTCGCCCACGGCCGATTCCAGCCGAACCGTTCCGCCGTGCGCCTCAACAATGGCTTTGACGATCGAGAGGCCCAGCCCCGAGCCCTCGGTGCCGGCAGAATTGTGGCCCTTCCCGAAGCGTTCAAAGATGTGCTCGTGCTCGTCCGCCGGAATGCCGGTGCCGGTGTCCGCCACCCAGATTTCGAAGTCCTTAGCCGCGCCGGCCCGCGCGCCGTAAGCCATGCCGCCGTCGTTCTCTTCCCAGGCCGCCCCTACCGAAATCCGGTCCGCCTCCGATGTGTGTTTCACTGCGTTCGCCGCGAGCTGTTCCAGCGCCTGGGTGAGCCGGCGGCGGTCCGCATGGATGAGGCCGCCGGGCTTGGCGTCCAGCTGCCAGTGCCGCGGGCCCAGAACCTTGATCCGGTTCAAGATGTCATCCAAGAAATCGTCGGCTTCGATCCAGTCCGGGGAGACAAAATCCGGACGGCCGCTGCGGGCGAGGATCAGCAGCTCGTCCACGAGCGACTGCATCCGGTCCAGCTCATCCAGGAGCAGGTCGCGGGTCTGGCCGACGTCCTCGGGATCGCCGGCGTTGAGGAGTTCCAGGTAGCCGCGGATGATCGTCATGGGCGTCCGGAGCTCGTGGCTGGCATCGTGCACGAAGCGGCTCTGGTTCTCGAAGCCGGACTCCAGCCGCTCCAGCATATGGTTGAAGTTCTTGGCCAGCTGGGCGACGTCATCCGTGCTGGCGGGGACCTCGACCCGTTTGGTCAGGTCTTCGAACGTTGTGGCCTGCGTGGCCTCCCGCAGGCGCCGGACGGGACTGAGCAGGCGCCCGATGACCATCCACCCGACAACTCCGGCAAACAACAGCGTCGCAGCCGAGGCCAGCGCATAATTCCACATCGACACGAACACCAGGTGGCGCTGCTTGCCGATCTCGTTGGCTGCAACCAGCAGCCCTTCGTCCTGTGTGCCTTCCAAAGACACCGACGTGATTGCCAGCCGGACCGTCCTGCCGTCGATGGTCGTGTCCCGAAGAACGGTCCGGCCGGGAGCGCGCATGTTCCAGATCCTTTGGATCAGGGGCCCGGAGCTCAGGTTGGTACCCTGCGGCACGGACGGAAGGATGGTGTTCCCGCCCCGGATCGTGGTCATGACCGATTCGTACCCGCCCGGTGTGCCGCTCCGCAGGAACGTGGTGAAAAGGTCATCCAGGCTGCCATATGAAGCACCCCCGGAACCCGGCACGCCTTTCTTTGCCAGGTCCTCAAGTTGTGCGGCCGGCAGGCGCAGCTCCGCGTTGACCCTGTTGTTGAGGGCACTGAGCTGGGCGGCGTGCGTGAAAGCCCCCGAGCCGAAAAGTCCCACTCCCATGAAGACCAGAAGCGTGGCCAGCACCCGGAAGCGGACGGAATGGAATTCGGCGTGCAGCTCGGCCCGGACGTCTGACCGCCTTTCCGGTCGCTTTTCTAGTCGCTTTTCCGGCCGCGGGCCGTGGCGCTGAGCCGGCCGCAGGCCTGGCCGCCGGGCAAACCGCAGCCTTGACCGATGCTCGCCGTCGGCCTTCACCGTTGTGCCTCTTCTATCTGCGGATGCGGCGACGGCCGGTGGAAGCGCGGCCCGTACAGCTCTTTACGCGCGTGCCTACAGACTTGACCGCGTAACGGTGCACGCAATTTCCCTCGGGCCGAAGATTTTTTTTGAGTCCAGGGGCCACCGAAAACACCACGCATTGCCGGGTACTCGGAGTACTTGCTTGTACTGGGTACGGCCACGGTCAGCGTCATGAGGTCACCCATTTCATGCATATCTGGCGGTCCTCCGGGGTGAGGATCGCATGAACGCCGCTGGGAACTGCGGTAATACCAAACTACGCCTGAGTTCTTGGGAAAAACTTGCACTTTTGTAGCCCCAGACGCCCCATCCCCAAGGTTTAAGGGGGATGCCTGAAGGGGCCAAGCCAAGTGGTCACCCCTTGGCTGGGGAAGCAACCAAGTAGTCCTTTCCCGAAAATTCGAGTACCCGCTACTCGTGCCCGTGCTTGCCTGATTGACAAGTATGAGTCCAAGCCATTCATGGGGAATGCAGTCATGGGGATAGTAGGTGCAAGATGGTTCAGACAGTTGCAGAGGACACTCGCTGGTCAAGGAGAGTCCACGAAGACGAGCACTTTCCGACAGCCTCAGAGGGTGAGGGTGGAGCGCCGGCGCGGCTCTCGATCAGCATCCTGGGTCCGCTCAAGGTCCGCCGCGGAAACGTGGTCATCGGATCCCACGAGCTGGGCGGCCCGAAACCGCGGCAGGTCCTTGAGATCTTGTTGCTCAAGCTCGGAACACCGGTTTCCAAGAACCACCTGATCGACGTCCTGTGGAACGGCCAGCCTCCCGCCGAGGCCCTGTCCACTCTCGAAAGCTATGTCAGCGTCCTGCGGCGCCACCTGCAGCCGGGCTCCGGCAAGGGCGGAGCGCTTCGGACGGTCACCGGCGGATACTTGATTGACCGCGCCGCGGTGGACCTGGACCTTGACCGGTTCGACGATCTCCTGAAGCAGGCCGGACACGCCGCCCCCGCGGAGTCCTACAAGATGCTTGAGAAGGCACTGGAGATCGCCTCGGTGCCGCTGCTCGGCGATGAGCTCCTAGCCGGCTGGGCCGAAGAGGAACGGGCGCTGCACGCAGCCCGCGTGGCCAGCATCAAGGCCCGGGCCGCCGAAGCCGCCGTCACCGTGGGCCAGCCGGAGCGCGCCGTGGCCCTCGCCAGCGAACTGCTCCTGGATGACCCCATCAACGAAAGGGCCTGGACCGCACTGGTGCTGGGCCTCGAGGAATCCGGACAGTACATGGAGGCGCTTCGGGCGTACGGACGCTGCCGCCGTGTCATGGACCAGGAGATCGGCTGCCTGCCCGGGCGGGCTCTGCGCGATGCGCACGCCCGGCTGCTCCAGGCAACCGCCGTGAGCGATGATGAAGCTGCTGACCTGTCCGACGGGGATTCACCGCTTCCCCCGCTTTCTTCTCAGCGTATGCGGGAGATCAGCATCCTGACCATCGACGACCACAGCACCTTCACCGAGCTGCTCACCGCTGCCCTGGACCGCGAGCCGGACCTGCGCAGCGTGGCCTCGGCCACCACCGCCAAGAGCGGCGTCGAGCAGAGCATGGCGCTCAAGCCCGACGTCGTGATCATGGACTACCACCTGCCCGACGGCGACGGCCTCACCGCCGCTGCCCGCATCCTGGCGGATGCTCCACAGACGCGGATCGTGATGCTGACCGGCGACCCGACTCCGGAGGCGCTGCGCACAGCCGCCTCGATGGGCATCTGCGCCTTCCTTCCCAAGGGCGGCTCGCTGTCCACGCTCCTGGATACGCTCCGGTACGCACGGGCCGGCAACATGGTTGTTCACCCGTCGCTGGTCGCACAGCTGGGCATGAGCACTCCGAAGCCCGCCGCGGCTGTCCGCGAAGTGGAGCCGGGCGGTCCGGTGCTGACGCCGCGCGAGCTGGACGTGCTCAGGCTGATGGCCGGCGGTCACGGTTCAAAGGAAGTGGCAAGCAAGCTGGACATCTCGCTCAACACCTGCCGGGGCTACGTGAAGGCAATCTTCGCCAAGCTGGGAACCCATTCTCAGCTCGAATCGGTTATGGAAGCTTCACGGCGCGGCATGCTCGAGCAGCCGTCCAATGGCTAGGCCATCCCTCCGGAGGCCTGTACTGTTCCGTCCGCTGGAATCGCCGGCATCCGAGCGTTCCGAAGTCTTCAAGGCCGTCCGTCGTTTCCTGCTCATGGGTCTGGTGGCCCTGGTTGTGGTTATCACGCCAGTGGCCTTTTGGATCTGGTCCGAGGCCGAAAGACATGCGCTGCAGAATTCGGAGCACTCCACGGAGCAATTGGCGCAGAACGTGGTGGGGCCGCTCCTGGACAAATCAGTGCTGTCCGGAAACCCGGCCGCGGTGGCGCGCCTCGATGCGCGGCTTCGTCCCTGGATGGATGACCGGTCTGTCTTTGAAATCAGGCTCTGGAACAAGAACGGGCGCATCGTCTACTCGGAGGACCCCAAGCTGATCGGGCAGACGTTCGAGCTGCCCGGGGAGGCCGCCGAGGTGCTGAACGGCCAGGATGTGCCGGCCAACCTGGATATGCAGAAGGACGAGGTCAGTTCGCCAGGAGCCTCCACCGAGGAATTGGTTGAGGTCTACGTTCCCGTCACTGCACCCAACGGTGAGCTGCTCGTGTTCGAGGCCTACTACGACGTCGGTGCTGTCCGCCTGGAGCAGACTGCGGTGCTGTTCGGCATGGCGCCGCCCTTCCTCCTTGCATTGGGCGTGCTGCAATTGGCACAACTTTTCCCGGCCGTTAGGCTCGCAAAGCGTATCCAGGCCTATGAGGCCGCCCGCAGCCGCCTCCTGCACCGAGCCATTGAAGCCTCGGAACTGGAACGCCAGCGGATTGCGCGTGACCTGCACGATGAAGTGATCCAGGACCTCTCGGGTTTGTCCTACGTGCTGGAATCCGAGGAGCTGCACGGTCCGGTAGGCCAGCGCCAGCTTTTCGCTGATGCCCGGCGGATCCTGCAGGATAACGTCCGGAGCCTGCGCGCGATGACCAGCGAGCTCTACCCGCCGGACCTCAACCGGCTGGGCCTGTCAGGCGCCCTTGCCAGACTGGGTGATCCACTTGAGGAACGCGGAATCAGCCTCGCGCTCGAGCTTCCGGCCAAGTGCGAGCTGGACCGGGACCGTGCCGCCCTGTTCTACCGAGTGGCGCGGGAGGCCCTGGCCAACACGGCCAAGCATTCCAAAGCGGCCAACGCCGAGCTCCAGCTCAGGCAGGACGGGAAACGCTCCGAAATCCGGATCCACGACGACGGCTGCGGTTTTGACCAGAGCTTGGGATCACCCGAGGGCCACTTCGGCCTGCGGATCATGCGGGACACCATCTGCGAGGCCGGCGGGACCCTGCAGGTGATGTCGGCTCCCGGACGGGGGACCACAGTGATTGCCCGGTTCGGCGTCGGCGTCGAGGCGGATCTGGCCGCCGACGTCTACGATGACATCGACGACGACGTCCCGGGGGACGTCCCTGGGGTGCCGCAGCCGGTTCCCTAGGAACCTTCGGCGCTTGGGGTTCCTAGGAGCCTTGGGATCCTTGGATTTCTGTGGGTCCTTTGGGTCTTGGGTGCAGCGGCGGTGCCGCCGTTTTTGAAGGTTTAGGCTTGCTGCATTGGGGTGCAGCGGCTCGTCCTGCTGTCGTGGCACTTGCCCGTCGGCTGGATTGCGGTCTTGGGGGTCGCGATCTGGCCCGGACTTCCCAGGCCATAACGGCAACGCGCCCAATTGCAGGCCCAAAAGGCCGTTTCTCGGTTTCCCTCCTAATTTCTGCACAACATTCCTGCACCACACAATTTGCTAGGTCTCAATCGCGGCTCCCTCGTCAACAGGGCGCCGCCCCAAAAGCCGCCGGTCCCCCCACGACGTTGGGGGGCCGGCGTCGTTCAAAGAAAGCTCAGTCAAATGACATCGCAGAGCCCGGAAGGTCCCGCTGGACTGCAGCACCCCCGCTTTGCCCGCGCATACGCACGGGCCGTCGTCGGGATGAACCGCCGAGGAGGCGCCGACCACCGCCGGCGCCTGTTGTCCGGTTTGCAAGGAAGCGTAATCGAAATCGGGGCCGGCGAGGGGTCATCGTTTGCGCTGTACCCGGAGACCGTGACGGACGTCCTGGCCATTGAACCGGACGACTATCTGCGCGGACTGGCCGACCGGCGGGCGGCTTCGGCCCCGGTACCCGTTGTCCTGGTTGCGGGATCGGCCGAACACATCCCGGCGCCGGATGCCGGCGCGAATGCGGTGGTCTGCAGCCTGGTTCTGTGCAGCGTTGCGGACCAAGCAGGCGTCCTGGCGGAAGTCTTTCGCGTGCTGCGCCCGGGTGGAACGCTGGCCTTTTACGAGCATGTCCGCTCCAGCCGCCGGATCATTGCCGCGGCGGAGGACGTGCTGGCGCCCGGCTGGCAGCGGGTGGCGGGCGGCTGCCACCCCAACAGGGACACGCTGGAGGCCATCAGTGCTGCAGGATTTCAGGTGAAGGACAACGAGCGTTTCGGTTTCTCCGGTCATCCGCTCGCCCCGCCGGTGGCTCACATTCTGGGGCATGCCACCCGACCGGAGTGAGGGACGCGGCTCGTTCGGGAGGCTTGTCCACATAGCGTGATTCCTGCTGAGGCGGCGGCTTGGGGCACCGGTACAGTGAAGCCATGCCTGCCGAACGGCCTCCCGGGCCTTCCCATTTTCCGTCGCTTTCCGCGCCGGCGTTGCGTTCTCCGGGCGACATGCCCCCTGTTGAGGAGCTGATCGGCGCCGCCCACGTGGTGGTGCTGCCCATGCGGGTGAAGTTCCGCGGCATCCTCGAACGCGAAACGCTCCTGTTAAAGGGACCCGTAGGCTGGGGCGAGTTCGGCGCCTTCCCGGAATACGGCGACGCCGAAGCCTCCCGGTGGCTCGCCGCCGCCATTGAGGCCGGCTGGCGTGGTTTCCCGGAGCCACTCCGGACCAGCATCCCCGTCAATGCCACGGTGCCGGCGGTCCCCGCCGCGCAGGTGCCGGAAATCCTGGCCCGGTTCGGCCGCGTGGACGCCGTCAAGATCAAGGTCGCCGAGCGCGGGCAGACCCTCGACGACGACGCCGCCCGGGTGGACGCGGTCCGCGCCGCACTGCCGGACGCCGCCATCCGTGTGGATGCCAACGGAGGCTGGGACGTTCCGGAGGCCGTGGAAGCACTCACCAGGCTGGCCGGCGTCGGGCTGGAATACGCGGAGCAGCCGGCGCCGGACATCGAGGGCCTTGCCGAGGTCCGCCGCCGTCTGCGCTCGGCGGGTATTCCGGTGCTGATCGCGGCCGACGAAAGCGTGCGCAAGGAAGACGATCCGCTCAAAGTGGCCCGCGCCGGCGCCGCCGATCTGATCGTGGTCAAGGTGGCGCCACTGGGGGGAGTGCGGCGTGCGCTCAGCATCGTCGCGCAGGCCGGGATGCCCGCCGTGGTGAGTTCCGCGCTGGACACGTCCGTGGGAATCCGTGCGGGCCTTGCGCTTGCTGCCGCCCTGCCGGAGCTGCCCTACGCGTGCGGCCTGGGGACGGTGTCACTCCTGGCCGGGGACGTCACCGTTGATCCGCTGGTGGCCGACGACGGCGCCATCCGGCTCCGTGAGGCCTTCGCCGACCAGGGGCTGCTGGAGCAGTACGCCGCCTCTTCGGAGAGGAGGGAATGGTGGCTAGCCCGGCTGCGCCGCGCCTACGCGGAGATCGAGTGACCGGCGGTCCTTGACGAACATACCCCCCTGGGGTATGTTAATCGTGTTGTCAGTGAAGTGGTTTGTCCAGGCCTCCCGTCCCGGGCCGTTACAGCCGTTCAACCCCAGCATCCTCATCACCTCTTTCCGTGAAGGAACGAACTGAAATGCCTGGATCAGACGCACCAACTCACGCGCATTTAGGGCGCGGAACCAACGGCCTCACCGAAAGCCACTCGGACCACGCGATGAATGCCACGTGGCCGGACGGCGATCATGAGGTGCACACGCACGGCCAGCATGCCGGGCACAGCACTGCCATGTTCAAGAACAGGTTCTGGCTCAGCCTTGCCCTGTCCTTTCCCGTCGTCTACTTCAGCCCCATGTTTGGGGACTTGCTCGGCTACATGCCGACCGAGTTCCCCGGATCCACATGGATTCCGCCAGTGCTGGGTACAGTGATCTTCTTCTACGGTGGCCAGCCCTTCCTCAACGGTGGCCTGTCCGAACTCAAGGCCCGGCGCCCCGGCATGATGCTGCTGATCGGCATGGCCATCAGCGTCGCCTTCGCTGCCTCCTGGGCCACGAGCCTGGGCATCGGCGGATTTGACCTCGATTTCTGGTGGGAGCTGGCACTGCTCGTGGCCATCATGCTGCTGGGCCACTGGATCGAAATGCGCGCCCTCGGTTCCGCCCAGGGGGCGCTCGACGCGCTAGCGGCACTGCTGCCGGACGAGGCCGAGCGAATCACCGGCCACGGCACCGAAACCGTCAGCGTCCTGGAGCTCCGGAGCGGCGACACCGTGCTGGTCCGTTCCGGAGCCAGGATGCCCGCGGACGGCACGATTATCGGTGGCCAGGCTGAATTCGACGAATCCATGATCACCGGCGAGTCCAGGACTGTTCCCCGTGGCGTGGGCGACCCCGTGGTCGCCGGGACTGTAGCTACGGACAGTTCCGTCCGCGTCCGCATCACTGCCGTCGGCGACGACACGGCGCTGGCCGGCATCCAGCGGCTGGTCGCGGAAGCGCAGGCGTCGTCGTCGAAAGCGCAGGCCCTGGCCGACAGGGCTGCGGCCTTCCTCTTCTACTTCGCAGCAGGCGCAGGCGTCATCACGTTCATTGTCTGGACCCTGCTCGGCAGCGTTCCGGACGCCGTTACCCGCACGGTCACCGTGCTGGTCATCGCCTGCCCGCATGCCCTGGGCCTGGCCATCCCGTTGGTCATCGCCATCTCCACCGAGCAGGCCGCCCGCGTCGGCGTGCTGATCAAGGACCGGATGGCCCTGGAAAGCATGCGGACCATCGACGTCGTGCTGTTCGACAAAACCGGCACGCTGACCAGGGGCGAGCCGGAACTCAAGGATGCGGCCAGCGCGGACGGCGTGGGCAGGGAAGAGCTGCTGGGTCTCGCCGCCGCGGTTGAGGCGGACAGTGAGCACCCCGTGGCCCGGGCGATTGTGCGGGCAGCACGGGAGCAGGGACTGCGTATTCCCTTGGCCACTGACTTCACGTCACTGACGGGCAGGGGCGTGCGGGCCGCCGTGGACGGCCGCCTCGTTCAGGTGGGCGGCCCTGCGCTGCTCCGGGAGCTAGGCATTGCGGAAACCGGAGAATTGGCTGAAGCCACCAGCCGCTGGAAGGGCCGCGGGGCGGCGGTGTTGCACGTGGTGGAGGGCGACAGGATTCTCGGAGCGGTGAGCCTTGAGGACGCCGTCCGCGACGAATCGAGGCGGGCTGTCTCCGCACTTCAGCACCGGGGTATCCGGGTGGCCATGATCACCGGCGACGCCCGGCAGGTGGCACAGGCCGTGGCCGCCGAGCTGGGCATCGACGAGGTATTCGCCGAGGTGCTCCCTGCGGACAAGGACAAGAAGGTGGCCGAGCTGCAGGGCCGCGGCCTGAAGGTGGCCATGGTGGGCGACGGCGTCAACGATTCGCCGGCGCTGGCCAGGGCGGAAGTAGGCATCGCGATCGGCGCCGGCACGGACGTGGCCGTCGAGTCAGCGGGCGTCATCCTGGCCGGCAACGATCCCCGGTCTGTGCTGTCCATGGTGGATCTGTCCAGGGCAAGCTACCGAAAGATGTGGCAGAACCTGGTGTGGGCCACCGGCTACAACATCATTTCCGTCCCGCTGGCCGCCGGTGTGCTGGCCTTCGCGGGAGTGGTGCTCTCACCGGCCGCCGGCGCGGTGCTGATGTCCCTGTCCACGATCGTCGTTGCACTCAACGCCCAGCTGCTGCGCCGGCTGAAGCTCAACCCGGCCCGGATCAGCTGACCCGCCGGCGCCCGGCAGTTGCTTCTTCCTGCGCTGCGAACATGAACTTACAGGTCTGTAAGTTCACCGGATCTTAACCAGAGCGTCCTCTCACATTTAGTTCTCGCTGGAAGGGTGGCCGGGACCGCATCTCACCCCTTGGAAGGTCTCTCCATGTCTGAAATCCCCGGGCGCAAGTTTGCCCTGCTGCCTATGCTCGGCCACACCAAAGGCAAGCGCAGCCCCGTCACCTGTGCGCTGAAGTGCGACAACGCCTGCTCGGGCGACGTCTGCAACACCAGCTCCAACAGCTACTTCCGTGACATCGCGTCCACCACCCTGTCCCGCCGCGCCGCCCTGGGCTTCGGCGCCGCCGGTGCTCTCGCCGTCGTACTCGGCGGCTCCCTGACTTCTTCCGAAACTGCCGTTGCCGACGGCGGGACCGGCCTGTCGGCCGCCGCGACGAACGGTTACGGCCGCGCGGGCACGTCCAAGCTTCAGTTCACCGCCATTCCCTCCATCGGCACCGACGTCGACGCCGTGACCGTTCCGGCAGGCTTCACCTGGCAGCCAGTCATCCGCTGGGGTGACCCGATCTTCAACGACGCCCCCGCGTTCGATCTCACGAACCAGACCGCCGCTGCACAGTCGCGGCAGTTCGGCTACAACAACGACTACTCGGACATCCTGGAGATCCCGGGCAGCAAGGGCCGCCGCGCCCTGCTCTTCGCCAACCATGAGTACACCAACGAGAACATCATGTTCCCGGCCACGATGCCGGCCGCCGAGATGCGGGCCGTCGGTGCCGCCGCCCACGGGCTGACCGTGGTGGAGCTGGAGCGTAAGAACAAGAACCAGCCGTGGAGCTACGTGAAGGGCGCCGGCCTGAACCGGCGGTACCTTAACAGCACCCGCTACGAGCTGACGGGGCCCGTCGCCGGCTCCCTCCTCGTCAAAACGACTGCCGATCCGGCCGGACGCTGGATCAACGGCACGCTGGGCAACTGCTCCGGCGGCACCACGCCGTGGGGCACCGTCCTGTCCGGCGAGGAGAACTTCAACGGCTACTTCGTCGCCCCGGGCACGTCCGCCGCCGATAAGCGCTACGGCCTCACCAACAAGCCCACGGCCCGCCAGTGGGAACTTGATGACCCGCGCTTCGACGCCAACAACTCCGGCTACGAGAACGAAACCAACCGCTTCGGCTGGATCGTGGAAGTCGACCCGTTCGACCCCACCTCCACCCCGAAGAAGCACTCTTCCCTGGGCCGCTTCAAGCACGAAGGCGCCAACGTGATCGTGGCCAGGTCCGGGCACGTTGTGGCCTACATGGGCGACGACGAGCGCTTCGACTACCTGTACAAGTTCGTCTCAAAGAACAAGTTCATCGACGGGAACCGCCGTCACAACATGACGCTGCTCTCCGAGGGCGACCTGTACGTGGCCAAGTTCACCGGCGACGCACCGGCGTCCCAGATCGACGGCTCCGGTTCGGTTCCGGCCGACGGTTCCTTCGACGGCACCGGCGAATGGCTGCCCCTCGTGGTGAGCGGGAAGTCCAAGGTCGCCGGGATGTCCGTGGAGGAAGTGCTCGTCTACACGCGACTGGCCGCGGACAAGGTGGGCCCCACCAAGATGGACCGCTGCGAGGACGTCCAGCCGAGTCTGCACACCGGCAAGGTCTACGTGGCCTGCACCAACAACTCCGACCGCGGCAAGGTGGGCAAGGAAGGCGCCACGGAGGTCAACCCGCGCAACGAAAACCGGGACGGCCACATCGTCGAGATCACCGAGAACGGCGACCAGACCTCGACGAAGTTCACGTGGAACCTGCTGATGGTCTGCGGTGATCCCGCTACCGGCGACGTCACCTACTTCTCCGGTTTCCCGGCAGACCAGGTCTCGGCGATCTCCTGCCCGGACAACCTGGCCTTCGACTCCGTGGGCAACCTTTGGATCTCCACCGACGGCGCCCCCTCCGGGATCGGCAAGGCGGACGGGCTTTTCAAAGTCACCCTGGAAGGCACCGAGCGCGGCCGCGTGGAGCAGTTCCTCGCCGTCCCGCGCGACGCCGAAACGTGCGGCCCCATCGTCCACGACGACGAACGCACTGTTTTCGTTTCCGTGCAGCACCCGGGCGAGGAAGGCACCTTCGAGGCGCCGCACTCGTACTTCCCGGACTACGTGCCTGCCGGTGCCACACCGAAGCGCGGCCAGGTCCGGGCACCGCGGCCGTCCGTGATCCAGGTCTTCCGCAAGAGCGCGTAGGGGCTCCGCTCCCGACCCTCTCGCAGGTCCTGTGGCTTTCTGGTCGACCCTCTCGCAGGTCCTGTGGGTTTCTGGTCGACCCTCTCGCAGGTCCTGTGGGTTTCTGGTCGACCCTCTCGCAGGTTCTGTGGGTTTCTGGCCGACCCTCTCGCAGGTTCTGTGGGTTTCTGGCCGACCCTCTCGCAGGTCCTGTGGCGGGGGAGGGCGGGATCTGCGGGAGGGTTGGGATGGTGGCAGACTGGTTCGGTGACTTCCGAGGACCAAACCGAGCCTTCCGCGCCCGCTATCTCCAGGCCCACAGGGCCCGTCGCCGGCAGCGCGGCACCTACGAGGCAGGCCCGTGCGGGCAGCGTCAGCATTCCAGCGCACTCCACCCCGCCCGCCGGCCAGGGCAGCGAGACGCACTCCACCCCGCTGGCCGGCCCCCAAAGCCGTCTGACATCGATGGCCGCGGCCAGAATCACGGTCGCCGCGCTGCTCGACGGCGGTGTCAGGTACGTGGTGGTCGCACCGGGTTCGCGGTCGGCCCCCATGGCGTACGCGCTGGCGGAAGCGTCGGCGGCGGGCAGGGTGGACCTGCTGGTCCGGATCGATGAGCGTTCCGCCGGCTTCACCGCCCTGGGCCTTGCCCTGGCCACCGGCGCTCCGGTGGCTGTCCTGACCACTTCAGGGACCGCCGTCGGGAATCTCCTGCCTGCGGTCATGGAAGCCAACCACGCCGCTGTGCCGCTCGTCGTGCTCTCGGCCGACAGGCCGGAGGAGCTGCGCGGCACCGGCGCAAACCAGACCACCGTCCAACTGGACCTTTTCGGCGAGCACGTGCGCTTCGCCGTCGACGTCCCAGCCGGCGACAGCCCCCAACGCGCCGTGGACACAGCCCTCGCCGCCGCCACGGGGGCCTTCGAGGACTCGCCGCCCGGGCCCGTGCAGCTCAACCTTGCGTTCCGCGATCCGCTGGTCCCGGAGGCGGGGGAGCGGCTGCCCGAACAGCGCGGACACGGCACGTTCCGGATCGGCACCGAGCCGCTCACCATGACCCTGACGCACACAACGTCAGATCTGCCCGAGTGCCGCACAGTAGTGCTCGCAGGGCACGACGCCGGGCCGGTCGCCGAGGCGTTCGCCCGCGCGCACGGCCTTCCCCTGCTGGCCGAGCCGTCGTCCAACTCGCGGTTCGGACCGAACGCTGTGGGCCCGTACCGGCTGCTGCTGGAGCACTTCGGCCCCGAGGCAGCGCAGCCGATCGAACGCGCGGTGGTGTTCGGACGTCCCACACTTTCCAGGCCCGTCTCGGCACTGCTGGCCCGGGCAGACATCCCCGCCGCCCTGTACGAGCCCGTCCCGGTGGCCTGGCACGAGCCGGGCCGCCGCCGCGAAACCCCGATCACAAGCCTGACCGAACTGGCGGAGTTCGCGGGCCGCGGTTCCTCGGCGTGGCTCGACGCCTGGCTGCTTGCGGGGGCCGCCGCCCAGCATGCCATAGACGGCATACTCGCCGACGCCGAAGCGGCGACCGGCCCGGCCGTCGGCGCCCTCGTCTGGCAGCACTCGCGCGGCCAACTGGTCCTCGGCTCGTCCAACGGCATCCGCGACGCTGACCTCGCCGGCCAGCCCGCCCCCGGACCGTCGGCCACAGTCTTCGCCAACCGCGGCCTCGCCGGAATCGACGGCACCGTCTCCACCGCCACCGGCATCGCGCTCGGCGGCCACCAAGAAACCACCCTGCTGCTGGGCGACGTCACCTTCCTGCACGACGCCGGCAGCCTCCTCCTCGGCGCCGACGAAGCTCAGCCCGACCTGCGCATCGTGGTGCTCAACGACTCCGGCGGCGCCATCTTCAGCCTCCTGGAGCACGGCGCGGTGGCCGAGGCAGGCGGCTACGGAGACGCCGTCGAACGCCTCTTCGGCACCCCCCACTCAGTGGACATTGCGGCACTCGCCGCAGCGTACGGCGTCGGGCACTGCGCGGTGAGTACGACGGCGGGACTCGCCGAAGCGCTTGCCGCACCCTTCGCCGGGCGCACCATCATCGAAGTGCGCACCGACCGGCACGACCTCCGTGCCCTGCACGCACGGATCAAGGCGGCAGTGAGCGCGGCCGTGGCGGGCGTGCTTGCGGACTAGCTTTCCGCCCTTCGACGCGGAAAATACCTGACGCTACGGGAATTCCATGGGCGCGGGGCAATGTGCGCGTCGCGGAGCAAGGTGCGCGTCGTCAAAGGGCGTCGGCCGGATTTTCCACATAGCCCCGATCGCCGCTGTTCGGCGCTGCCCAAAGCTGCGATTGTTCCATCCATGACCGAACTGCCGCGACTGATTCTCGCCCGCGATCACATACAGCAGGGGCTGACACCCAAGGACCTCGCGCGGCGCTCCAATGCCGGCGCGCTGGTCAGGATCCGGCACGGCGTGTACGTGGATGGGGTCGCCTGGCATGCCCTCAAACCCTGGGAGCAATAGCGGCTACGGGTGAGTGCCGCAGCGGAAACCTGCGGTTCACCCACGGTGTTTGCCCGCCATTCCGCAGCCAGCGTCTGGGGCATCCCCACGGTTGGCCGCCAGGAAGTGGTGCATGCCCTGACTCTCCAGAACGACGGCGGCCTGTCCCGTGCCGGTGTCCGCCGGCACTACGCGGATCCGGCTGGCCTGACGGCGGTCCGGCGCGAGGGACTTTTGGTCACCGGACGGGTGCGCACCGTGCTGGATCTCGCTGCGTTCACGTCCTTTGCCGAGGCCATCGTTCCGCCGGACCACGTGCTCAGGCCGGACAAGGGGAAGGGGCTACCGGCTCTGTCCAAGGAAGCGCTTTTGGCTGGTGTCGCTGGAAACTACACGTCCGCGGCCGCCCGCAGGATCGCGGCGGCCGTTGATTTTGCGGATCCGCTTTCTGGTTCAGCGGGAGAGTCGTACGGCCGTGCCCTCATGAGCGTTAAGGGCTTTGAGCCACCGGTCTTGCAGTACGAGGTCCGTGATGCGGATGGGCTCGTTGGTTACGCAGATTACTACTGGCGCGGCGTCCGGGTTGCCGGCGAGTTCGACGGCGTCGACAAGTACTTGAAGCCGGAGTACCTCCAAGGCCGGAGCCCGTCCCAAGCCGTGGTCGATGAAAAGTACAGGGAGGACCGGATCCGGGCGACCGGTCGTGCCGTAGTCCGGTGGATCTGGTCGGACCTAACGACCCCCGGGCGACTGGAACGGAAGCTGGCGACGGCCGGCGTGCCCCGCCGTCGCGCCCGTTCAGCGGATGCGCAAATTCCCCCGTGACACCCAAATGCCCCGGCGCTACCGGAATTCCAGTAGCGTCAGGGCATTTGCGCAGCGTCAAGCGAGAAGCGCAGCGAAGAAGCCTACTCTGCGATCTCGATGTGCGTCGGGTCCAGCACGCGCTTGAGGAATTCCTTGGTGCGGCCCTGCGTGGGCGAGCTGATGACGTGCTCGGCCACGCCTTCCTCCACCACCACGCCGCCGTCCATGAAGACCACGCGGTCGGCGACTTCCCGGGCGAATCCCATCTCATGCGTGACCACGAGCATGGTCATGCCTTCCTTGGCCAGGTTCCGCATGACAGAGAGGACATCGCCCACGGTCTCGGGGTCCAGAGCGGACGTGGGCTCATCGAAAAGCATCAGCTCGGGGTCCATGCTCAGCGCCCGGGCGATGGCCACGCGCTGCTGCTGGCCGCCGGACAGCTGGTCCGGGAAGCGGTCGGCGAGGTGCCCCAACCCCACGCGGTCAAGGTTGGCCTGGGCCACGTTGTCAGCCTCGGCCTGGGAGCGCTTGAGCACCTTGGTCTGCGCCACGGTGCAGTTGCGCAGCGCATTCAGGTGCGGGAAAAGGTTGAACTGCTGGAACACCATGCCCACTTTGCGGCGCATCTTGTCGATGTCCACGTCCAGGTCAGTGGCCTCGAAGCCGCCCACGTGGATGGTGCCCTCGTTGGGCTGCTCCAGAAGGTTGACACAGCGCAGCAGCGTGGACTTGCCCGAGCCGGACGGGCCGATCAGGCAGACAACCTCGCCCGGGGCAACGTCCAGGCTGATGCCCTTGAGGACCTCGTTGGAGCCGTAGGACTTGCGCAGGTCCTTGATGGAGACCCCGGCGGCATGGACAGACCCGGTGTGGTTGCGGGAGGGAATTACGACGTCGTTCATGACTTCTCTGCCTATCGCTTGGTCCGCGCGGAGCGGCTTTCGAACTTCCGGGCCAGGAGGCTCAGCGGGATGGTGATCACCAGGTAGAACGCACCGGCCACCAGAAGCGGCGTGAGGCCCGCGCCCAAGCTGGAGATGCCGTCACGGCCGAACTTGGTGAGCTCGTACTGCGAGGCGGTCAGGCCCAGCACGTAGATCAGCGAGGAGTCCTTGGTCAGCAGGATGACCTCGTTGGTCAGCGGGGGCAGCACAATCCGGAAGGCCTGCGGGATCACAATGGTGACCATGGCCCGCCACATCGGCATGCCGAGCGACCGCGCGGCTTCCATCTGTCCCTTCGGAACGGCCTGCAGGCCGGCGCGCAGGGTCTCGGCGATGTAGGCGGAGGCCACCATGCCGAGGGAAACCATCACCACGATGTTGACGTCCCATGAAACGCCGAAGGCCAGTGGCACGCCGTAGCCGAACGCAATGAACACCAGCAGCGCCGGCACGCCGCGGAAGAATTCGATGTAGCCGGTGGCAATCCAGCGGTACAGGGGGAAGGTGGACAGCTTCATGAGTGCCAGCAGGAGGCCGCCGGACAGGCCGACGACAAACGCCAGCGCGGTGTAGATCAGGGTGTTCTTCAGGCCGACGAGGATGATTCCGGGGAACATCGGGCCGATCTTGCCGAAGTTGAAGACGCTGTTGCCGACGGTCTTCCAGTCCGTTGCCAGAATCAGAGCGGCCACGGCCACGACGAAGATTCCGGCTTGGATGTACAGACTGACTTTGGCTCGTTGACGTGCGGTCATTGCCATGGTGTGCTCACATTCGTTTTGCGCAGTTGAGGCCCCGCACGGACTGCTGAGCAGATCCTGAACGGGGCCCCGGCTGCGTAGGTCTCAGGCCGAAGCGCTGGCTTACTTGGCTGCTTCGCCGAACCAGGTGGTCTCGTACTTCTTCAAGGAGCCGCCGTCGGCCAGGCGCTTGAGGGTCGAGTTGACCTGATCAGCCATAGCGGTGTTGCCCTTCTTGATGGCGATGCCGAGCTTCTCACCGGTGGCGTAGTTTTCGACGCGCTTGATCTTGGCATCGTCCTTGATGGCATAGCCGAGAACCGACTGGTTGCCGAGCGCGGCGTCGATGGTGCCTGCCTTGAGGGCCTGGACCAGGAGTCCGGTGTCCTCGAACTGCTGCGCGTCGAGGCCCTTGTCCTTGGCGTACTGCGCACCGGTGGTGGCCTGCTGGACGCCCACCTTCTTGCCCTTGGCGCTGTCGATGTTGGTGATGCCGGACGCCTCGGTGGCAACCAGGGTCAGGTCATCGTTCAGGTACGGGTTGGAGAAGTCCATGACGGACTTGCGGGTGTCCGTGATGGAGATGGAGGAGATCGAGACGTCGCACTGGGTCAGGGCCGTCCCGGTTTCGATAGCCTCGAAGGAGCTGTCCACCACGTTGAGCTCGGCCTTCATATCCGTGGCGAGCTCGGCCGCGATGTCCATGTCGAAGCCGACGTTTTTGCCGTCCTTCTGGAATTCGAACGGCTCGTAGGGAATGTCCGAGCAGACAGTGAGCTTGCCGGCGTTGATGAGCTGAACGCTGCCAGTGCTGCTGCTTGCCGCGGGAGCCGAGCCGCCCCCGCCGCATGCGGTGAGGCTCAGGGCCCCGACAGCGAGGATTGCGGCGGCCTTGGCGCTGAGCTTGGCCGTGGCAAGGGACTTGAGCTGCATGTTTCTTACCTTTTGTTGCAGGAGTATGCGGGTCTAAAGCGGTTCATAGTGTATCTCTGAATAAGAGATGTGCATCACAGAAAACTTAGTTTCACCATTGGACAACTAAAGCACACCGGATTTCAAGACCTTGGCACCGTCACGTGTCTGGAATCCCGGACTCTGTCAATCTACGCCACCCCGCCCGCTTAGCCCAGTCCTACCCTGGCTTTGCGGTAGCCCTAGCTGCTGATGCCCAGCGATTCCAGCATCGGACGGAACTTGGCCCACGTCTCCGCCAGCTCGGCCTCCGGATGCGATCCCTCGACTATTCCGCAGCCGGCATATAACCGGACGGTGTTCGGTGATTCGATGACGGCTCCGCGCAGGGCGATGCCCCATTCGCCGTTCCCCGCGGCATCGAGCCACCCCACAGGCCCGGCGTACGGCCCGCGGTCCAGGTGTTCGAGTTTGCGGATCAGGGCACCGGCCACCTGCGTTGGCGTGCCGCACACCGCCGCCGTGGGGTGAAGCGCGTTAATCAGGGCAAGGCACGTGGGGACGTGCCCCTCCACCTCGGTGAGCTCCGCCTTGACGTCCGACGCCAGATGCCACACGTTCGGGAGCTCCAAGATGAACGGTTCGCTGTGCGCGTTCATCGCCTCCGAGAATGGCGCCAGCTGCGTGGTCAGTGACTGGATCGCGATCTCGTGCTCGTGCCGCTGCTTTTCGGAGCCAGCCAGCACGCGCTCGGCATAGTCCAGCGGGAGCCCGGCCTCGCCGACAGCGTCGCGGCGGTCCAGGGTTCCCGCCAGGACGCGGGCCTGCGCTGTGCGGCCTTCCACCTGGATCAGCATTTCGGGCGTGGCACCCACCAGCCCGTCCACTCCGTAGGTCCAGCATTCGCGGTACCGCACGGCGAGCTCGCGGAGCACTTCCGCCGCGTTAACGCCGTCCGGGACTGTGGCGACGACGTCCCGGGCAAGAACCAGCTTCTCCAGCCGGCCGGTGCGGATTTCGGCCACCCCGGCGGCGACCGCGGTCATCCAGTCCTCTTCGCTCAGAGAACCGGTCTGCAGGGTGGCAGTCTCTGAACGCCCGACGGCGGTCCCCGCCTCAGCGGGCACGTCGCCACGGGAGGCAGCGGGGGTACCCCGGGAGGCGGTCGGAGCGGACGAACCAGGAGCGGAGGAACCAGGGGCGGCGGGCCCGGACGCCTCCAGCCACCCGTTCAGTGCGGCGAGGGCGCCCTCTTCGGTGAGTTCGCCGTCGTCGGCCCTTATCTGGGTGAGCCAGGTGCGGCCGTCACGGAGGCCCACCACGATCTCCGGCACGATCAGCCGCGACTCGTGGGCCGAAACCTTGGAGAACGCGAACGAGCCGAAGGCCACCGGGCCGGTGCCCGGGCATTCGACGTGGTCGGTGATGTCCGCCTCGATGACGAGGTGACGCCACCAGATGTCGGCCTCCAGGAAGCGCTCCGGGCCGGTGGCCGTGAACCGTGCCACCTCGCCGAAGCCCACAAGGCCGGCTTCGCGGCGGGTCCAGCAGAGGACATCGTCCCGCACCAGATACGACGGCAGCCCCCCGGGAGTCGATTCTCCATCCAAAGGGACTGTCAAGGTGCGGAGCGTTCTGGTCATGATGGATCAACAGTACTCTCCGGTACTTGAAGCTGCCTGTTCCTACCCGTGGCGGCAAATACAAAACGGTAGATTCAGGTAGATTGTCAGGGTGAACCGAGCATCCTTGGATAAGCGTCCGGACGAAGTAGCCACGATGTTTGACGACGTCGCAGCTAAATACGACGTCGTTAACGATGTCCTCTCTATGGGGCAGACCCGCCGCTGGCGCAAGGTCGTGGTGGAAGCCATGGATGTGAGGGCAGGCCAGCGCGTGCTGGACCTGGCCGCCGGAACAGGCACGTCCAGCGAGCCATATGCCGATGCAGGCATAGATGTGGTGGCCTGCGATTTCTCCCTCGGGATGCTCAAGGTGGGCAAGCGCCGCCGCCCGGACATCGACTTCATCGCCGGTGACGCCACCAACCTGCCGTTCGCGGACAACACCTTCGACGCCAGCACCATCTCCTTCGGCCTGCGCAACGTCAACGAGCCCAAGAAGGCCCTGGCCGAGATGCTCCGGGTGACCAAGCCCGGCGGCAAGGTGGTCATCGCCGAGTTCTCCCAGCCGGTAGTGCCGCTGTGGCGCACGATGTACACCGAATACCTCATGCGTGCGCTGCCTGCCATCGCTGTCAAGGTGTCCTCCAACCCGGACGCCTACGTGTACCTCGCTGAATCCATCCGCGCCTGGCCGGACCAGGACCACCTCGCCGCGTGGCTGCAGGAATCCGGTTGGGAAGACGTGACCTACCGCAACCTCAGCGGCGGAATCGTGGCGGTGCACCGCGCGCACAAGCCGCTGGCCGACGGCGGGGCTGCCGCAATCGCCGCCCACACCGGGCCGGTGGCCAAGCTGCGCCGCAACATCCCGCGCGGCGCCCGTTGACACCGTGAACGTACTGATTGTCGGCGCAGGCCCGGCCGGATCCACCGCTGCGTATTACCTCGCCAAGGCCGGCGTGGATGTCACGGTCCTCGAAAAAACCAGCTTCCCGCGGGAAAAGGTGTGTGGCGATGGCCTCACTCCGCGGGCCGTCCGGGAGATCCAGAAGCTCGGCCTGCCGCACCCTGAAGAGGACGGCTGGCGCCGCAACAAGGGCCTGCGCCTCCTCGCCGGCGGCCGCTCCATCGAACTTCCCTGGCCCGAGGTGTCCGACTTTCCGCAGTATGGCCTGATCCGTACCCGCCTCGGTTTCGACGAGGAGCTGGCCCGGCACGCGCAGGCCGCGGGCGCCGTGGTGCTCGAACGCCACAGCGTCACCGAAGCGCTCCGCAGCGAGGACGGCCGCGTCAGCGGCGTCCGCGCAGCGCTCTTGGACGAGTCCGGGCGCAAGACGGGGGAGACGCGCGACTTTACCGCCGACGTCGTGCTCGCCGCGGACGGCAACTCCACCCGCACCGCCGTGTCGCTCGGCATCCAAAAGCGCGATGACCGCCCGCTCGGAGTCGCGGTGCGCACCTACTTCACGTCGCCGCGCCACGACGACGACTGGATGGAGGGCTGGCTGGAGCTTCCCGGCCGCGACGGCAAGTTGCTGCCCGGCTATGGCTGGGTGTTCGGCGTGGGCGACGGCACCTCCAACGTGGGCCTCGGCATCCTCAACTCGTCCAAGGAATTCGGCAAGCTCGACTATAAGCAGGTGCTCCGTGAGTGGACTGCCGGCATGCCTGCCGAGTGGGGCTTCACGCCCGAAAACCAGGTGGGCGAGATCCGCGGCGCCGCGCTGCCGATGGGCTTTAACCGCACGCCGCACTACTCGCCCGGCCTGCTGCTGCTCGGCGACGCCGGCGGCATGGTGTCCCCGTTCAACGGCGAGGGCATCTCCTACGCCATGGAGTCCGCCCGCTTCGCGGCCGAGTTCATCATCGACACGTCTCGGTTGGCTTCCAGCCGGCCCGCTTCCGGCGGCTGGAACGCGTCCGACGCCGATGCCCGCCTCGCGGGGTATGCGGACTATGTGCGGGAACAGTGGGGATCGCACTTCACGCTGGGGCGCGCATTTGCCGCGCTGATCGGCAAGCCCGCGGTGATGAAGCTCGCCCTGCGGACCGGGATGCCCTTCCCCGTGCTGATGCGCTTCGTGGTCCGGCTGCTGGCCAACCTGACCGACCCGTCCGCCAAAGGCTTCGAGGACCGGGTGATCCGGGTGCTGGAGCTGCTGGTGCCGGCCACGTCCAATTCGTCTGTCCAGCCGCCGTCCGGCCTCAAATCAGCGGTTTCCGCAACAAAAAGTTAGGGTTAACCCGTGACCAACTCCGCGAACCACAGCTGGACGCACGCCGGGCATGGCCTGCCGACGTCCGAACCCAGCCTCAACACCACCGCCATCGCCACCGGACTGCAGCTGCCGGCAGGCTTCGCGGCCATTGCGGGGGACCCCGAACTCGGGCCTGCGATCACCAACAACCTGGCGCGCGTGGAGAAGAAACTCCGCGAAGCCATCGCCAACTCGGATCCGCTGGCTGACGCAACGTCGCGCCACCTCGTGGAAGCCGGCGGCAAGCGCATCCGCCCCCTGCTGACCCTGCTCTGCGCCCACCTTGGTGACGCCTCGCTGCCCGCCGTGGTGCAGGCCGCGGTGGTGGTGGAACTGACCCACCTGGCCACGCTGTACCACGACGACGTCATGGACTCGGCACCCTTCCGCCGCGGCGCCCCCACGGCACACGAGGTCTGGGGCAACTCGGTGGCCGTCCTGACCGGCGACCTCATCTTCGCCCGTGCGTCGATCCTGGTGTCCGAGTTGGGCTCGCGCGCACTGGGAATCCAGGCCCGCACCTTTGAGCGGCTGTGCCTGGGCCAGCTGCACGAAACCGTTGGCCCGCGCCCCGACGAGGACCCGGTGGAGCACTACCTCTCGGTCATCGCGGACAAGACCGGCTCGCTCGTGGCTGCCTCCGGCCAGCTCGGCGCGATCTTCGCAGGTGCCGACGAAGCCTACGAGGAGCTCCTGGTTGAGTATGGCGAAAAGGTGGGCGTGGCCTTCCAGCTGGCCGACGACGTCATCGACGTCACGGGCATCAAGGTGAAGTCCGGCAAGTCCCCGGGAACGGACCTGCGCGAAGGCGTTCCCACCCTCCCGGTGCTGCTGCTGCGCAGCGCTGCGACGAATGGCGACCAGTCCGCCGTCGAACTTCTCAAACTGATCGACGGCGACCTCACCTCGGACGAGGCACTCGCCGAAGCTGTTGCCGGCCTCCGCGAGCACCCCGTGACCGCCGAGTCGTGGGTTGTTGCCCGGGCCTGGGCGGACGAAGCGATTGCTGCCCTTGCCCCTCTGCCGGAGGGCGTGGTGAAGGACTCGCTGACCAGCTTCGCCCGGGCCGTGGTGGACCGCGCGAGCTAGCTCCGTCCCCGGCTACAGGCTTGGCTACAAGGGCTTGGCCACACGGGCTTAAACGGAACGGCCCCGGTTCCCTGCAGCGCCACACTGCCAGGAACCGGGGCCGTTTCTCCGTTCGCATCAGATCCACCGGAGGCGTTTAGTGGATCCGTGAATGAGTCTATGACAGCTTTGTCATAAACATCAAATCCGCTGTTAACCAGCCTGTCACGGTCTTGCTGCTCCCGTCGTGACCCTGTTCGGACGGTGGGGGCCCGGGACACGCCGGCGAGGTGGCGCGCCGCGACCGATCGGGCGTGAAAGCAGTTCGGGAGCGGCAGCCAGGGATTGTCCACATAGGGCCACCGGTCGGTAGCCGGCGCCGCGGACCTTGGCCACGATGGCTCCATGGAGCTTCTCGGATTTGTCCGGCACCGGGGTGGGGCAGTCAAGCGCAGTGATCTCCTGCAGGCCGGCTTCCGGCGTCTCCAGCTCGACAGTGCGGTCCGCGCCGGCCAGCTGTATCGTCCATTTCGCGGCGTCTACGCGACGCGCAACGCGGACGACGGCGTCCTGGCCGCCTTTCGCGCCAACGCCCGGCTGACGTGCATCTCGGCAGCGCGCTTCTACAACCTGTGGACGTTGCGTCCGGAGGCAGCATTCCACCTGAGCTGCGGGAACGGCGTTCCCAAGGCGGGTGTCGTTGACCACGCGCCCTGCACTCATGCCCCGCATCCGGCCTATCCTGTGGCCGGCCTGGCAGACGTGCTTCTCCACGCGCTGAGGTGCCTGCCGGAGCTGGATGCACTGGTGCTGGTGCAGTCCGCCACTGGCAGCGGCCAGATCTCGGCAGCGTTCGTCAGGAAAAAGCTTGCCGGTAACAGGAACGGGAGGGCCCGCGCCGTGTTGGACCTGCTCATTCCGAGGGCAGATTCGGTGCTGGAAATCCTGGCCCACACCCATTTCGTCGGGGCGGGCCTCCGCGTCCGGATGCATGTCATCCTGCCAGGCGTGGGCGAGGTGGACTGCCTGGTGGAGGAATGTGTCGTGGTGGAGCTGGACGGCTCCTCGCATTTTGAGCCGCGGCAGGTCAAGAAGGACCATCGCAGGAACAATGTTGGAATGCTTGGCGGCCACCTCACCCTGCGCTACTACTACGACGATGTGGTGCACCACCCCACGGCCATGGTGGAGCAGGTCCAGGCGGTGCTCCGGCTCCGAGCCCTGGGCCGGTTCGCGCCTGGCTGGTTCGCCCCCGGCTGGTGACCCGCCGCGCCCGAGGGGGTGCCGCCGTCGTGACCTTCTTTGACGGTCCGTCCTCGGAGACACGCAGGTGCCACGGCGTGTTGTTGCCACCAGACCGTCATTCGAGGTCAGGAGGGCGGCGGAGTAGGAAGCGCCGGCGGAGGCGGAGCCTCAGTCCTCGTCGTTGAACGCCCAGTCGAACATGTCGAAGACGAACTCCGAGAAGGTGCCTTCCTCGCTCTTCCACTGGCCGCGGGCGTTGTTGCGGCGGTACACGATGGGATCCGGGACGCTGAGGTCGCCGATGCGGAAGCCCCAGGTGAAGTTTTCCTCCTCGTCCTCGAGGAACATGAGGAAGCCTTCGTCGTCAACCTCGAGTTCCTCGGGGTCCCAGAAGTAGTGGTAGGCCTCCATGAGGTCCTCGCACCCGCCGAGGGCCAGGTAAAACTCGCGCAGCACCAGGGGGATGGTGAACTGATGTTCGGCGAGTTCCGCGTCGAGCTCCGCGTCGGGAAGCCCGTCCTCTTCCTGCCATTCGTCTTCGAGATACTTCGGAACAAGCGCGCGGAACTTCTCGAGGAACATGTCAGTCATGGCTCTTATCCTAGCTAATCCCGGCCCCTAGAATTTCCCGAGTCCAGCCCCAGCCGGTGCCACCCCCGGACGGCCAGCGGAGCGTGCCACGAACGGCGCCAGGCAGCCACGCGGAAGGCGAACACCACGGCCGCCACGGCACACGCGGTCACCGCATTGAAGGCCCCCGAAACCCAGAGCACGGTGGTCAGCGCGGCACCGGTGAAGGCCGGGAGAGCATAGATGTCCTTGGGGTCGAACAGCTGGGGCACCTCATTGGCGGTGATGTCGCGCAGCAGGCCCCCGCCCACCGCCGTCGTAACGCCGAGTAGGACGGCCGCAACCGGATTCATCCCGGAGGACAGTGCCTTGAGCGTGCCGGTGATGCAGAACAGGGCCAGGCCGCCGGCGTCGAACAGGATCAGGAGGGAGGTGAAGCGCTGGACGCTGGAGAACAGGAAGTACACCAGCACGGTGGCCAGCACAGGAGGCGCCAGGTAGGCCGGGTTGGTGAAGGCAGCCGGCGGACCGGTGTTGAGGATGATGTCGCGAATCACGCCGCCACCGAGCGAAACAATGGACGCGAGGAGGAGGGAACCGATGATGTCGAACTGTTTCCGCGCCGCAAGCAGCGATCCAGAGACGGCGAAGAAGAAGATACCGGCCAAGTCCAGCCATACCAGGGCGATGTCAAAAGGGAATGTCATGGAGCGTCCCGGCTTATTTCAAGGGGCGGACAGTGCGGCTCCAACGTTACGCTAGCCCCTATGAATAGCCCGATCATGATCGCCTGTGCCCACGGGACGTCCAACGCGCAGGGAGCTGCCGAGGTCAACGCCCTCCGCGGCGGCATCGCGGCGCTCCGCCCGGGACTCGACGTCCGTGAGGCCTATGTGGACGTCCAGCAGCCCGATCTTGTGGACGTGGTGGCCGGACTTCCTGAGGACCCCGACGGCGGATCGGCCGGCCCCTCCGCCGTGGTGGTCCCGCTCCTGCTCAGCGTGGGCTATCACGTGAAGGTGGACATCGCGCGGGCCGTCAAGAGCCGGCCCGGCAGCATCGCGGCAGCGCCCCTGGGCCCGGACCCGCGACTGGCAGCGCTGCTGGACCAGCGCCTCCGCGAGGCCGGCGTCACCGACAACGACGCGATCGTCCTCGCCGCCGCAGGCTCCTCGAACCCCAACGCCGCGCTCAGCGTTGAGGAGCTCGCCGGCCAGCTCCGCGCGCTGCGCTCCAACCGGATCCTGCCCGCTTACGGCGCCTCCGCCAAGCCGTCAGTCCCCGATGCCGTCGCCATGCTCCGCGAGGAGGCCTCGGGCGGTGCCGGGGCGGGGGAGTCCGCCGGGGCAGTGGATCTGGGTGGCCGCGTGGTCATTGCGTCGTACCTCCTGGCGCCGGGCTTCTTCCATGACCAGCTCGCCAAGGCCGGGGCGGACCTGGTGACGGAACCGCTGCTGCCGTCGCCTGTGCTCGCCGAGATCGCGCTGGAGCGTTACGACGCGGCGCTTGCGGCGCAGCACGCTCCGGCCTGACGCCCCGGCACTGACGTTCCGGCCTGACGCCCCGCAGGGCTGGTTTCGCAGGGGTGATTCCGCCGCGAGCCCGAAGCACAGGCGGGACGGCTGTTCAAGGCCCTTCGGCGATTCATGACGAAATGTTTCCCTAGGTGACTTAGCGTTTCCGGGGCCTTTGTGACGGGTTTCCGGGCGGCCCTACAGTCGATGCATGACTGATACAGCTCTAGCCGGAGCGGCCACGGACAAGCCCGCGCGCCCAGCCCGTGCCTCCCGCCCCGCCGCAAAGCCTCACGGCCAGTGGAAGGTGGACGGAACCACGCCGCTGAACGCCAACGAAACCTGGAAGCAGGAAGACGACGGCCTCAACGTCCGCGAGCGTATCGAGTCGATCTATTCCAAGGACGGCTTCGACTCCATCCCGGGCCAGGACCTGCACGGCCGCTTCCGCTGGTGGGGCCTGTACACCCAGCGCAAGCCCGGGATCGACGGCGGCAAGACCGCCACGCTTGAGCCGCACGAGCTCGAAGACAAGTACTTCATGCTCCGCGTGAGGATCGACGGCGGCGCGCTCACCACCGAGCAGCTGCGCGTGATCGGCAACATCTCGGTAGAGTTCGCCCGCGATTCCGCGGACCTCACCGACCGCCAGAACATCCAGCTGCACTGGATCCGGGTCGAGGACATCCCTGAGATCTGGAACCGGCTCGAAGGCGTCGGCCTGTCCACTACGGAAGCCTGCGGCGACGTCCCCCGCGTCATCCTGGGTTCGCCGGTGGCCGGCATCGCCAAGGACGAGATCATCGACCCCACCCCGCTCATCGCCGAGCTGAGCGAGCGGTTCATCGGCAACCCGATCCTGTCCAACCTGCCGCGCAAGTACAAGACCGCCATCACGGGCCACCCCAGCCAGGACGTGGTGCACGAGATCAATGACTTCGCCCTGGTGGGCGTCAAGCACCCCGAACTCGGCATCGGCTACGACCTCTGGGCCGGCGGCGCACTGTCCACCAACCCCATGCTGGGCAAGCGCCTCGGCGCGTTCGTCACGCCCGAGCAGGCTGCCGACGTATGGCTCGGCGTCACCAGCATCTTCCGCGACTACGGCTACCGCCGCATGCGTACCAAGGCCCGCCTGAAGTTCCTCATGGCCGACTGGGGACCCGAGAAGTTCCGCCAGATCCTCGAGGACGAATACCTAGGCTACAAGCTCGCCGACGGCCCCGCCGCACCCAAGCCGGCCACGCCGGGCGACCACGTGGGCGTGCACGAGCAGAAGGACGGCAAGTTCTTCATCGGCGCCACCCCTATTGCAGGCCGCCTCTCCGGCGCGCAGCTGGTGAAGCTCGCGGACACCCTCGAGGCCCGCGGCTCCTACCGCCTGCGCACCACGCCGCACCAGAAGCTCGTTGTGCTGGACGTGCCCAAGGACGAGGTGGAACCGCTGGTCGCCGAGCTCGACACCCTGGGCCTCTCCGCCCGGCCGTCCGTTTTCCGCCGCGGCACCATTGCCTGCACCGGCATCGAGTACTGCAAGCTGGCCATCGTGGAAACGAAGGTCACCGCAGCCACTGCGATCGCCGAGCTGGAACGCCGCCTCGCGGACCTTGCAGACAGCGGACAGCTGCCGAATGCCTTGTCCCTGCACATCAACGGCTGCCCCAACTCCTGCGCCCGCATCCAGACCGCGGACATCGGGCTCAAGGGCATGATGCTTCCCACGCCCGACGGCGACCCCTCCCCGGGTTTCCAGGTCCACCTGGGCGGCGGGCTGGCTTCGTCGGACCGCGAAGAGGCCGGCCTCGGACGTACCGTCCGCGGCCTGAAGGTCTACGTCGCGGACCTGCCGGACTACGTGGAGCGGGTTGTCCGCAAGTTCGTGGCCGAGCGCGCCGAAGGCCAGACCTTCGCCGAGTGGGCCCACGCAGCAGACGAGGAGGCACTCCAGTGAATCCCCAGCCACTCCCCAACCTCGCAAGCTCGGCCGGGGACCCCGGCGGCCGTGGCCCCTCTTTTGGGATTGACCCCGTGGTTGAGCCGGTTGAAACCCCTGCCAAGCGCTCCGTCGAGGAGCTCAAGGCACTGGCCGAGGCCGGCGCCGCCGAGCTGGGCTGGGACGCCCCGGCCCGCGACGTGATCGCCTGGGTTGAGCGCAACTTCGACTTGCCCGCCGTGGCCGTGGCCTGCTCGATGGCCGACGCCGTTCTGCCGGCGCTTGTGGCGGACCAGCTTCCCGGCGTCGACGTTCTTTTCCTCGAGACCGGTTACCACTTCCCGGAAACCTATGCCACGCGTGACGAGGTGGCCGCCAACCTCCGCGTCAACGTGGTGGACGTGCTCCCGGAGAACACGGTGGAGCAGCAGGACCGGCTCCTGGGCAAGGACCTCTTTGCCCGCGACGCCGCCCAGTGCTGCGCCCTCCGCAAGGTGGCTCCGCTGCGCCGCACCCTCGCCGGCTACGAGCTCTGGTTCACCGGCGTCCGCCGCGACGAGGCCCCCACGCGCACCAACACCCCCCTGGTGACGTGGGACGAAGCCAACGGCCTGGTTAAGGTCAACCCGGTTGCGGCCTGGACGTTCGATCAGCTGGTCCAGTACTCCGATGACAACCTCCTTCCCGTCAACCCGCTCCTCTCCCAGGGCTACCCGTCGATCGGCTGCCAGCCCTGCACCCGCAAGGTGGCACCCGGCGATGACCCCCGCGCCGGCCGCTGGGCAGGAACCAACAAGACAGAATGCGGACTACACGCATGAGCACTTTCTTAACTGAGGAGCCCACCCAGGTGACTGACGTCGCAGCCTCCACGCGCCTCTCCAGCCTGGACACCCTCGAGTCCGAGGCAATCCATATCATCCGCGAAGTCGTCGCCGAGTTCGAGAAGCCTGCGCTGCTGTTCTCCGGCGGCAAGGACTCCGTCGTGATGCTGCACCTCGCCACCAAGGCCTTCTGGCCTGGCAAGGTTCCCTTCCCGGTCCTGCACGTCGACACGGGCCATAACTTCCCCGAGGTCATCGACTTCCGCGACCGCACCGTTGAGCGCCTCGGCCTGAAGCTGGTTGTCGGCTCTGTCCAGGAGTTCATCGACCGCGGCGAACTGGCCGAGCGTGCCGACGGCACCCGCAACCCGCTGCAGACCGTCCCGCTGCTGGACGCCATCCAGTCCAACAAGTTCGACGCCGTCTTCGGTGGCGGCCGCCGCGACGAGGACAAGGCCCGCGCCAAGGAGCGCATCCTGAGCCTCCGCGACGAATTCGGACAGTGGGATCCGCGCAACCAGCGCCCCGAGCTGTGGAACCTCTACAACGGCCGGCACACCGTTGGCCAGCACGTACGCGCGTTCCCCATCAGCAACTGGACCGAGCTGGACGTGTGGCGCTACATCGAGCGCGAAAACATCGAGCTGCCCGGCCTGTACTACGCCCACGACCGCGAGGTCTTTGCCCGCGACGGCATGTGGCGCGCAGTGGGCGAAGTGTCCCAGCCCCGCCCCGATGAGGAAGTCATCACCAAGACCGTCCGCTACCGCACTGTGGGCGACATGTCCTGCACCGGCGCTGTTGAGTCAGCTGCCGCCACCGTGCGCGACGTCGTCATCGAAGTTGCCGCCTCCACCATCACCGAACGTGGCGCCACCCGTGCAGATGACCGCATCTCCGAGGCCGCCATGGAAGACCGCAAGAAGGATGGCTATTTCTAATGAGCACCGAAATCGATACAGCCCGCGCGGCGGCCCTTCTTGACGAGGCACCCCTCGCTCACGCCTCGCTGTTCCGCTTCGCCACCGCCGGATCGGTCGACGACGGCAAGTCCACCCTGGTGGGCCGCCTCCTCCACGACTCCAAGGCGATCCTCGCCGACCAGCTCGACGCCGTTGCCCGGACCTCTGCGGACCGTGGCTTTGGCGGCTCGGCCGGCGGCATTGACCTGGCACTCCTGACCGACGGCCTGCGCGCCGAACGCGAGCAGGGCATCACCATCGACGTCGCCTACCGCTACTTCGCCACGGACCGCCGCAGCTTCATCCTCGCGGACTGCCCCGGGCACGTGCAGTACACCAAGAACACGGTGACCGGCGCGTCCACTGCGGATGCCGTCGTCGTACTCATTGACGCCCGCAAGGGTGTCCTGGAGCAGACCCGCCGGCACCTGTCCGTGCTGCAGCTGCTGCGCGTAGCCCACGTGATCGTGGCCGTGAACAAGATCGACCTGGTGGACTTCAGCGAAAGCGTGTTCCGCGAGATCGAAGCCGACGTGCAGAAGGTGGGCCGCGAGCTCGGCCTCGGCGCTGACGGCATCACCGACCTGCTGGTGGTTCCGGTTTCCGCGCTCGACGGCGACAACGTGGTGGAGCGCTCGGAGCGCACCCCCTGGTACACCGGCCCGGCACTGCTCGAGGTGCTTGAGACCCTGCCCGCCGCCGACGAGCTGGAAAGCCACCTGGAAAGTTTCCGCTTCCCGGTGCAGCTGGTGGTCCGGCCGCAGGGTGCGCTGGCACCCGACGCGGTTGCCGGCGGACTCGACGTGGAGATGTACCGCGACTACCGCGCTTACGCCGGGCAGATCACCGAGGGCTCGGTCAAGGTGGGGGACAAGGTCAGCGTGCTGACCCCCGGCCAGGACCCCCGCACTACCACGGTGACGGGCATCGACTTCGCCGGTGCCGAACTGGACGAAGCCGTCGCGCCGCAGTCCGTGGCGATCCGCCTGGCCGACGAGTTCGACGTCGCCCGCGGTGACACGATCGCCGCCGCAGGCACCGTCCGCGAAAGCTCGGCTGACCTGTACGCCGCGCTCTGCTGGCTGTCCCCGAAGCCGCTCCGCGAGGGTGCCAAGGTGCTGGTCAAGCACGGCACGCGCACCGTGCAGGCCCTGGTCCGCAGCGTCAGCGGCAAGCTGGATCTCGCCACCTTCAAGCTTGAGGGCGCGTCCAGCCTGGAGCTCAACGACATCGGCCACGCGCAGCTCCGGCTCGCCGCCCCGCTGCCGCTGGAGAACTACCTGCACCACCGCCGCACGGGTGCGTTCCTGGTGATCGACCCGCTGGACGGCAATACGCTGGCTGCCGGACTGGTCAACGACCACCCGGGAGACCACGAGGACGAGCGCTACAGCATCTGATTCGCATTGACTGAGGCCCCGGCCCGGGAATTATCCGGACCGGGGCCTTCTCTGTGCCCGCCCCCCCAGGACCGGCCCCGCCCCGCGTGCCTGCCCGCAGGACCTGCCCCGCAGGACCGGCCCTGCCCGTGGGCCGCGTGCGGGAATCCCTTGACTCAGCCCCGTCCGTGGGCAATAGTTTCTCCGAATCCTGCCGGATCCTGGCCGCAGCCGGCCTGTTTCATCCAGCGGAGGGGAAGCCGTGGAAACCATCAATAGCAGGCTCATCAACTGGGCCTCGATCCTGGATGACAAGACGCGTGAGCAGGCCCTCGCCACGTCCCGGCTGCCGTTCATCTACCCGCACCTGGCTCTGATGCCGGACGCGCACCTCGGCAAGGGCGCCACGGTGGGGTCCGTCATTCCCACACTGGGCGCGATCATGCCGGCTGCCGTGGGAGTGGACATCGGCTGCGGCATGATCGCGGTCAGGACGCAGTACTCGCTGAAGGAACTGCCCCGGGACCGGAGGCGGCTGCGCGAGGACATTGAGCGTGTCATTCCACTGTCCGCAGGCCACAACAACCGGAAAGTCCTGGCCACTGCCGAACCCCGCGTCGCTGAGCTGGGGAGGCTGGCGGCCAAGGCGGGTTTTGATCCCGGCCAGTACGTGGCCAAGTGGGAGTTGCAGCTCGGCTCGCTGGGTTCGGGCAACCACTTCATCGAGGTGTGCGTGGATGAGACAGACGCCGTCTGGCTGTTCCTGCATTCGGGCTCGCGCGGCGTTGGCAACAAGATCGCGCAGCACCATATTGGGGTGGCGCAGCGGTTCAGCAGAGAGAAGCGGATCACGCTGCCGGACCCGGACCTGGCTTCCCTGGAGGAGGGCACCCCCGAGTTCACCCGGTACATCAAGGAACTGCGGTGGGCCCAGCACTTCGCCCTGCTGAACCGTGAGGAAATGATGGACCGGGTGATCACGCAGTTCGGCACCTGGGTGGGCGGCAGGGTGCATGAAAGCGAACGGATCAACTGCCACCACAACTTCACTGCGCAGGAAACCCATTACGGCAAGTCCGTCTGGGTGTCGCGCAAAGGGGCCATCAAGGCCGAGGCGGGGGACCCGGGCCTGATCCCGGGCTCCATGGGCACTGCCTCCTATGTCGTGGAAGGCCTGGGCAACCCCGTGTCGCTGAATTCCTCACCGCACGGCGCCGGCCGCGAATACTCCCGGAACGCGGCCCGCAAGACCTTCACCCTGGCGGAACTGAAGGAGGCCATGCACGGGATTGAATTCCGGGCCACCGAGGCGTTTATCGACGAGATCCCGGCGGCCTACAAGCCGATAGACCAGGTCATGCGCGACTCCGCTGATCTCGTCAAGGTAAGGCACAAGCTGCGGCAACTGGTCAACGTCAAGGGCGACTGAACCTGCACCGTCGGGGTGCTCTGGACGCTGCTGCAAGGCGGTGCCAAGGTGAAGCAGTAGGGGTGAACATTCCGGCACTGAAGCAACGGAGGATGTCATGAATCTCGACGAACTGGTCTTCCACCCCTGGGCGGTGCAGGGGCCGCGCGATGTGCCTACGTTTGTCGGTGGCTCCGGCAGCTATGTCGTCGACGCCAATGGACGGCGCTACCTGGATTTCAGCTCGCAACTGGTGTTCACCAACCTCGGTCACCAACATCCGCGCATCGTCGCTGCGATCAAGGAACAAGCCGACCGTCTGTGCACGCTTGCGCCCAGCCACGCGTCCGACGTCCGGAGCGAGGCGGCGCGGCTGATTGTGGAGGTCGCGCCGGAGGGCCTCGGGCACGTGCTGTTCACCACCGGCGGAACAGAGGCCATCGAGCATGCGGTTCGAATGGCGCGCCTTTACACGGGACGACCGAAGGTGCTCGCCGCCTACCGCTCCTACCATGGCTCAACGGCGGCATCGATCCACCTCACCGGCGACCCGCGCCGCTGGGCCTCGGACACCGGGGCGGCGGGTGCCGTCCACTTCTTCGGTCCTTTCCTGTACCGGTCGGCGTTCGGGTCGAGGACCCCGGAGGAAGAGTCCGAGCGGGCGCTCGCCCACCTCGAGCAGGTGATCCTCCTGGAGGGCCCCTCGACGATCGCCGGGTTGGTCCTGGAATCTGTGATCGGCAGCTCGGGCGTCATCGTGCCGCCAACCGGTTACCTGCGTGGGGTCCGCAACCTGTGTGACCGCCACGGCATCGTTTACATCGCGGACGAGGTGATGGTCGGCTTCGGCCGCACGGGAGCCTGGTTCGGCGTCGACCACGATGGCGTGGCACCCGACCTGATGGCGTTCGCGAAGGGAGTGAACTCCGGGTACGTGCCGCTGGGCGGCGTGCTGGTCGGCGACGCGATCTACGAGATGTTCACCAAACGCCCCTACCCCGCGGGCATGACGTACAGCGGCCACCCACTCGCCTGCGCAGCAGCCGTCGGCGCCATCAACGCGATGCACGAGGAGGGCACCGTCGCTGCAGCAGCACGCCTCGGCGGGGACGTCCTTGGGCCAGGACTCCGTGAGCTTGCGGCGAAGCATGAGTGTGTCGGGGATGTTCGCGGCATCGGCGGCCTCTGGACCGTCGAACTCGTCCGCGACCGGCTGACCAGAGACCCGCTCGTGCCGATAGGAGCCACTGGCGCGGCGAACGCGCCGATGGTCTCCTTCGTCAAGGCGTGCCTGGATCGGGGTCTGTTGCCGCTGACTATGGGCAACCGCGTCAATGTCGCTCCTCCCCTAAACGTGAACGACGCCGACGCCGCCGCGGGCCTCGCCATCCTGGACGACGCCCTGGCTGCGGCCGACGGCTATCTGTCTTAGGCCTGGGTCCACCGAAAGGACGGGCAGCGGAGGGTGGTCAGGTGCGAAGGCTGGCCCCCGTCCGAATGTGACGCTAGATGAACGCGCGTGACCCCCCGTTTCCGGCCCATTGAACCCTGTTTATGACACTCCCTATGGTGAATTCATGACTAGTTCCAGGCCGGGCATGACCCGCATTGAGGCCGGCGAGAGCCAGGGGCCCCAGCGCAGGCGTGCCCTGGAGATCGCCCTGGCCCTTGGTTTGGTCCTGCTGATCAGTGTGGGCGCCATTGTTGCCTCTGCCGTATCGCGGGATTCCAACGCGTCGGCTGCGCCAGCGGCCCCCAGTGGACCCGCCCATGAGCTCAAGCTGGGTTACTTCGGCAACATCACGCACGCCGCTGCCCTGGTGGGCGTCAATCAGGGCTTTATCAAGGACAACCTGGGCAGCACCAAACTCTCCACGCAGGTGTTCAACGCCGGCCCGGCGGCCATCGAGGCGCTCAACGCCGGGGCCATCGACGCGACCTACATCGGCCCGAACCCGGCCATCAACTCGTTCGTCAAGAGCAAGGGCGAATCCATCAGCATCATCGCCGGGGCAGCCTCCGGCGGCGCGCAGCTGGTGGTCAAGCCCGGGATTAAGACGCCGGCTGACCTGAAGGGAAAGACGCTGGCATCGCCGCAGCTGGGCGGCACCCAGGACG